>NZ_JABFBB010000007.1:158129-192579 GCF_017168555.1 Micrococcus sp. KRD012
CCCTCCGCGTGCCGTCCCGGCCGCCCACCGCGGCCCCGCCCGCGAGAGCACCGACCTGGACTGGGAGGGCACGCCCGTGCGGCTCGTGCGCTCCACGGCCCGCACCCGCACCATCTCGGCGGGGTGGCGCGACGGCCGCCTGCAGGTCAACGTCCCGGCCCGGCTCTCGGCCGCGCAGGAGCGCGAGTGGATCGGCCAGATGGTCGCGAAGGTGGGCGCACGCGGCGGGACGGGGCAGCCCGCGGCCGACCCGGGCGGCCGCCCCGCCGACGCTCGCTCCGACGACGCGCTCCTGGCCTGGGCGGGACGGCTCTCGGCGGCGCACCTGGGTGGGCGGGCCCGTCCGGTCTCGGTCACGTGGTCGGCCCGGCAGCGCCGCCGCTGGGGCTCGTGCACGCCGGCCCGCGGCACCATCCGGCTCTCGACGCAGCTGCGCGGCATGCCGGACTGGGTGGTGGCGGCGGTGCTCGTCCACGAGCTGGCCCATCTGCTGGAGTCCGGACACGGCCCGGCCTTCCGACGCCTCGTGGACCGGTACCCGCGCTACGCCGAGGCGATGGCCTTCCTCGAGGGGGTCACCTTCGCCGAGGGCCGCGGTCGCACGGCGCCGGACCGGTGGGCGGAGGACGAGGACGCGGGCTGACACGACGGCGGGCGGCCCGCACCCGAGGTGCCGGACCGCCCGCCGCCGTCGTGCCGGGAGGGGCTCAGCCCTCGCGCGGCGCGTCGCCGAAGCCGCCCTCGAGGAGCTTGCGCAGCTCGTCGTCGAGGGACTCGGCGCTGGCGTCCGCGGCGGAGCGGCGCCCGGCGTACCCGGCGGGGTCCTCGAGGTCCTCCGCCGTGGGCTGACGCTCGGGATGGCGCCAGATCTCCTCGCGGTACTCCGTGCCGTGCTCGGCCGTGACGTGCTCCCAGAACGCGGCGGCCTCGCGCAGGCGGCGCGGGCGCAGCTCGAGGCCCACGAGGGCGGCGAAGGCCTGTTCGGCCGGGCCGCCCGAGGCGCGGCGGCGGTTCATGGTCTCGCGCAGGGCGGGCGCCGACTCGAGCGGGCGCGCGGCCTCGGCGACCACCACGTCCACCCAGCCCTCCACGAGGGCGACGAGCAGCTCCAGCTGGTCCAGCGCGGCCTGCTGGGTGGCGTCCGGGGCGGCGATGAACGACGCCCCGTCGAACACGGCCTGCAGGGAACCGGGGTCCATCGGGTCCACCGACTGCGCGGCCCGCTCGATGCCCTCGGTGTCCAGGCGGATGCCCGCGGCGTACTGCTCGACGGCGGCGTACAGGTCCCGCTCGAGCCACGGCGAGTGCAGGAACAGGCGCATGCGTGCGGCCTCGCGCAGGGCCAGGTAGATGCGGATCTGGTCGTCCGGCACCGAGAGCCCGTCGCCGAACTCCTCGATGTTCACGGGGACGAGGGCGAGACGGTGGCCGGCGACGGGCAGGCCGATGTCCGTGCCCGAGAGCACCTCCTTGCCCAGGGCGCCCACGGCGCCGCCGAGCTGCAGGCCGAACATCGTGCCGCCCATGTTCTTCAGCATGGGCTGCAGCCCGCCGAGCAGGGAGGCGTCCATGCCCTCGGGGAGCTGGCCCGGCAGCTGCTGCTCGATGGCCGCGGACATCGCGCGGGACATCGAGACGGCCACGGGCTCGGTGAGCCGGCGCCACTGGTCCATGGTCGCCTCGACCCACTCGGCACGGGACCAGGCCACGCCGACGCTGCCGACGGGCTCGGTCTGCGTGACGCCGTCGAGCCACAGCTCGGCCAGCCGCAGCGCCTCGTCCACCTCGCGTCGCGCGAACGAGCCGACGGCCGGGTCCTCGCCGGCCACGGCCTGGCGGGCGGCCTGCTTCGCCAGAGCCCAGTTCACGGGGCCGTCCGAGCCGGAGCTCATCATCGCCTGGAACTGGGCCATGGCCTGCTGCATCATGGCCGGATTCAGCTGGGACGGGTCGAAGGGCACCCCGCCGGGGCCGCCCAGGCCCTCCATGGCGCGTCGGACTTCGTCCGGGTCGGGGCCCTGGCCGCCGAAGAGCTGCCGCAGCATCTCCTCCAGGGGGTCGCGGCCGTCGTCGGATCCGGGCGTGCGCGCGTCGTTGCTCATGTCTCCAGCGTATCCGCGTCGGCGCGGCGCGCCCGCCCTCCCGACGTCGCGGCGGCGCGGTTCGCCCATGGCGCACGGCGTCGCGCGGGGCAGGCGGGGGTCGCGGCCCCGCGTAGACTGGTGTGACCGTCGCCGCGCGGCCCGTGCCCGGCGGCGAGGACGGCCCGATCAGGACCCCCAGGAAAGACGGTGTCGCGTGCGCGCAGTGCCCTCGAGGACCACCCGCGCCGCCCGCGTGCCCTTCTCCGGATGGCTCGCCCTGGGCAGCGCCGGGCTGGCACTGCTGGCCCCCACCCCCTACATCCTCGAGGGCCCCGGCCCCGCCGTGGACCTGCTGGGCGAACGCGAGGGTCGACCGGTGCTGCGCGTCGAGGGCGGCGAGGCGGACCCGGGTGAGGGGACCCTGGCCATGACCACCGTGATGGTCGGGGGCCCGCCCATCGGCACCACCTCCCTGCTCGATCTCGGCCGCGGCCTGACGGACCCCGCCGTGGACGTGGTCCCGCGCGAGCTGATGTACCCCACCGGCGTCACCTCCGACGAGGTCGGCGAGGCCAATTCGGCGGCCATGTCGGACTCCCAGCAGACCGCGACCGCCGCGGCCCTGCACGAGCTCGGCCGGGAGGTGCCCCAGCGGCTCGTCGTGCAGCAGCTCGTGTCCGGCGGGCCCGCCGAGGGTGTCCTGCGGGCCGGGGACGAGGTGATCGCCGCCGAGGGACGGCCCGTGGCCGACCTGGAGGCCGTGCGCGCCGCCGTCGGGGCCGCGGGGCCCGACCCGGTCACGCTGACGGTCCGCCGCGACGGCGCGGAGCAGGACCTCGAGGTGCCGGTGGCGGCCGCCCCCGAGGGCGCGCCCCAGCCGTGGCAGATGGGGGCCCTGATCGAGACCGCCTACGACGTCCCGGTGGACGTCGAGCTGACCGTGCCGGACATCGGCGGGCCCTCGGCGGGTCTGATGTTCGCGCTCACCGTGATCGAGCGGCTGACCCCGGGCGCGATGACGGGGGGCGCCCCGATCGCGGGAACGGGCACGATCTCGGGGGACGGCGTCGTGGGTCCCATCGGCGGGATCCCGCAGAAGGTGCGCGGCGCCGCCGAGGCGGGGGCCACGACGTTCCTCGCCCCCACGGCGAACTGCGAGGAGCTGGCCGGCCGTGTGCCCGAGGGTCTGACGGTGTACCCCGTGGACACGCTGGGCCAGGCCCGCGACATCGTCGAGGCGGTGGCCCGGGGGGAGAGCCCGGCCGCCGCCCGGACGTGCGGCTGAGCCGACGCACACCAGGACCACCAGACCACCAGACCGGACGACATGTCCGGGGCGCAGCGCCCCGGACCGGAGCAGAGCCCCGCGGACGCGGGAGGGAAGAGGACAGAGCAGTGAGCTTCGGACAGGGAGGCGGCGGACCGTTCGGCGGCCCGCCCCGTGACGGCGGCGGGACCGCCGGGGGCCAGTCCGGCCCGTTCGGGGCGTTCGGCCCCTTCGGCGGCGCCCCGCGCGGCCCGGGCGACGACGGCGACCGCGGTCCTGGTGGCCCGTTCGGCGGGGGCGGGTCCTCCGCCGCGCGCGGCAGGGGCCGGCCGGGCCGGCCGAGCGCGCTCGTGCTGACCATCATCGCGGTGGCCGTGCTCGTGGGGCTGTTCGTGGTGTTCACGAACGTCTACACGGACGTGCTGTGGTTCTCGCAGCTGGGCTTCACCGAGGTCTTCTGGACCGAGGTCGTCGCCAAGGCCGCGCTGTTCCTGATCGCCGGGCTCGGGATGGCCCTCGCCGTGTGGCTGGCGATCCGCACGGCCTGGCGCCACCGCCCCGCGGACGCGTCCGCGGCCGCGCGGGACTCGCTCAGCCAGGCCCAGCGCCAGCTGGAGCCCATCCGGCGCCTGGTGTTCCTGGGTGTCCCGCTCGTGCTCGGCGTGTTCGCCGGCTCCACCGCGATGAACGGGTGGAACACGGTCCTGCTGTTCCTGAACCAGGTGCCCTACGGCCAGGCGGACCCGGAGTTCGGCCTGGACCTCATGTTCTTCATGGCCACCCTGCCGTTCCTGACGCTCGTGGTCGGGTACCTGATCTCGGTGGTCCTGGTCTCCGGCATCACCGGTCTTCTGGTGCACTACCTGTACGGCGCGGTGCGCGTGGAGGAGGGCGGCGGCGTGCGGATCACCCCGGCGGCGCGCGCCCACATCGGCATCACCCTGGCCGTGTTCCTGCTGCTGCAGGGCGTCAACTTCTGGCTCAACCGCTACCGCACCACGCAGTCGCAGACCGGCAACTGGGCCGGCGCGCTCTACACGGACGTGAACGCGGTCATCCCGACGTCGGCGATCCTGGCGGTCACGGCCGTGATCGTGGCCGGCCTGTTCGTGTGGACGGTGGTCTCGGGCCGGTGGCGGCTGTCGCTGATCGGCACCGCGGTCCTGGTCATCACGGCGCTCGTGGTGGGCACGGCGTACCCCTTCATCGTGCAGGAGTACCAGGTGAAGCCGTCCGAGCGCACGCTCGAATCCCAGTACATCGAGCGGAACATCGCCATGACGCGCGAGGCGTACGGCCTGGACGACGTCGAGGTGACGAACTATGAGGGCGCCACGGACACCGAGGCCGGGGCCCTGGCGGGCGAGGAGGCCAACACGGCCAACGTCCGTCTCATGGACCCGAACCTGATCTCCCAGACCTTCGGGCAGCTCCAGCAGTTCCGTCCGTACTACGCGTTCCCCACCACCCTGCACGTGGACCGCTACGAGGTGGACGGCCAGACGCGGGACACCATCCTGGCGGCCCGTGACGTCAACGTGGACGACTCCCAGTCGTGGGTGAACCGCCACACCATCTACACGCACGGCTACGGCATGGTCGTGGCCGACGCCTCCGAGGTCGCGGCCGGCGGCCGGCCCCAGTGGCTGCTCTCCGAGATCCCGACGCGCGGGCCGCTGGCCTCCGACCAGGACTACGAGCCGCGCATCTACTTCGGGCTCAACTCGCCCTCGTACTCGGTGGTGGGTGCGCCCGAGGGCGCGCCGGCCGTCGAACGCGACCGGCCGCAGACGGCCGACTCCCAGGAGGACACGGCGTACACCTTCTCCGGCGACGGCGGCCCCTCGGTGGGCAACCTGTTCAACCGGCTCGCGTACGCGGTGAAGTTCGGCTCGCCCGAGCTGGTGCTGTCCTCGGACGTGAACGAGGCCTCGCAGATCCTCTACGACCGCGACCCGGCCGAGCGCGTCCGCAAGGTCGCGCCCTACCTGACGGTGGACACCGCCCCCTACCCGGCGATCGTCGACGGCCGCGTGCAGTGGATCGTGGACGCCTACACGACCTCGGACCAGTTCCCGTACTCCACCGCGCAGCAGCTGGGCGAGGTCACGGTGGACTCCCTGAGCCAGGGCCAGAACCCGGCGCTCCAGGGCCGGGTGAACTACATCCGCAACTCGGTGAAGGCGACGGTGGACGCGTACGACGGCTCGGTGTCTCTCTACGCGTGGGACGACCAGGATCCGCTGCTGCAGGCCTGGCAGAACGTCTACCCGTCCTCGCTGCGCCCGTACTCGGAGATGAGCGCCGGACTCCTGGACCACGTCCGCTACCCGGAGGACATGTTCAAGGTCCAGCGCGAGCTGCTCGGCCGCTACCACGTGACCGACGCGGACGACTTCTACGAGAACAACGACGCGTGGTCCGTGCCGTCGGACCCCACGCGCGAGGAGGACGTCAAGCAGCCGCCGTACTACATGACGCTGCAGATGCCCGGCCAGGACGAGCCGGCGTTCTCCCTCACCAGCAGCTACATACCGCAGATCACGGACGGTGCCCAGCAGCGCAACGTGCTCTACGGGTTCCTCTCCGCCGCCGGCGACGCCGGCACGGGGGAGGACGGCGTGAAGGCCGAGGGCTACGGGCAGCTCCGACTGCTCGAGCTGCCGCGGTCCACCACGGTGCCCGGCCCGGGCCAGGCGCAGGCCAACTTCGACTCGAACGCGGACGTCTCGCGGGAGCTGAACCTGCTGCGCCAGGGCGCGTCCGAGGTGCTCAACGGCAACATGATCACCCTGCCGGTGGCCGGCGGCATCCTCTACGTCCAGCCGGTGTACGTCCGCTCCTCGGGCGGCACCACCTACCCGACGCTGCGCAAGGTGCTCGTCTCCTTCGGCGACAAGGTCGGCTTCGCGGACACCCTCCAGGAGGCCCTGGACCAGGTGTTCGACGGGGACTCGGGCGCGGTCACCCCGGAGGAGAAGCAGGCGGAGGCGCCCGCGCCGGGCGAGGAGCCGACGGCTCCGGGCACCGTCGAGGAGGAGCTCTCGGCGGCCCTCGAGGAGGCTCAGGACGCCCTGACCCAGGGCCAGGAGCGTCTGGCCGAGGGCGACTGGGCCGGCTACGGCGAGCAGCAGAAGCGTCTCAACGAGGCCCTGAAGCGTGCCACCGCCGCCGACGACGCCCTGGGCGGCGACGCGCCTGCCCAGGAGCAGGCCCCGGCCGAGGCGAGCCCCGCGCCGTCGTCGAGCCCCAGCCCGACGCCGAGCGGCTGAGTCGGCGCCGGCGGGCCGGGCCCGCCGGACCGTCGACGACGGCCCCGGCCACGCACCGCGCGTGGTCGGGGCCGCTGTCGTCTCGGGGCAGGTGGCCGCCGCATGGCCGCCGGGTGGCGGGGTGCTGACGCCGATTTGAACTCGACGGAACAGGTGTGTATAGTTCTAGAAGTCGCCGCGGGGTGGAGCAGTTCGGTAGCTCGCCGGGCTCATAACCCGGAGGTCGCAGGTTCAAATCCTGCCCCCGCAACGAGAAGGAGAAGGCCCCCAGCATCTGCTGGGGGCCTTCTCGCATGTCCGGACCCGGTCGCCCCGGCCCGCCGGCACGGTGCCGGCGGGCGAGCCGACCGCCCTCGGGCGATCAACGCGGGGGAGCGGGAGCGTCAGCGGCTCGAGGCCCGGACCGCCTGCTGGGCCGGGGTGCGGCGGCCCGGGTCGGTGCGGCGCAGCCAGACGGCAGCGATGATCGCGATGACCGCGATGGCGCCCCAGATGCCGACGACGGCCCAGGACAGGCCCGCGAGGAGCAGCAGCGGCACGAAGGACACGGCCGCGATCTCCACGGGCACCACCGGGATGTAGGCCACGCCGAACTGCTCCATGGTCCCGGACTTCAGCTTCGGGTCCACGATGCGCAGCATGGCCACGCCCGTGGCGACGGCGCCGGTGGCCCAGCCCCACGTGAACAGCTGCTTCTCGAACCACGCGTCGGTCATGACGCGCGGCGCCACGACGATCCCCAGGAACAGGGCCAGCGCGAGGCCGATCACGAACAGGAGCAGCAGCGGCTGCCAGTAGTCCACGACCACGGTCGGGGCGATCGCGGCGATGCCGCAGACGATGAGGATGTCCGTGGCGGTGCCGGACACCGAGTTCAGCGAGCCCGGGTCGAGGAACTTCGCCGTCTTCGTGGCCTGGAACAGGACGCGGGCGATCAGGCCGAGGAGGAACGCGATCGCGAACGCGGGGATGATCAGCTGGGGACCGTCCTCACCCACGACGCTCGGCCACACGGCCGTGATCCAGGAGACCACGCCGTGCGCGGCCGCCGCGATCATCGCGACCACGCCGACCTGGAAGGCCAGCGACTCCACCGAGGCCGCCGAGAAGGTGTGCCGGCCGATGACCGGGCGTTCCTCCACCTGGTTCAGCACCCCGGTGCGCAGCTCCTCCGGGATGGAGGTCAGGCCCGCGAACTCCCGCGCGTGGCCGCGCTGCGCGCCGATCTTGGCCTGGATGATGCCACCCACCACGCCGACGATCATGCCGACGGTGGCCGAGGTGTAGGCCAGCGAGGTGACGGTCGCATCACCGTTGGCCGCGTACGCCTGGCCCACGGCGGCCGCGGAGCCGAAGCCTCCCGCCCAGCCGGCGAACAGCAGGGCGGCGAACGAGTCGGGCGCGTCGAACAGCGGCTGCAGGAGGACCAGCGTGACGAGGGCGCCGATGGCCACCTGGGAGGAGTAGATCAGCACGCCGTAGGACGCGAACGCGCCCACGGGGCGGCCGATCTTGCGGACGTCGAAGTCGTCGGTGAGCGCGATGCACACGAACACGATGACGATCAGGATCGAGCCGTACGTGCCCAGCTGGGAGCTGAACGGCAGCCAGCCCAGGCCGTTCGGGCCGAGGGCCAGGCCCAGGATGCCCGCGATGACGGAGGCCGGGATCATCAGGGTCTGGAGGGGCGTGATGACGGCACGGGCCAGCGTGCCCACGGCCAGGAGCGCGCCGATGAGGCCGGCGTCGACCAGCACGGACCAGGCCGTGAACTGCTCTTGCATGGGGTTCTTCCTCTGTGCGGGGACGGGGGTGTCCCACGGAGCGTGCCGAGGGACCCCGGGACAGTACCAAAGGAGCGCGGGGGCCGGGGCGCGTCCGGGAGGAGCACCGGGCCGGGGCGCACGAGGACGGCCCGCCGCGCCGGCGTGGACCGGGCGACGGGCCGTGGGGAGGGGCGGGGTCAGCCGCGCGCGGTGCCGGTCTCCTCGGCGGTCCCCTCGGCCGCGTAGTCGAGGGTCAGGGTCTCATCGGCGTCGACGTCGCCCGAGGTGAGGGCGGCCTGGCCGGCGCCGCCGGCCTTGAGGGCGGCGAGGCGGGCCTCCACCTCGGTCTTCTCGCCGAGGTCCTCGAGGGACTCGAACTGGGCGTCGAGGGAGGAGGCGGCGATCTCCTGCTGGCCGCGCACGCGGGCCTCCTCGCGACGGACCTTCTCTTCGAAGCGGGAGACCTCGGAGGTCGGGTCCAGCAGGTCGATCGACTTCACGGCGTCGGCCACCGCGGACTGGGCGTGGGCGGACTTGGCGCGGGCGGTCAGCTCGTCGCGCTTGGCGACCAGCTGCTGACGCTTGACCTTCATCTGGTCCAGACCGGTCTTCAGGCGCTCCACGATCTCGCGCTGCGAGGCGATGGTCGGCTCCGCGGACTTCGCCTGGCGCTCGAAGTCCATCTGGCGCTCGATGGCCACCTTGGCGAGGTTGTCGAACTTGTCCGCCGAGGCGGTGTCGCCCTTGGTGCGGAAGTCGTCGGCCTTCTGGGAGGCGGCCAGCGCCTTCTGGCCCCAGCTGCGGGACGCGTCCTGGTCCTCGCGGTAGTCGTCCTCGATCATCCGCAGGTTGCCGATCGTCTGGGCGACGGCGGCCTCGGCCTCCGCGATGTTGTTCGTGTAGTCGCGGACCATCTGGTCCAGCATCTTCTGGGGGTCCTCGGCCTTGTCCAGCATCGCGTTGATGTTGGCCTTCGCCAGCGTGCTGATGCGGCCGAAGATGGACTGCTTGACCATGGTGTCTGCCTTTCGTCGGTCTTTCACGTCAGCGCAGACCGTCGGCCTGCGTCCACCCCGTCCCGCGCGTGCGGGCCGGGCCGGCGCCCGGGGCGCCGGAGTTCATGGGGCGGCGGTCAGAAGCCGCCGCCGGAGATGTCGCCGAACCCGCCGAAGTCGCCGCCGCCGAGGCCGCCGCCGTCGAACCCGCCGAAGCCACCGCCGCCCCAGCTGCCGCTGTTCAGGATCGAGTTCATCAGGATGCCGCCGAGCAGTGCGCCGCCGAGGCCGCCGCCGAAGCTGCCGCCCACTCCGGCGCGCGGGCGTGCACCGTACATGCCGCCCACCATGCCGGGGCCGTAGCCGAAGCCCTCGACGTCCGCGCGGGCCAGCTCGCTCGCGCGCTCGGCCAGCTGGGAGGCGCGCTGCGCCTGCTGGAGGGCGGCCACGGGGTCGGTGCGGCCGAGGCTGATCGCCGAACGCAGCGTGTGGTCGGCCTCCGCGAGCCGGGTCCGGGCCTCCGAGCCCACCGCACCGCGCCGGGCGCCGATGAAGTCGGCCGTGCCGTCGATCTGCGCCTGGGCCTGGGCGATCGTGGAGGTGAGCACCTGGGAGGCCTGGCGGGCCTGCTCCCGAGCGTCGCGGACGCCGGCCAGCGGGGTGTTGAGCTGGCGGTGCGCGGCCTCGAGCTGGTGCAGCAGCTCCAGGGGGTCCGGGCGGCCGGCCGCGAGGGCTCGGCGCACCGCGTTCACGGCGTTCTTCATCCCCGCCACCGGGCCGGCCAGCTCGGGGTTCGACCCGTTGGCCACGAGCGCCTCGGCCTCGGCGACGTCCTGCTCGGACTGGGCGAGGCCCGTCTGCAGGTTGCCCAGCATGGCCCGCAGGGACCCCTCGGCCTTGCCCACCGCCTCCGTGAGCGTGTCCACCTGGCTGAGCGCCTCCTCGGCGGCACGCACGGCCAGCGCCGCCGTGGAGCGGTCCTGGGCGTCCCACGCGCTCCGCGCCTTCGCGACGGCGGTCTCCACGAACTCGAGCCGCTCCCGGGCCTGCGTCGCGTTGTCCGCGACCTCGGCGAGGGCGGACTCCGCGTACTGGCCGTGCAGCGCGGCGATCGCCGACTCGGACTCCTGCACCCGGGACCGCGCCTCGGGCAGGCGGGCGTCGACGCGCTCCAGGGCCTCGGGCACCTGGTTCTCGAGGTCGCGCAGGGAGTCGAACTCCTTCTTGTGCGCCGCGAGGGCCGCACCCACGGCCTCGCTGCGCTGGATGATCTCCTTGAGCCAGGCGCGCTGCTCGGCCTCGGTGTCCGGGATCTCGTCGTCGAGCTGGTGCTGGAGCTGGAACGAGGCCCGCATGTGCTCCTTGGCCCGATCGATGTCCTCGCGGAACGTCGCCACGGACTTCTCCCCGTAGGACGCCTCGGCGAAGCCCAGCTCCTGCTCCGAGGAGCGGATGGCGTCGTCCGCGGCCACGAGCTTCGAGCCGGCCTGGGTGCGCAGCTGCTCCACGCTGAGCTCGTCGAGGGGGTCGCGGCGGACCTCCTCGGTGCGGCCCCCTTCGACCGCGCCGCCCTGCGTGCGCTTCCGGCTGCGGGCCACGAGCACGCCGCCGCCCACGGCCGCGGCCACCGCGCCCGCGCCGAGCACCGCCGTCAGGGCCCCGCCGCCGGAGGCGCCCTGGGCCGTGCTCCCGTCGCCCGCGGTGCCGGCCGGCAGGGCACCGGCCGGATCGTACTCGGCCCCGCTGGCCCCCGTGCCGTCGAGCGTGCCGTCGGCGGCGTCGTCGAGCCCCTGCACCGCGGCGGTGCCCGCCGCGAGCCATTCCGCCGAGCCGGGGTCCGTGCCGATCTTGGACAGCTCCGGGCCCACGTAGGTGCGCGTCACCTGGTTCTGCAGGTCCGCGTCCCCGCCGCTGTCCAGCCCATAGGCGCGGTCCTCGACCGCGATCGCCAGGACCGAGTCGTTCGTCCCGAGCCCGCGCTGGCGCGCCACGTCCTGGGCCAGCGTCTGGGCGTCCGTGCTGAACTCATCCACGTAGACGACGTACAGCCCCTGCCCGGTGTCCCGGCGCAGGTCCTGGATCTCCTGGGTCAGCCGCTGCTCATCGGAGGTCGAGAGCACCCCGGCCTCGTCCACCACGTACACGCCCGGCGGCACCGTCACGGCGTGCGAGGCGGGTGCCGCCACCAGGAGGCCCAGGCCTCCCAGACCCGCGGCGGTCACGGCGCGCGCCAGACGGCCGACATCGGCGGGGCGGGTGGGCACGGTCATGTGGGGTCTCCTTCGACGGCGGAGGCGAGCCGCCGCACCGGGCGGACCCGCCGGATCCTGGGGTTGAGTGTAGGGCGGCGTGGGAATCGGGCACCAGGGATCCGGCGCGGCCGGGACCGTGGGAGGAGCGGACGTTCGGCCTCTAGGCGGCGTTCAGTCATGCACGCTAGCGTGGACGTGCCCCGGGGCGCGCGTCCGCAAGACGACGGGCGTCTGTGTCGACCGCCCGGGGCCCGACCCGAAGCGAGGACCCCGTGGACCCCGTGCCGACGGCCCGCACCGTCGCGCGTCCCCGGCCCCAGTCCCGCGCCCGTGCCGGGGCGGGCCTGCTCGCCGCAGCCGTGCTCATGGTGGGGCTCTCCGGTTGCGCGGTCGCGGAGGACGGCGGCGAGGCCGCCTCCGAGGCCGCGAGCTCCTCGTCCTCGCCGGCGACGGACACCTCGGCCGAGGCCGGGGGACAGCCCGTGGCGGACACCGCCGTCGGGAACGCCGCGAGGACCGCGCTGCCCTCCGTGGTGACCATCTCCGCGACGTCGAGCTCCGCCTCCGGTTCCGGTTCCGGGTCGATCCTGGACACGGAGGGGCACATCCTCACGAACACCCACGTGGTCACCCTCGGCGGCCAGGCCAACGACGCCGAGCTGACGGTGCGCACCTCGGACGGGGAGGTCTACGCTGCCACCGTCGTGGGCACCGACCCGCTGTCCGACCTGGCCGTCATCAAGATCGACGCCCCGGACCTCACCCCCATCCAGATCGGCCGGTCCGGGGATTTGAAGGTCGGGGACGAGGCCGTCGCCATCGGCGCCCCCCTGGGCCTGCCGAACACCGTGACCGACGGGATCATCTCCACCCTGGACCGGACCATCGCGGTGGCGTCCTCCGAGGCGCCCGAGCCGCAGGGCGAGAGCTCCGGCTCGTCCTCCGGCACCGATCAGTACCGTTTCCAGCTGCCGGGCACCCCGCAGGGCACCCGGGGCGAGGTGTACATCAACGTGCTGCAGACCGACGCGGCCATCAACCCCGGCAACTCCGGAGGCGCGCTCGTCGACGCCGAGGGTCGCCTGGTGGGCGTGAACGTCGCGATCGCCTCGGCCGGCCAGGACCCGAGCGAGGCGGGCAACATCGGGGTCGGCTTCGCCATCCCCGTGGACTACGCCCAGCGGGTCGCACAGGACCTGATCGACCACGGCAAGGCCACGCATGCCATGCTCGGCGTGAGCGTCACCCCGGAGCCCGCCGAGGTGCAGGGCGGCAGCGAGAACGCCCGGACCGTGTTCAGCGACGGCGCCCGCGTCCAGCAGGTCGTGGGAGAGTCGGCGGCCGACGCGGCCGGGCTGAAGGAGGGCGACGTGATCACCGCCGTCGGCGACCGCGCGGTGATCGACTCCGAGTCCCTCACCGCCGTCGTCCGCGAGCACCGCGTGGGAGACTCGGTGGACGTCACCTACCTCCGCGACGGCGCGGAGCAGACGACCGAGGTGACGTTCACGGAGGACACCCGCTCGTGACCACCACGCTCACCACCCCCGCCGCGCTCGCGGCCCACCACGGCTGGCGCCGGGTCCTGGCCGTCGGCGCCCACCCGGACGACCTCGACTTCGGGGCCGCCGCCACCCTGGCCGGCTTCCGCGCGGCCGGGCTGCACATCGAGCTGTGCATCGTGACGGACGGGGACGCCGGCGGCTTCGACTCGGAGGGCCCGGAGGCGATGACCGCCCGCCGGCACGCCGAACAGCGCGCGGCCGCCGCCGTCGTCGGTGCCGCCGAGGTCCACTTCCTCGGCGAGCGCGACGGACACCTCGAGCCGGACCACGGCGTGCGCCGCAAGCTCGTGGCGCTGATGCGCCGCGTCCGCCCGGACGTGGTGCTCAGCACCCACCCGGAGCGGGACTGGGAGCGGATGCAGGCCGCCCACCCGGACCACCTCGCCTGCGGCGAGGCCGTGGTGCGCGCCGCGTACCCGGCGGCCGAGAACCCGTACGCGTACCCGGAGCTCGCGGCGGAGGGGCTCGAGGCGTTCAAGGTCCGGAACCTGCTGCTGTACGCCGCCCCCGCCGCGCGCCGGAACACGGTCGTGGACGTCACGGGCCTGGCGGAGCAGAAGCTGCGCGCCCTCGACGCCCACCTCTCCCAGCACCCGGACGTCGACGCGATGCGGCGGCACGTGCTCGCCCAGATGGCCGAACATCACCGGCGCGCCGCCGGCCCGGCCGCCGCGCCGGGTCACGCCGAGGCGTTCCACCTGGTCACGGTCAACGGTCCGAGCACCATCGCCGGGTTCTGAACCGCCCCCCTGCGGGGGATCTCAGTTGGTGCTCGGCCGACCGCCGTAGCGCGGGCCGGTCTGCGCGGTGGGGTCGAGGTCCACGCCGACGACGGGCTCCGACGTCGGCACCTCCGAGCCCGAGCTGGGCTCCACGGAGATGCCCATCGCCGCGAAGCGGTCCAGCCCCCGGAAGGTGACGGGCTCGCCGAAGCCGTTGGCGTCGAACGTGCCGAGCGAGGCCGGGGCCGTGCCGTCCGAGGGGTAGAGCCACAGCTGGTAGGACTGACCCTCCGGCAGCTGGGGCATCCCGCTGATCGTCAGGTAGCCGCTGTTCTGCTCCCGGGACAGGAACGCCTGGACCGTGCCGCCGTCCTGGGCCGGGTACTCCGAGGTCGTGAACAGGTCCTTCGACTGGTCGATGCGGTGCACGATGCCCGGCCGCGTGAACTGACTCCACACCGTCCACCCGCCGACGCCGAGCACGAGGGCCGCGAGCAGCAGGAGGGCGGTCACCTTGAGCCAGCGCAGGCGGTCCCGCGGCGGGCCGGCGGGGGCGGACTCGTCGCCGATCAGGTCCATGCCCACGTCCTGGGCGGGCAGGCGACGCAGGACCTCGTCGAGCAGGGCCGACGGCGGCTCGGCCGTCACGGACCGGAACGCCCAGGCCACCGCCTGGCGCGCACCGTCCACCCGGGAGCGCCACCGGGCCAGCTCGCCGCCCCGCCGCTGCACGGCGGAGAAGGCCGCGGTGTGCCCGGCCGTGTCGAGCGCGTGCACGGCCGAGAGGTCGGCCAGCTCGAGTGCGCGGCCGGCGTCCACGTCCTCGCGCACGTCCGCGCCGAGTGCCGGGCCGGTCGCCGGGGCCGGCGCGGACGGCCGGGCGGCGTCCTGCGTGAGGTCGCGGCGGGCCGCCACGACCTGCCGCACGCCGTCACGCAGGAGGGTGCGGGCCTGGCCGGCCGGCAGACCCAGCCGATCGGCGACCTCCCGGTCGGTGCAGCCGCCCAGCCACGCCAGTCGCACGGCCTCGTAGGCGTCCGGGGCCACGCGGTCGACGAGGTCCTCGGGCAACGGCGCGGGCCCGGCCGGGCCGGGACGACGCCCACGTTCCGCCGCGGAGCCGCCGGCGCGGCGCAGCGAGGTCATCACACGGTGGGCGAGGACCTCGAGCCACGTGAACACCTGGCGCTCGCGGTGGGTCGCGTCGTCACGCTCGCTCAGGTCGAGCCCGGCCTCGGAGGCCTCCTCCCACGCCGTCAGGTAGGTGCGGACCGTGGCCGCGGCGGCGTCGTCGCCGGGGCCGAACATCGCTTCGGCCAGGCCGTGCACCCACGGGACCGTGGCGTCGTAGAACGCGGAGAACGCGGCCCGGTCACCCTCGGCGCTGCGGCGCAGGAGGGTGTCCAGGGCGGGCTGGCCGGCGTCATCGGGGCGGTCGACGTGGGGCTCGGACGCGTCAGGAGTCTGCATGGTGGCCTCAGTCTAGGGAATCGGGACGGGCCGCGGACCCGGCGAAGTCGTGCTGGCGCCAGGCCTCGTACACGGCGATGGAGACGGCGTTCGCCAGGTTCAGGGACCGACGGGCCGGCTGCATGGGCAGGCCGACGGTCTCGGTGACCCGCGGATCGGCCAGCACCTCCTCGGGCAGGCCGGTGGACTCGCGGCCGAAGAGCAGCACGTCGCCGGGCCGGTAGGCGACCCGGTCGTGCCGCACGGACCCGCGCGCGGTGAAGGCCAGCACACGGGCGGGGGCGAGGGCCGCGAGCGCAGCGTCGAGGTCCGGGTGCACCGTCACCACCGCGAGGTCGTGGTAGTCCAGGCCGGCGCGGCGCAGGTGGGCGTCCTCGAACCCGAAGCCCAGCGGCTCCACGAGGTGCAGCTCGGCCCCCGTGAGGGCGGCGAGCCGGATCGCGTTGCCGGTGTTGCCGGGGATCTCCGGGGTGAGCAGCAGGATCCGGAAGCCGGGGGTGCCGGGCGCCGGGGCGCGGTCGGCGCCCTCGTGCGGGTTCGGTCGGGGTGGGGTGCCTAGTGGGGCGCCGCCGGGCGGGGCGTGCCTCAGTGGAGCCGGTCGACCAGCGCGCCGAGCGCGCGCCGGTCCACGAGGTCCGGGTCCATGCCGGTGCCCAGGAAGAGCGCGACCTCGCGCGCGAACGCGATCCCGGGCGCGGGCGGGGCGGTGAGCAGGTCGGCCTGCGCCTCCGGCGCGTCGGCGCCGCGCGTGTGGCGGATCACGGGTGCGTGCCGCGCGTCGCGGTCCGTCATCACGTGCACGAATCCGCCGACGGTGACCTGGGGCAGGGCCTGCTGCCACGCCATCATCGCGGGGCCGAGCAGCGGCGGGGCCACGGGACGGCTCCGGGAGCGCAGGTCCGCCCCGTCCCAGGTGTAGGTCCCCTCCGGGACCATGACGGAGCCGATCAGCGCCAGGCGATGGCCGCACAGCACCGCGTGGTCCACGTCGAGGTGCCGTCCCCAGCGCCCGCCCAGCCGCAGTCCCGTCAGGACCCGGGCGGCCGGGAGCGCGTCCGCCACGTGGCGCAGCAGCACGTCGAGGGTGCGGGCCTGCCGCAGCACCCGGTGCTCGTCCGGCAGGATCCCGCGCGGCCGCGGCGCCCCGTGGACGCGTTGGCTCGATCGCGGCAGGTCCAGCACGGTCGGGTCCGCCTCCGCCTCGCCGGGCGGGGGCTCGTAGCGCACGGGGCGGTCGGCACGTCCGCCGGGTCCGGACCGTCCCGACGATCGCGCCCGCGCTGACCCGCCCGGCGCGCGGGGGCCGCGGGCCCCGACGTCCGGGCCGGGCAGCGAGAGGTCGTACCGGCGCCGGGCCTCGGCGTCGCCGAGCAGCTCCCACGCCCGCGTCACGGCCCGGAAGGCGGCGGGGTCGCCGCCCACGTCGGGGTGGGCGGCCCGGGCCGCGCGGCGGTAGGCCCGCCGGACCTCCTCGGCGGTCGCGTCGCGGGGCACGCCCAGGACCTCGTAGGCGGTGCGGTGCTCCTCGGCCGCGCTCACGGTGTGGGGTCCGGACCGGGGGAGGCGTGCCGCTCGTGGTGCAGGCGCAGGAACAGCATGCCGTCGTCGTGGAGCACCTGGACCAGCTGCAGCCGGGCGGGGAGGCCGGGGCCGTCCTCGCCGGTCAGGACGCGGCCGGCGGCGGGTCCGGCCAGCAGCGGCGCCACGGTGAGGTGCACCTCGTCCACGAGGCCGGCCGCCGCGAGGCTGCCGAACAGGCGCGGTCCGCCCTCGCAGTGGACGACGCGGGCGCCGTGCGCGTGCAGGGTGGCCATCACGGTCTGGGGGTCCACGTGCTCCTCGCCGACCGCCAGCACGTCCGCGTGCGCGGCCAGCGCCGCCGCCCGCTCCGGCTCGGCCGCGAGGGCGGCCCGGGACGTGAGGATCCAGGGGCGCACCGGGGCGGCCGTGAAGAACGCGGACGCCGGGTCCAGGTCCAGGCTGCCGCTGACCACGGCCACGGGCGGGTCCGCGGGCCCGCCGGCCTCCGCGCGTCGACGCCGGTCCTCCTCGGACAGCAGCGCTCCCTCGTAGCCCTCGGCCCGGATGGTCCCGGCCCCCACGAGCACGACGTCGGCGTCGTGCCGGGACAGCGAGAGCAGCCGCTGGTCCGCGGGGGAGCCGAGCCCACCGGCACGGCCGTCCAGGGTGGCCGCGCCGTCGGCGGAGGCGATGAACACGACGCGGACCCAGGGTCCGGGGCCGGTGTCCTCGGCCGGGGGCGCGGCGAGGGCGGCGCGGAGGGCGTCGTCGTCCAGCTCGGGGCCGGCCTCGGTCAGCCGTCTCATGCCCGCCCCCCGCGGTGGGCGCGGTGTCCGGCCAGGGTGCTGCGGTCCGGCGGCGGGTTCTCCGCGCCCATGTTGTGGACCAGGCGCGCCGGCTGACGCCACCCGAACACGCACTCGAGCATGCGGGCCGCCGAGACGGAGGCGTCAGCGTCGTGCATGCGCAGGATCCGGGCGCCGCCGTACACGCAGGCCGCGGCCGCGGCCAGCGAGCCGGGCAGCCGCTCGTGCCGGTGCCGGTCCAGGCTCTCGCCGATGAAGTCCTTGTTCGAGACCGCGGCCAGCACGGGCAGCCCCAGGGCGGCGATCTCGTCCAGCCGCCGCGTGATCTCGAGGGTGTGCCGGGTGTTCTTGTTCAGATCGTGGCCGGGGTCCACGATGATCCTCTCCTCGGGGACGCCGAGCGCCACGGCCCGGTCGACGGTGCGCCGCAGGTGGTCGCGGACCTCCGTGACGACGTCGCCGTAGGTCGGCCGGGGGACCACGGCCCGGGGTCCGCGCACGTGGGCGAGGGAGTGGGTGACCACGAGGTGCGCGCCCGCGGCGGCCACCACCCGGCCCAGGTCCGCGTGGAACAGTCCCGTGGTGTCGTTGACGACGTCCGCCCCCGCGGCCAGGGCCGCCTCGGCCACGGCCGGCTGGAACGTGTCCGCCGACAGGATCAGCCGGCGCGACGCCTCGGACGACCCGGCTCCGTCCCCACTCCGCAGGGCCGCGATCAGGGGGACCACCCGCGCCGCCTCCTCGGCCGGGTCGAGCTCCGCCCCGGGCGCGAACGGCACACCGCCGACGTCGACCCACTCGGCTCCGGCGTCCGCCGCGGCGTGGGCCTGGGCGAGGGCGTCCTCCAGGACGGCGCCGGCGCCGTCGTCGTAGAAGGAGTCCGGGGTGCGGTTGACCACGGCCATCGTGACGATCCGGCGGCGGAAGTCGATCTCGTGATGGGCGAACCGGTGCACCGGGTGGACGAGGGGGACGGAGGGGGTCGGCACCCGGCCATTCAACCACCGGCGCCGCACAGTGACAGTGCGCCCCGGGAGGACTATGTTTCCATCCCGTGGCATCCACCTCGTCGCCGCGGGTCGGCCCGCGCCGGCCCCGCATCCGTCCGACCCAGCTCGTGGTCGGGTCCTTCCTCGTCGCCATCGTGACGGGCACCGGCGCACTGCTGCTGCCCGCCTCGTATCAGGGCCGCGCGCCCACCCCGTTGGAGGCTGCGTTCACGGCGACCAGCGCCACCACGGTGACGGGCCTCGGCGTCGTGGACACCCAGACGTTCTGGACACCCCTGGGCCAGGTCGTGATCCTCGCGCTCATCAAGCTCGGTGGCCTGGGCGTCATGACGTTCACGTCGCTGCTGGGGCTGGTGATCCTCCGGCGGCTCGGCCTCACCCAGCGCCTCGACGCCGCGGCCTCCACCCGGGCCGAGGGGATCGGGGACCTGCCCCGGGTGCTGCGGGCCCTGATCCTGTACTCCACGGCCGTCGAGGCCTCGGTGGCGCTGCTGCTGAGCCTGCGCTTCTGGCTGGGCGTGGGGATGTCCCCGGGCCAGGCACTGTGGCAGGGGGTCTTCCACGCGGTCTCCGCATTCAACAACGCCGGGTTCGCGCTGTTCAGCGACAACCTCATGGGCTTCGTCTCGGACCCGTTCATCTGCCTGCCGATCGCGGCGGCGATCATCTTGGGCGGCCTGGGCCTGCCGGTCGTGCTGACCCTGCGGCGAGACCTGCGCCGACCCGAGCGGTGGAACCTCACGGTCCGGCTCGTGCTCGTGGGCACCGCGGTGCTGCTGGTGGGCGGCACGCTCATGTACCTCGTCCTCGAGTGGTCCAACCCGCGGACCCTGGGCGGTCTGGACCCGGCCTCGCGCGTGCTCGCGGCGTTCTTCCAGTCCGTCACGACCCGCACCGCCGGCTTCAACACCCTGGACTACGGGCAGATGCACCCCGAGACGCTCTTCGGCACCGACGTGCTCATGTTCATCGGCGGCGGCCCCGCCGGCACCGCCTCGGGCGTGAAGATCACGACGGCGAGCGTCCTGCTGTTCATCGTGCTCGCGGAGATCCGGGGGGAGGGTGCCGTCCATGCGTTCGGCCGCCGGCTCTCCCGGACCACGCACCGCGAGGCGATCACCGTGATCATGCTCTCCGCGACCGCGATCGCCGTCGCCACGATGGCGCTCATGGGCCTGTCCTCGTTCACGACCGACCAGATCCTGTTCGAGTGCGTGTCCGCGTTCAGCACGGTGGGCCTGTCCACCGGCATCACCGCCCAGCTGCCGCCGGCCGCGCAGGGCATCCTGATGCTCCTCATGTTCGTCGGCCGCATCGGCCCCGCCACCGTCGCCGGCAGCCTGGCCCTGACCGACCGCACCCGCCACTTCGAGTACCCGAAGGAGAGGCCCCTCATTGGCTGATCTCACCCGTTCCCTGTTCGCCCCCCGCCGGGGCGACCGCCCCACCGTGGCCGTCCTCGGGCTCGGCCGGTTCGGCTCAGGGGTCGCCCTCGAGCTCATGGAGTCCGACTGTCACGTGCTGGGGGTCGACGCCGATGCCGAGGCCGTCCAGGCGCTCAACGGCCGGCTGACCCACGTCGTCCGCGCGGACAGCACGGACGAGGAGGCGATGCGCCAGCTCTCGGTCCACGAGATGGACCACGTCGTCGTCGCCATCGGCGGCGACCTCGCCGACTCGATCCTCACCGTCTCGCTGATGCGGCGGTTCGGGACGCACCAGCTCTGGGCCAAGGCCAATGACGACCGCCACGGCGAGATCCTGCGTCAGCTCGGCGTGGAGCACGTGGTCCACCCGGAGCGGGACATGGGCCGCCGCGTGGCGCACCTGGTCAGCACGTCCTTCCAGGACTTCGTCGAGGTCGAGCCGGGCCTGGCCATGGTCCGGGCCACGCCGCCGTCGCGCCTGCTGGGCAGGGACCTGCGAGCCACCGGGCTCGCGGGGGAGCGGGGCATGCGCGTGGTCGCGGTCCGCAGCCGCGGCACGTGGCTCTACCCGCCGAGTCATTACGTGCTCGAGCCCGAGGACACAATCCTCCTGGTGGGCCCGACCCGCGACGTCGAGCGGTTCCTCGCCCGGGACTGAGCCGGGGCACATCCGGCGCGGCTCCTAGACTGGCCGGGTGACCACCCCGGACCGCGTGCACCTGGACCACGCCGCCACCACGACGGTGCGCCCCACCGCGCTCGCGGCCCTGGCCGAGGCGGCCGCGCTGCCGGGCAACCCGGCCTCCCTCCACGCCTCCGGCCGCCGGGCCAAGCTGCACCTCGAGGAGGCGCGGGAGCGCATCGCCGCGGCGTTCGGGGCGCACCCCTCCGAGGTGATCCTCACGTCCGGGGGCACCGAGGCGGACAACCTCGCCGTCCAGGGGCTGTACCGGGCCCGCCGCGCGGTCGCGCCGGAGCGCACCCGGATCGTGCTGACCGGCATCGAGCACCACGCGGTCCTCGACGTGGTGGACTGGCTCGCCGCGCACGAGGGCGCCGAGCCGGTGCTCGTCCCGGTCGACGACGACGGGCGGGTCGACCTCGCCGCATGGGGGGCCGCGCTGGCGGCCGCGCCCGAGCGGACCGCCCTGGCCACGCTGATGTGGGCCAACAACGAGATCGGCACGGTCCAGCCCGTCGCGGAGGCCGCCCGGCTCGCGGCCGACCACGGGGTCCCGTTGCACACCGACGCCGTCCAGGCCCTCGGGGCGGTGCCCGTGGACTTCGCCGCGTCCGGGGCCGCGACCCTGGCCGTCTCGGGGCACAAGGTCGGCGCCCCCGTGGGGGTCGGTGCCCTGCTCGTGCGCCGGGACGTCACGCTGGAGGCCGTGGTGCACGGCGGGGGCCAGGAACGCCGCCTGCGCTCGGGCACGGTGTCGGTGGCCCTGGCCGCCGCGCTGGCGGCCGCCGTGGCGGAGGCCGTCGCGGAGCAGCCCGCCGAGGCCGCCCGCCTGGGCGGGCTGCGGGACGAGGTGATCGCCGCCGTCGACGCCCTGGACGGGGTGCGCCTGACCGGGCCGCGGGACCTCGACCCGGCGACGGGGCAGGCGCTGCCGCCGGGGACGCGCCGACTGCCCGGCAACGTCCACATCACCGTGCCGGGCCGGACGGCGGACGCGCTGCTGTTCTCCTTCGACATGGCCGGACTGGACACCTCGTCCGGGTCGGCGTGCACCGCCGGGGTGGCCGAGCCGTCGCACGTGGTCGCGGCCCTGCCGGGGCGGACGGAGGCCGACGCGCGGGCCACCCAGCGGTTCACCCTCGGCCGGACGACGACGCCGGCCGAGGCGGCCGCGCTCATCGACGCGCTGCGGACGCTGCTGGGGCCGGGCGTCTAGACTGGAGCGCCCGTCCGTCGTCGAGAGAGGAGTCCGCCCGTGAAGGTCCTGGCCGCCATGTCCGGGGGAGTCGACTCCGCCGTCGCCGCGGCGCGTGCCGTGGACGCCGGGCACGACGTCGTCGGCGTCCACCTGGCCCTGTCCCGCATGCCCGGCACCCTGCGCACCGGCTCGCGTGGTTGCTGCACCATCGAGGACGCCTCGGACGCGTGGCGCGCGTGCGAGCGGCTCGGCATCCCCTTCTACACGTGGGACTTCTCCGAGCGGTTCGCGGAGGACGTCGTGGACGACTTCGTGGCCGAGTACGAGGCCGGCCGCACGCCCAACCCGTGCATGCGCTGCAACGAGCGCATCAAGTTCGCGGCGCTGCTCGAGCGCGCCCTCGAGCTGGGCTTCGACGCCGTCTGCACCGGCCACTACGCCGCCGTGCGGCCCGGTCCGGACGGCTCGCTGGAGCTGCACCGCGCCGCGGACGACGCGAAGGACCAGTCCTACGTGCTCGGCGTGCTGACCGCGGATCAGCTCGCCCACTGCCTCTTCCCGCTCGCGGACACGCCGTCCAAGGAGCTCGTGCGCGCCGAGGCGGCCGAGCGCGGCCTGTCCGTGGCGGCGAAGCCGGACTCCCACGACATCTGCTTCATCCCCGAGGGCGACACCCGCGGCTGGCTGGCCGAGCGCATCGACCTGGCCCCCGGCCCCATCGTGGACCCGGAGGGGCGGGAGCTCGGCACCCACGCGGGCGCCCAGGCGTTCACGGTCGGCCAGCGCAAGGGCCTGGCCATCGGCCGTCCCGCGCCCGACGGCAAGCCCCGGTTCGTGCTCGAGGTGCGGCCGAAGGAGAACACGGTGGTCGTCGGCGGCCGCGAGCTGCTCGACGTCGACCGCATCACCGGCATCCGCCCGTCGTGGGCCGGCGCCCCGGTGCCCGAAGCCCGCACGGGCGCCTGGTTCGACTGCGCGCTGCAGTTCCGGGCCCACGGCGAGATCGTCGAGGCCCGCGCCCGCCAGCGCGCGGACGCGGCGGGGCATCCGGGGTGGGAGATCGAGCCGGGGCGCCCCCTGCGCGGGGTGGCTCCCGGTCAGACGGCCGTCCTGTACCGGGGCACCCGCGTGCTCGGCCAGGCCACCATCGACACCGCCCGCAATGCCCGGCTGTCCGCCCCCGCGGATGCGTAGGCTTCGGCCATGAGCCCGGACTACGACCCCCACGCCAGCTCGCTGCCCGGCACCGCGGACCCGGCGGTTCTCGACGAGCTCTTCGCGATCCGCGGCAGCATCGACAACATCGACGCCTCGCTCGTCTACCTGCTGGCCGAGCGGTTCAAGTTCACGCAGCGGGTCGGTGCGCTCAAGGCCCGGCACGACCTGCCGCCCTCGGACCCCGGGCGTGAGGCCGCCCAGATCGCGCGGCTGCACCGACTCGCGCTCGAGGCGGACCTCGAGCCCGCGTTCGCCGAGAAGTTCCTGAACTTCATCATCGCCGAGGTCATCCGCCACCACCGCGCGCTGGCGGCCGAGGGCCGGCCGGACGCCGAGGCGGAGCCGGGGGAGAGCCCCGGGGACGCGGATGACTGAGGCCGCCCACGACGACGGCGCCACCGGCCCCGTCGCCCTCGGCGGCACGCCGTGGCGCGGCACCGACGTCGCCGAGGCGCAGCGCGTCACGCTCGGCGAGCTCGGCGCGGACCACTGGCCGGTGCTCCCCGAGCTGCCCGATCGCGGACCCGGCGCCGACGCCACCGGCCGCTCGGCCGCCCTCCTGCAGGAGCTGGCCGTCGACCTGCAGCCGCACGGCTGGCGGGTCAGCCCGCCCGGGGCCGCCGGCTCCGGCCGTGACCGACGCCGGGCCGTCTCCCTCTGGCGCGAGGACGCGCACCGCTGGGCGGACACCGCGGGGGCCGAGGGCGCCGTCGTCGAACGTCTGGCCGTGCGGGTGCGCGGCCCGCTCAGCCTGCTCGCCGGCCTCTGGCTGCCCGGGGGAGAGCGCGTGCTCGGCGACCACGGCGCGCGCCGCGACGTCGCCGAGTCCTATCTCGAGGGACTGCAGGACGCCCTGCCCCGCCTCCGGAGGGCCACCGGCGCGGGACGCCTCGGCGTCGTCGTCGACGAGCCGTGGGCGGCGGCCGTCCTCGCCGGGACCCTGCCCACCGCGAGCGGGTACCGCACCGTCCGGTCGCTGCCGCGCGAGGAGGCCCGCGGGCTGTGGCGCGCCGCCCTCGACGGGCTCACCGCCCTGCCCGACGTCGCCCGGGTGTGGCTCGCACCGGGCCGCCGCGCCGCCTCCCCGGGGGCCGAGCTGCCCGGGCCCGCCGCGCTGGCGACGCTGACGGGAGAGTCCCTGCCCAGGCCCGACGCAGCCGCGGACGCGCCCGCCCCGGCCCCGGTCTCCCTCGTGGTGGGCGTGGGCGCCCTCGACGACGGCGCGGACGGCACGCCCGGCACCCGCGAGGCGTGGGAGGCGGCGGCCGGCTGGGCCGACATCGGGCGCGGGCTGACCCTGGCCCCCGAGCCGGGCGTGCGCCCGGTCGAGGTCGTCCGCACGTGGGAACGGCTGGGGGTGGACCCCGGACGCGTGGGCGACGTCGGCCTCACGGCGGCGGGGCTGCACGACCCGGCCGTGCTCCGCACTCTGCGGCGGGACGCGGAGGAGCTGGCCGCGCGGCTCGCCGAGCTGCGCGGCTGAGCCGGCGCCCCGACGGACCGGGGCGACCTCCGGCGTCGTCGGCCGGGGACGGGCCCGCCCGGCGGGTATCATCGGGCTGATCCTGAAAATTTCCTGTGCCCGGGGCCGGTCCCGCCCGCGGCGCCGGGGGGAGCGCTGACGAGGAGGTCAGGATGGGCAAGGCCAAGATCCTGGTGGTGGACGACGACGAGGCGCTGGCCGAGATGATCGGCATCGTCCTGCGCAACGACGGCTTCGAGCCGACGTTCGCCGCGGACGGCACCTCCGCACTGCCCGCGTTCCACCGCGAGCGCCCTGATCTGGTGCTGCTGGACCTCATGCTCCCCGGCATCGACGGCATCGAGGTCTGCAGGCTCATCCGAGCCGAGTCGGACGTGCCGATCGTGATGCTCACGGCCAAATCGGACACGGCGGACGTGGTGCGCGGCCTCGAGTCGGGTGCGGACGACTACGTGCCCAAGCCGTTCAAGCCCGCCGAGCTCGTGGCTCGCGTCCGGGCGCGCCTGCGTGAGGGGGAGGCCAAGCCGGCGGAGGTCCTGCACATCGGGGACCTCGAGATCGATGTGGCGGGCCACCAGGTCACCCGCGGCGGCGTCGGCATCGCCCTCACCCCGCTGGAGTTCGACCTCCTCGTGGCCCTCGCCCGGCGGCCGCGCCACGTCTTCACCCGCGAGATGCTGCTGGAGGAGGTCTGGGGCTACCGGCACCAGGCCGACACCCGGCTCGTGAACGTCCACGTCCAGCGCCTGCGCTCCAAGGTCGAGCCGGATCCCGAGAACCCGTGCGTCGTGCTGACCGTCCGCGGCGTCGGGTACAAGGCCGGCCAGGGCTGAGCGCATGACCGTGTCCGGCCCGGATGTGAGCGCGGCCCCGGCGGCCGAGTCCGGTGCCGAGCCGGTCGAGCCCGCCGCCGCCCGCCCACGGTCGTGGGGCCCCGGCCCCGCGTGGCGTGCGCTGCGCCGCCGGTGGCGTCGGTCCCTGCGGCTGCGCACGGCGGTGCTCGCGGCCCTGCTCTCGATCCTCGCGGGCCTCGTGGTCGCCGCGTTCCTCACGCAGCAGATCACCCAGGCCCTCTTCGAGGCCCGCTACGAGCAGGTCCAGTCCGAGGCACGCCGTGGCCTGAGCCAGGTGCGCGAGACGTTCGCGCAGACCACCGCCACGGACGCGCAGAGCACGGACGTGCTGGTGACCCAGACCCTGCGCGCCCTCGAAGGCGACTCCGGCACGACGATCCGCCGCCGCTACCACCTCGCCCCGCTGCCGGACTCCGAGTCCGCGTACGTGGGGACGATCTCCTCCGCCGGGCTCGATCCCGCGGTGATCCCCCAGGAGCTGCAGGACGCGGTCGCCTCCGGGCCGGGCGTGTACGACGCGAGCGTGGCGCTGCCGGATCCCGGCGGTGGCACCCGGCCCGGCCTCGTGTTCGGCGCCCAGATGGTGCTGCCCCCGGGTGCCACCTACGGGCTCTACCTCGTCTACGACCTCGCGGACGTCCAGAGCTCGCTCGACTCGGTGCTCGGGGTGCTGCTGGTGTTCGGCGTCGGCTTCCTGGTGATCAACGTGCTGGTCTCGTGGTGGGTCTCGCGGCGTGTGACCCTGCCCGTGCAGCAGGCGGCCCGGGCGGCCGAGTCCCTCTCGAGCGGCAACCTGGCCGTGCGGATGCCGGTCGACGGTGAGGACGAGATGGCCCGCCTGGGCATGTCCTTCAACCGGATGGCGGACAGCATCCAGGACCAGATCGGCCAGCTCGCCCAGCTGTCCCAGATGCAGCAGCGGTTCGTCTCGGACGTCTCCCATGAGCTGCGCACGCCGCTGACGACCGTGCGGATGGCGGCCGACGTGCTGTACGGCTCGCGCGAGGACTTCGACCCGGTCAGCCGACGCTCGACCGAGCTGCTCTACCACCAGGTGGACCGCTTCCAGGCCATGCTCGCGGACCTGCTGGAGATCACCCGGTTCGACGCCGGCGCCGCCACCCTCGCCCTCGAGGCCACGGACATGCTCGAGCTGGCCCGCGACGTCGTGCTCACCTCTCAGCCGTTGGCCGATCAGATCGGCGTGCCCGTGTACGTGGTGCCCATGGACCGGGACCGCGCCGACGGCCACGTCGCCTGGGTCGACCCGCGGCGGATCGAACGGATCCTGCGCAACCTGGTGAACAACGCGATCGAGCACGCCGAGGGCCGGCCGGTGGACGTGCTCGTGGCGGCCGACGAGGAGGCCGTCACGTTCGCCGTCGTGGACCACGGCATCGGCATGAGCCCCGAGCAGGTGCAGCGCGTGTTCGACCGGTTCTGGCGTGCCGACCCTGCACGCAAGCGCACCACCGGCGGGTCCGGACTGGGTCTGGCGATCGCCACCGAGGACACCCGGCTGCACGGCGGCCGGCTCGAGGCGTGGGGCGAGCTGGGGGAGGGGTCCACCTTCATGGTGACCCTGCCGCGGGCGCCGCGCCCGGCCGCGCAGGGCGCGGAGGCCCCCGAGCCGATCGGCCGCTCCGTGCTGCCCATTCCGCCCCGCTACAGCACGGCGGACCGCCGGTACGCCGATGACCTGTCCCGGCCCGTCCCGCAGGAGGCGGACGCCGACGCCGTCGGCACGGTCGCGGACGTCGCCACGGCGGCCCCGCCGTCCGCGCGCCAGGCCGAGCAGGCCCTGACCGCACCGACCCGGCCGGTGCGCGTGGTCCCTGCGGAGGATCCCGCCCACGGGTCGGCCACCGGGGACCCGACCGGCGATGACCCGGCCGAGGAGGCCCGATGACCACCGTGGATCCGCAGCCGCCCCGCCCGCCGCGGGTCGCCGTCGTCGGCGTGATCGTCGCCCTGATGCTCGCCCTCAGCGGCTGCACTCAGATCCCCCAGAGCTCCGAGGTGCGCAGCGCGGACCCGGTCGACGGGGCCACCGCAGACGCCGACGCGCCGCAGTTCCATCCGCCGGGACCGGCCGAGTCGGACACGGCGGAGGAGGCCATCCGGGGCTTCCTGCTCGCGGGCACGAGCCCGCAGGACGACTACGCGGTGGCGCGCGAGTTCCTCGACGGGCCCGCGGCCACCCAGTGGACGCCCGGGCAGCGCACCCTCGTGTACTCGGCGGAGCCGCGCATCACCCGGGGCGACGGCGCCGGGGACTACCAGATCCAGGTCGAGGTCGACTCGGAGATCGACGAGTACGGCCTGCGGACCATCGCGCCGCCGGGGACCACGCGGGCCTGGGCGGTCACGGTGCAGGAACGGCCGCAGGGCATGCGGATCACGTCCACGGAGAACGGCACGCTGCTCTCCCAGGCGCAGTTCGGACAGCTGTTCGCCCCGCACGAGCTCGCCTTCTACGACACCGCGAAGCGCTACGTCGTGCCGGACGTGCGGTGGTTCGTCAATCGGGGCACCACCGTGACCGCGGTGACGCGAGCGCTCCTGCGCGGGCCGGCACCGTATCTGGCCGGGGCGGTGGACACGGCCTTCCCGCTGCGCACCGGCACCGACCTGGCCGCGCCCACGGTGCCCGTCGACGACGACGGTGTGGCCCACGTCGACCTCACCCAGGCGGCCGCCGAGGGGGCCGACGCCGACCGGCGGCACCGCATGCGGGAGCAGCTGGAGCTGACCCTGACGGGCCTCCAATCGGTCAAGGAGGTCGAGGTGACCGTCGCCGGCGCCCAGCTGTCCACGTCGGGAGACGACGGCCCCGCCCCGGTCCAGACCGACCCCGCCGTCGGCTCGGTCCAGGTGGGCATCGACACGGCGACGGGCGGACTCGTCTACGTGCAGGGGACCAGCGTCACGCCGGTGGGCGGCGCCCCGGACGTCACCGCGCTCGATCCGGTCCGCCCGACGATGTCCGGCGACCGCAGCCGCTTCGCGTTCGTCACCGGTGACCGGACGGCGGTCCACGTCGCCGGCACGGACGGCTCCCTGCGGGAGGTGCTGCGCGGCACCGGGCTCACCGTCCCGTCACTGGACCTCCTGGGCTGGGTGTGGGCGGCCGACAGGGGGACGACCTCGCGGATCCGTGCTGTCCCGGCCCAGCCCGGCGGGCAGGAGCGCATCGTGACGGCCACCTGGCTGCGGCCCGGCGAGCGGATCGTCGACCTGCGGTTGTCGCGGAGTGGGGCCCGGGCCGCGATGCTCGTCGACGACGGCCAGCGGACCACCCTGCGCGTGTCCGGGGTCGTGCGCGGCTCGGACGGGGTGCCGAACGCCCTGACCGAGCCGATCCTGCTGCCCTCCTCCGGGTCGGAGGACTCGGTGGAGTGGGCCGGAGACACGAACCTGCTCGTCTCGGCGTACGCCGAGAAGCCCGACGAGCGCGTGGTGCCGCGGATCGTCTCGATCGACGGCACCGTCCGGGAGCTCAACCCGCTGGGCGGTCTGCGGGGGATCTCCGTCGGCGACGACGGTGCCTACTACGCGGAGACGGACGAGTTCGTGTTCCTGCTGGTGGGCTCCTCGTGGCGGGCGCAGGAGCTCGACCGCGGGGTGCGCGACCTCTCGTTCCCGGACTGAGCCGAGCCCGCGCCCGCCGCCCCGTCGTCCACTCCTGCACAGCCGCCCCGTCCCGCACAGCGGCCCGCCCCGGCGCCCGGACGGCGGCGGCGTGCGGTGGACTCATCGCATGCGTTCCCCGCCGTCCTCCCCGTCCCCGCCGTCGGTGTTCGGCGCCCTCGGCCGGGCCCTGGCCGACCTGGTCCTGCCCGCCGAGTGCGCGGTGTGCGCCGCGCCGGGTCACCGGCTCTGCCCGGCCTGCGCGGAGGGACTGACCGCCGTCCTGTCCCGGCCCTTCCGGGCGGAGCAGGACGCCCCGGCTTTGCCCTTGGGCCCCGGCGGCGCTCCGCTGCCGGTGATGGCGGCCGGGCGCTACGCAGACCCGCTGGCGGCCGCCGTGCTCGCGTTCAAGGACCATCACGCGCTGCACCTGCGCGGCGTGCTGGGCGAGGCCCTCTGCCGGGCCGTCGCCGCGGCGCGTCTCGAGCCGGACCTGCCCGGGGCGCGGCACGCCCTGCTCGTCCCGGTCCCGGGCGGCGCGGTCGGATTCCGACGGCGCGGCTACGACCCGCTCGCCGAGCTCACCCGGGCGCTGCCGGCGCCGTGGCTGGTCTCCGACGCCGTCCGTGCGCGCCTGCTGCCCCGCGCGAGCACGCTCCGGGGCGGCGGCCCGTCCCACGCGGGCGCCGGGGCGGGCCAGCGCCGCCGGCGGGCCCGGGACTGGCGCGTCGTCGCCGGGCGGCTGCCGGCCGGCGCGCCCGTCCTGCTCGTGGACGACGTCCTCACCACCGGCGCCACCCTCGCCGCGCTCGCGGAGGCGGTGCGCCGCGCCGGGGGGCACCCCGTCGGGGCCGTCGTGCTCGCGGCCGTGGCCCCGCCGCGGGACCCCGCCGAGCCTGGCCCCCGGCCACGCCCCCGGGTAGGGTGAACGGCACGGAATCGCCCCTACGGTTCCCGTCCTGCCGACGGCTGGAAGGAGGTCGCACCCTCGGACCCGCCGCCGCCCTGCGGACGCGATACCGAGGCGCACCTCCCCTCCCGAGGCCGGACCCGTGAGAGTTGGACCAGGAGGACGCCATGACCATGGATGTCAGCTACATCGCCCGCAACCTCAGGCTCCCGGAGAGCTTCCGCGACCACGTCGTCGAGCGCACGGAGCGCCTCCAGCGGCTCGCCGAGGGCGCCGACACGCTCGAGGTCCGCGTGACGAAGGTCTCCCACCACAAGCACTCGGACGAGAGGGTCCGCGTGGAACTGACGGTCCGCGGCCCGCGGGACGTCGTGCGGGCTGAGGCTGCCGCGGACGACGAGCTGGCAGCCTTCGACCAGGCCGCCGACCGGCTGGCCGAACGCCTGCGGCGCCTGCGCGACCGGCGCAAGGACCGTCGCCACCGCAAGATCGGCGCCTCCCGCGGCGCGGGCGAGGTCGGATTCGTGCCGCCGCTGCCCCCGTCGGGTGCCGCGCTGGCCGCGGAGGACGCCTCCGCGCAGGACGCCCCCGAGGCGGGCACCCCGGTGCGCATCCGGCAGAAGGCGTTCCCCGCGACCCCCATGAGCGTGGACGACGCCGTGGACGCGATGGAGCTGGTCGGCCATGACTTCTTCCTCTTCCAGAACGCCGAGACCGGCGTGCCCTCCGTCGTCTACCGCCGCCGAGGCTGGAGCTACGGCGTGATCCGCCTGGACGAGTCCCTCCCTCAGGATCACGTCTCCGCCTCCGAGGGGGAGCAGGCATACCAGACGCGGGAGGACTGACCGCCCCGCCGACGTCGACCACGACCTGCTGACGCCGCGACGCCCCTCCCCTCCGGGACGGGCGCCGCGGCCCGTCCGGACTCGGCCCGTACACTGTCCCGGAGACCGCGCCACGGCCGCGCGCGAGGGGCATCCCGTCCCGCCCCGGCCACACCGCAAGGGAGCAGAGAACCAGTGCCTTCGATCATCGACCGCGTCCTGAAGATCTCGGACAACCGCGTCCTCAAGCGCATGCAGGCCACGGTGGACGCCGTGAACCTCCTCGAGGACGACTTCCGGGCGCTCAGCGACGCGGAGCTGCGTGCCGAGACGGACACGCTCCGGGCCCGGCATGCGGACGGCGAGTCGTTGGACCTGCTCCTGCCGGAGGCGTTCGCCGCGGTCCGGGAGGCCGCGGGACGCACGCTCGGCCAGCGGCACTACGACGTCCAGCTGCTCGGCGGCATCGCGCTGCACCAGGGCAACATCGCGGAGATGAAGACCGGCGAGGGCAAGACCCTCGTGGCCACCGCTCCGGCCTACCTCAACGCGCTGTCCGGCAGGGGCGTGCACGTGGTGACGGTCAACGACTTCCTCGCCTCCTACCAGGCCGACCTCATGGGCCGCGTGTTCCGCTTCCTCGGCATGCAGACGGGCGTCATCGTGGCGGGCCAGACCCCGGCCGTACGGCGCGAGCAGTACGCCGCGGACATCACCTACGGCACGAACAACGAGTTCGGCTTCGACTTCCTCCGCGACAACATGGCCTGGTCCCTCGACGAGCTCGTGCAGCGTGAGCACCACTACGCGATCGTCGACGAGGTGGACTCGATCCTCATCGACGAGGCCCGCACCCCGCTGATCATCTCCGGCCCCGCCCAGGGCGAGGCCAACCGGTGGTACGGCGAGTTCGCCCGGCTGGTGCGCCGCCTCGAGGCGAACACGGACTACGAGGTGGACCACAAGAAGCGCACCGTCGGCATCCTCGGCCCCGGCATCGAGAAGGTCGAGGACCACCTCGGCATCACGAACCTGTACGAGACGCAGAACACCACGCTCATCCAGTTCCTGAACAACGCGGTCAAGGCCAAGGAGCTGTTCAAGCGGGACAAGGACTACGTGGTCCTCGACGGCGAGGTGCAGATCGTCGACGAGCACACGGGCCGCGTGCTCAAGGGACGCCGCTACAACGAGGGGCTCCACCAGGCCATCGAGGCCAAGGAGGGCGTGGAGGTCAAGCCCGAGAACCAGACGCTGGCCACGGTGACCCTGCAGAACTACTTCCGCGGCTACGAGAAGCTCGCCGGCATGACGGGCACCGCCGAGACGGAGGCCGCCGAGTTCACGTCGACCTACGGCCTCGGCGTCGTCGTGATCCCGCCGAACCGGGAGCCACAGCGTGTGGACCGCAACGACGTGGTGTACAAGAACGAGAAGGTCAAGTTCGACGCCGTCGTCGACGACATCGCCGAGCGGCACGCGAAGGGCCAGCCGGTCCTGGTGGGCACCACCTCCGTGGAGAAGTCCGAGTACCTCTCCACGCTGCTGGCCAAGCGCGGCATCCGCCACGAGGTCCTGAACGCGAAGAACCACGCCCGCGAGGCCGCCATCGTGGCGCAGGCGGGCCGCCCGGGCGCCGTCACCGTGGCCACCAACATGGCCGGCCGCGGCACCGACATCATGCTCGGCGGCAACGCCGAGTTCACGGCGGTGGCCCGCATGCAGGAACTGGGCCTCGACGCCGCCGAGGACCCGGAGGCGTACGAGGCCCGCTGGCCCGAGGTGCTGGCGGAGGCCGAGGCCGCCGTGGAGGACGCGCACCGCGCGGTCATCGAGGCCGGCGGCCTGTACGTGGTGGGCACCGAGCGCCACGACTCGCGCCGCATCGACAACCAGCTGCGCGGTCGTTCCGGCCGTCAGGGCGACCCGGGCGAGTCCCGGTTCTACCTCTCCCTCACGGACGAGCTCATGCGCAACTTCAACCCGGGCGTGGCCCAGCGGATCATGAACAGCCCGTCGATCCCGGACGACATGGCGCTCGAGTTCGGCTTCGTCTCGAAGGCGATCCAGAATGCGCAGGCGCAGGTCGAGGGGCGCAACGCTGAGCAGCGCAAGAACGTGCTCAAGTACGACGACGTGTTGAACCGCCAGCGCGAGGCCATCTACACGGACCGCCGTTCGATCCTCGAGGGGGAGGACCTGCAGGACCGGGTGCGCCGCTTCGTGGAGGACGCCGTCGGGAACATCGTGGACGCGGCCACCGAGGAGGGCCAGGCCACCGATTGGGACCTCGACCAGCTGTGGCGGGACCTGGCAGAGATCTACCCCGTGGGAGTCTCGCAGGAGGACGTCCTCGACGAGGTCGGCGGCCGGGGCCGGCTCACGGCCGAGGTCCTGAAGCGCGAACTCGTCTCCGATGCGCTCCTGGCGTACGAGGACCGGGAGGCGCAGGTGGGATCCGAGGCGCTGCGGGAGGCGGAGCGTCGCGTGGTGCTCGCCACCATCGGGCGCCACTGGCAGGAGCATCTCTACGAGATGGACTACCTCAAGGAGGGCATCGGGCTGCGCGCGATGGCCCAGCGCGAGCCCCTCGTGGAGTACCAGCGCGAGGGCTACACGATGTTCCAGAACATGCTCGCCGCCATCCGTGAGGACGCCGTGCGCACGCTGTTCCAGGCGCAGATCAGTGCGGCCCCCGCGCCGACGTCGCTGCCCGGCGTCAAGGATGCCCGCGCCGTGACGATGGCCCCGCAGATCTCGGTGGAGGGCATCGACGCCCCGCAGCAGCCTGCGCAGCTGCGTTTCACCGGTCCGTCCGAGGACGGGCAGAGCGCGGTCACCCGCAGCGGCACGGACTCCGGCGCCACGGTCGCGGCGGGCACGAACCGCCGCTCCCGCCGTCAGGCGGAGCGCCGCGGCCGCCGCGGCTGACCGGCATCCCGCCACGACGCAGCACGAGGGCCCGCAGACCTCCAGGTCTCCGGGCCCTCGATCGTCAGTCCGACGGGGCGATCCGGCTCAGCCGATCTCGACCGACGTCACCTTCCACCGGCTGAGCCGCCGCTCGAGTCGGAGCGCGAAGGCCCGGGCCCGGCCCTCCCACAGCACCGTCGCGCTGGCCTCCACCCGGCCGGGCGCGACCTCGCACACGCGGGCACCCACCGGGCGGGGTGCGGACGCGGGCGTCCGGGGCGGGACGGCCGCGGAGGGCCGTCGACCGGGCCCGGTCGGCGCGACGGCGCCCAGCAGCTCCATGCGACGGGTCAACTTGTCCAGGACCTCGGGCGAGAGCCAGGCGGAGAGGTCCCGCAGGGCACGGCGGCCCGTCTCGACCTCGACGCAGGCGACGGCGATCACGGCGGCGAGCGAGCGGACGCGGCGCAGCTCCTCGCGCCCCTGTTCGGTGCGGGCCCGCCGGGCGATCTCCTCACCGCGGGGCAGGACCGCGGGGCTGTGGGCGGGTCCGTGGAGGAGGGTGTCGGCGGTGCGCCGGG
>NZ_JABFBB010000007.1:192679-254295 GCF_017168555.1 Micrococcus sp. KRD012
GGCAAGGGCGGTCATGGCGGTCTCCTGAGGACGAGGCGAAGTGGGGGAGTGCAGGGTCGTGGATGTCATGGCCGTGGTCCGTCCACGCCGGCGTGCGGGGCGAACACAGGGGAGGTCAGCACGGTGCCGGGCAGCAGCAGGTGTGGATCGTCGCCGATCACCCGCCGGTTGGCCTCGTACCAGCGGCGCCACCGGGCGTCGATCTCTCGGGGGGTCGCGTCCGGGCCGAGCTCGGCGGCGGCGAGGTGCCACAGGCAGTCGCCGCGCCGGACGGTGACGGTGGGGTGGTCCGGATCCGCACGGCCGGTGCCGGCGCCCGGCGGGGCCGGCGCCGGGGGCCGGGGCGTCCACGCGGCATCCGGCGCCGGGGCCTCGACGCCGGTGGCGTGCGTGGGGGACGCGGCCACGGTCCAGGAGGCGTCCGGCACGGGATGAGCCGCGTCCGCCCACGCGGCCGGCGCCGCGAGCAGCTGGGCACCGACGACGGCGCCGGCTACGCGTCCGAGCAGGGCGGGAGTGAGGCTCCGGCCCAGGCGGGCCCAGGCCGGCCGGCCCGCACGGCGCCCCAGCGCGACGAGCGCCAGCCCGGTCAGGCCCACCGCCCACCACGCGAGCAGTCCGAGCCCGGCGAGACCGGCGCCGAGGCCCAGCACACGGGTCAGTTCCGCCGCCGGCGCGCTGGTGCCCGTCTGCAGCAGCGCCGCGGCACAGGCGAGCAGACCGGGTCCGGCCAGAAGCAGGACGGTGAGGCCGACGGCGTCCGCCGCGTCGACCGGACGGGTCGGGGCCGGGCCGGCCGGTGATGTCGAGCGCTCCATGGATTCCCCTCCTGTGCGTCCGTCCGGCCGCGATCCCGCGATCAGGCCGGTGATGATGACCACAGTGAACTGCATGGCCGGATGGGTGTCAAGAGTGATGTTTGATGATGTTTGATGATGGCTGGCGCTCGACACCGAGCCTCCTATGCTGAGCGCATGCGGTGGAACGGACTCTTCGACGACCTGGAGGCGCACTGGGTCGACCTCGGCTGGCAGGAGACGGTGGCCGAGGCCGCGGAGCTGACCCGAGCGGAGTGGATGGCGCTGTCCCTGGTGGACCGTCTGCGCGGAGCCCGAGGGCGGCAGGTCCGGCTCCACCTGGCCTGGGGCGAGGTCGTGGACGGCGTGGTGCACACGGTGGGCCAGGGCTGGGTCGGCGTGCACGTCGACGGCTCGGGATCGGCGATCGTCGCGGTGGACTGCGTGGCGGCCGTGGAGGCCGACCTGACCCGGGCCGCGCTCGCGCCCGAGCTCGCCGCGGCCGGCTGGGGGACGGTGCTGCGCGGCATCGCGCGGACGCGCCAGCCGGTGGCGGTGACGGGGCGCCTCGGCGCGGCACTGGCGGAGGGCACCGTGGACCGGGTGGGCGGCGACCACCTCGACATCGCCCGCCACCCGCTGGACGAGGCCCGGCGGGCCGCGGCCGTCCGCGGGCGGCTCGTCATCCCGTTCGGGGCGCTGGGGACGGTCCGGACCGCGCTGCGCCCCGCCTGAGCAGACCGTGTGGGCTCAGCGGGCCTGCGCGTCCGTCTCGGTCCACTCCCGGACGCGGGCGCGCGTCACTTCCTTCTGACGCTCCACGTAGTCCTCGAGCCAGGACACCTCGATGCGCCACTGACCGCGGCCCCCGACCTGGATGGCCTGCAGCTCACCCGAGCGGACCAGGGCACGGGCGGCCTGACCGGAGATGTTCAGGGTCTCCGCGACGTCGGTCAGGGTGAGAAAGCGCTGCACGGTGCTCCTTCGGTCGAGGCGTCCAGGACGGTCGCGGGCGGCCCACGACGTCGACCCATTCAACCCCGGGAACACCCGGAGGCGACACTTTTCCACAGCGTACGCGGCGGATCCGGCGATCCACGGCCCCTGTGGTTACTCTGGGCGCAGCGCGGAGGGGCCGACACCGACGGGGTGCCGGGGCCGCGGCGGCCCGCGAGGCCGGTCCGAAGGGGGGAACATCCGGTGTCCACGACCATGTCCGCGTCCGCCGAGGGCGGCCGTCTGCGCCGGCCCCGCTGGCGGGATCCCCGGCTCCTCGTCGGTCTCATGCTCGTCCTCGCCTCGATCGCCGGCGTGGTGGCGCTGGTCGCCTCCTCCCAGCGGACCGCCGCATACTGGACGGCCGCGGAGGACCTGCCCCCGGGCACGCCCATCGCGGCCGGGGACCTGCGGCCCGTGGAGGTGAACCTCAGCGAGGCCGGCGAGCGGTACCTCAGCGCCGATGCTCCGGCGCCCGAGGGGCGGATGGTCTCCGGGACGGTCCGGGCCGGCGAGCTGCTGCCTGCGGCGGCACTGGTGGACGCGGACCCGGACGGCCGTCGTCCCGTCGGGGTGGCCCTGGACGAGCCGCTGCCGTCCGGCGTGGGCGTGGGGGACCGCGTGGACGTCTGGGTGGCCATGCCCGCGGAGGGAGGCCGCGGCCATGCGGACCCGGCCCGGCTGGCCGAGGCGCTCGAGATCTCCGAGGTCACGGCGGAGCAGAGTGGCTTCGGCGGCTCGGGCACCACCCGGGTGCAGCTGCTGGCACCGGAAGAGACCCTGCCGCGCATCGTGGACGCGAAGGTCAAGGACGCGCGGGTCACCCTCGTGCCGGCCCACGGGGTGCGCTGACCGTGCGCATCGCCCTGGCCACCACCGTCCAGCCGGGCCTGGACCACATCGGCCCGCTCGAGCGGCACCAGACGGACATCACGGTCCTCCGCCGGGCCGAAGACCTCGCCGAGCTGCTCGCGATCGCCCGCTCCGGTCTCGTGGACGCGGTCCTCGTAGCCGGGGACACCGAGTCCCTCACCGCCGCCTTCCTGGAGGAGACGGCCCGGCTGCCCCGACCCGTGGGCGTGGCGGCGCTCAGCGAGGTCCGTGCCGAGCGTCGTCGCCTCCGCGGCATGGGGGTGCCCTGCGTGCGCGCCGACGCCGACCCCGAGCAGATCGCCGCCGTCGTCGTGGAGTCCGCGAGCGCGGCCGCGGAGGGCCGCCGGCCGGCGACCTCGCACGGGGAGGACGCCGACCACGCCTTGGATCACGCCGAGGACCTCGACGACCTGCCGATCACCCTGGAGACGCTCGGCGCGGACGAGGTGCCCGGCCTCACGGACCCCTGGCGCGGCGCCGACGAGCCCGACGACGCCGGGCCGGGTGCCGCCCCCGCCGCGGCCACGCCCGACGGCGGCCCCGCCACGGCGGACGAGGGAGCCGACCCCGCACCCTCTCCGGAGGAGGGCGAACCGGCCGGACCCGCGCGGGAGTCCCTGGTGACCGTGGTGTGGGGCCCCACCGGCGCTCCGGGACGCACCACCGTCGCCGTGAACCTCGCCGCCGAGCACGCCGTGGCCGGCCGGAACACGCTGTTGATCGACCTGGACACGTACGGCCCCGCCGTCGGTGTGCACCTGGGGCTGACGGAGGAGTCGGCCGGCGCGGCGCGGGCCGTGCGGCGGGCCGACCACGGCCGGCTGGGCGCCGCCGACCTGGCGGCCGCGGGCGTCCGCGTCCGCGTCGCCGGCGCGGACCTGACGGTTCTGACGGGGCTCACCCGCGTGGACCGGTGGCCCGAGCTGCGCCCCGCCGCCGTCTCCGCGCTGATCGCGGCCGCCAGGGAACACTGGGACCGCGTGGTCGTCGACGTCGGGTTCGGTCTCGAGCAGGACGAGGAGTTGTCCTTCGACGTGCCCGCCCCACAGCGCAACGGTGCGACCCTGGCGGCGCTCGCCGCGGCCGACGAGGTCATCGCGGTCGGCGGGCCGGACGCCGTCGCGCTGCCCCGCCTGGTCCGCGGGGTCGAGGAGCTGGCGGAGGTGGCCCCGGCGGCACGGCTGCGCGTCGTGGTCAACCGGCTCCGGCCCGCGGCCGCCGGCGTCGCCCCGCGAGGCCAGGTCGAGGCCGTCTGGAACCGCTACGCCTCGCCGGCCACGCCGCTGGAGGCGTTCCTGCCGTGGGACCCGGCCGCCGCGGACCCCGCGCTGCTCGCCGGCCAGGTGCTCGCCGAGGCCGCTCCGAACAGCCCGCTGCGTCGCGCCCTCGCCACGCTGGCCGGTGTCCCTGCCCGCCCCGCCCGCCGCGGACGGCACCGCGCACGGCCCTCGCAGACCATCGCCGCCGTGTCGTCCGACGCCGCCCGCGACGCCACGGACACGGGCCGCCCGGCACGTCGCCGTACCCTGATCCCATGGTCAGTTCGCTCGCGCAGGACCCCCTGACGTCGCACCCGGACATCGGAGACGAGGACCGCGCCTGGCTGCAGCGGCTCGTGGGGGACTGGCAGCTCGTGGCAGACCTGGCGCTCGCGGACCTCGTGCTCTGGTGCCCCGTGCCCCGCCGCGACGAGGCCGGAGGGTTCGTCGCGCTCGCCCAGGTCCGGCCCTTCACCGCTCCCACCCTCTTCCACCGCGACATCGTGGGCTCGCGCGCCCGCGCGGACCTGCGGGCCGTCGTCGGGCAGACGTGGCATGGCGGGGAGCGGGCCGAGGGGGCCGGCCCCGTCGAGGCCCCGGGAGGCACGCTGCAGGTGCGTCTGTGGCCGGTGGTCCGCGCCGGGAGGGTCATCGCGGTCGTCTCCGCGCACGCGGACCCGAACGGCCGGCCGGCGCGCTCGGTGATCGAGGAGAACTACAGCCGGACGGCCAGCACCCTGCTGGACATGATGCAGCACGGCCGCTGGCCGGCGCCCGAGGAGCCTCCCGGCCTCTGGGCAGGCGGCACGCCGCGGGTGGGGGACGGCCTCGTCGTGCTCGGGCCGGACTCGGTCGCCGAGTTCACCAGTCCCAACGCGGTCTCCGCCCTGCGCCGGCTGGGCATCGCCTCAACGCTCGAGGGGCACCGGCTCACCGACGTCCTGGCCAGCACCGAGGCCGCCCGCGTGCCCACCGACGAGGGGACGTGGGCCGTGCTCACCGGCCTGCGTGCCGGACGCCGGGAGGTGCAGTCCGGCGGGGCGTCCCTCACGGTGCGCTCCGTCCCGCTGCTCGGTCCGGACGGCTGGCAGGGGGCGCTGCTGCTGCTGCGCGACGTGACCGAGCTGCGCCGCCAGGAGCAGCGTCTGCTCACCAAGGACGCGACCATCCGCGAGATCCACCACCGCGTCAAGAACAACCTGCAGACCGTGGGATCGCTGCTGCGCATGCAGGCGCGGCGCACGTCCTCGCCCGAGGCGGAGCGTGCGCTGCGTCAGGCGATGCAGCGGGTGGACACGATCGCCCTCGTCCACCAGACGCTGAGCGAGGAGATCGAGGACCAGGTCCCCGTGGACGGTCTGCTGCAGCGGCAGTTCCGCCTGGCCGTCGAGGTGGCCGGGGACGGGCGGCCGCTGCAGGTCGCGGTCACGGGCGAGTTCGGTGAACTGCCCTCCCACGTGACCACGCCGCTGGCGCTGGTGCTCAATGAGCTGGCGGCCAACGCCGTCGAGCACGGCACGGCGCCGGGCGGTGGCTGCGTGGGCCTGCACGCCGACCGCGAGTCGACCCCCGCAGGAACGGTGCTGGTCGTGTCCGTGACGGACGGCGGCCCCGCCGCCCCCGACGGATGGGTGCCGGGGGAGTCCCCCCGCGCGGGCGAGGGATCGGGGCTCGGTCTGCGCATCGTGCACTCGCTCGTGGAGGGGGACCTGCGCGGCACCCTGCGCTGGGAGCGGTCCGACGACGGCGGCACGCGCGTCGTGCTGCGACTGCCCCTGACGTGAACCCGGCCGGGCTTGAGGACGGCCCCGTCGACGTCGTCGACGGGGCCGGTGGTCCGGGTGGGTCAGGAGGCGCGGCGGGCACGCGCGGCGCGGCGCTTCATGGCGCGCCGCTCGTCCTCGCTCATGCCGCCCCAGACGCCCGAGTCCTGGCCGGACTCCATGGCCCACTTCAGGCACGTGTCCACGACCTCACACGAGCGGCACACCGCCTTCGCCTCCTCGATCTGCAGGAGGGCGGGGCCGGTGTTGCCCACCGGGAAGAACAGCTCCGGGTCCTTGTCCAGGCACGCTGCTTTACTGCGCCAATCCATCGGTCCGCTCACTTTCTGTCGGAAGAACCGGAGCCCGCGGGCGCCGGTGGTCACGGCCTCCGCCGGCGGCGGGCGCGGGGGCCGGCGCGGACGACGCGCGGCACGACCGATACGGAGGGCGACCCTGGTCATTGCAACGGGGACCGCCTTCGTACGAACGCGGCCCCCGGAAATCTCTCGCGTGCCATCCTCGCACGGCCCTCACGAGTGAACAAGAGGTGAATGAGGTGCATCACCGCGCTGCACTGCGAGTCCTTCGTCACACCATGCCCTGACCGAGGCGCCGCCGCGGACGTGGTCCGCGCGCCGCCCGGCGTACCGTGGGGGACACGTCCGTCCCCGCAGCCGTCCGCAGGAGAGGCCCCATGGCACAGTCCCGCCGCCCCGACCCCGTCGCCCCGTCCGAGTCGTCGGGCGCCGACGCGACGACGGTCCCGCCCCGCCCCGGACGGGGCCTGCCGGTGGCCGTCCTCGTGGTTGCCGCGGCGCTCGTGCTCGAGGGGGGTGCGCTCCTCTGGCTCGCCGTGGACGCGGTGGTGCATGCGGCGGACGGGGTGCTCCCGGCCGGCGCCCGCGTGATGCTGGTCGTCATCTACGCGCTGCTCGCCCTGTGGATCCTCGCGACCGCCGTCGCCCTGCTGCGCGGTCGGGCGTGGAGCCGCGGCGCCGCCGTCGCGATCCAGCTCTTCGGTGTGCTCCTGTCCTCGTGGCTCTTCAGCGTGGACGCCGCCGCTCTGGGTGGGCCGCTGCTCGCGGTCTCCGGCGTCGCGCTGCTCACCCTCTTCACGACGCCGGTCACCCGGCATCTCACCCCCGCCCCGGAGGCCTCGACGGACGCCTGAGCCCCGCCCCGACGACGACGGCGCGCCCCCGGCCAGGGGCGCGCCGTCGTCGTCATCGGGGCCGTGGTCAGTTCACCGGGCCGGTGAACTTCTCGCCGGGGCCCTTGCCCGGGGCGTCCGGGAACGGGGAGGCCTCACGGAACGCCAGCTGCAGCGAGCGCAGCCCGTCGCGCAGCGGTCCGGCGTGCTGGCTGCCGATCTCGGGGGCCGCGGCCGTGACCAGCCCGGCGAGGGCCGTGATGAGCTTGCGGGCCTCGTCGAGATCGATGAGCTCGCGGGCGTCGGGGGAGTCGGCCAGGCCGCACTTGACGGCGGCGGCGGTCATCAGGTGCACGGCGGTGGTCGTGATGACCTCGACGGCGGGGACCTCGTGGATGTCGCGGATCTCGGCGGGGGCGTCCATGGGGGTGGCGTCCTGGGCCTGACGTTCGTCTGTCATGGTGGTAAGCTTCCCATAGACCACTCGTGGTCCGCGCAAGACCTCGTCATCCGGTGACCCCGGGGCGGGCATGCACGGGCCAGGAGCAGCAAAGTGGAGGCCTCTCTCCCACCCGCGTCAGCAGGATGTCCGGTTCGCCCCGGGCCGAGTTGCCGGGTCGCCGGTCGGGACCGCCGCGTCGTGGCGCGCAGCCCGCACCGAGGGTCCCGTCCGACGGGATCGTGTCGAGGCCTCCGTCTGCGTCCGCGCAGGGGAGGCCTTCCTCGTTTCCGAGGGCCCCTCCGGTGGGCGCGGGGTCACCCGTCGTCTCACACAGAGGAGTACCACCATCAGCGATCCCCGCATCAACGAGCGTATCCGCGTTCCGGAAGTCCGCCTGGTCGGCCCGAACGGCGAACAGGTCGGCATCGTCCGCGTCGAGGACGCCCTCCGGCTCGCCGCCGAGGCGGACCTGGATCTCGTGGAGGTGGCCCCCACGGCCAAGCCTCCGGTGTGCAAGCTGATGGATTTCGGCAAGTACAAGTACGAGGCCGCGGTGAAGGCCCGTGAGTCGCGCAAGAACCAGGTGAACACGGTCCTCAAGGAGGTCCGCTTCCGCCTGAAGATCGACAAGCACGACTACGAGACCAAGACCGGCCACGCCAAGAAGTTCCTGAGCCAGGGCGACAAGGTCAAGGCCATCATCCAGTTCCGCGGCCGTGAGCAGCAGCGTCCCGAACTCGGCATCAAGCTGCTGCAGCAGTTCGCCGAGGACGTCGCCGAGCTGGGCACCGTCGAATCGCAGCCGCGCCAGGACGGCCGCAACATGGTGATGGTGGTCGGCCCGCTGCGCACCAAGGCCGATGCGCGGGCGGACCAGCGCAAGAACTCGGCCGAGAGCCACCGCGAGCGTCAGGGCGGCGGTTCGCGTCGCGACCAGGCCGCCCGCGAGGCCAAGGAGCGCGCCGCGCAGAAGGCGGCGTCCGACTCCGCCCCGGTGCGGAATTCGGTCGGGGATGCGTTCCCCGAGCAGCTGAAGGCCATGGCCGCCCGGACGCAGGAGAACGCCTCCGCGGCCCCGGCCGAGACGACGCAGGCGCCGAAGACCCCGGCCCCGGCGGCTCCCCGCCCGGCCGCGGCCGCCCCGGCTGCGAAGCCGGCCTCCAGCGCCACGCCCGCATCGGCCCCGAAGCCGGCCGCGACGCCGAAGCCGCAGTCCTCGGCTGCGCCGGCTGCCACGCCGAAGCCGCGGTCCGCCGCCAAGCCGGCCGCGGCCGGGCGGGGAGCCGCCCCCCAAGCCCGGTCCTCGGGCCTGACCCCCCGGGGTCGCCACAGACCAGCCCGGTCCGGACGGACCGGGGTGACCAGCACTGCCGTGCGCGCCGCGCACGGCAGCGATGAGTGAAGGAGAACGGCAGCCATGCCGAAGATGAAGACCCACAGCGGTGCCAAGAAGCGCTTCCGCGTGACCGGCTCCGGCAAGATCATGCGCCAGCAGGCGAACCGCCGCCACTACCTGGAGCACAAGTCCTCGCGCCTGACCCGCCGTCTCAAGGGCGACCAGCTCGTCTCCAAGGGCAGCATCAAGCAGATCAAGCGGATGCTCGGCATCTGACACCCCCCCGGCCTCGCCGGAACCCCTTCCTCCTCGGCCGTGACGCGCCAGTGCGCGCCCCGGGGACCACACAGATTGGAGTACGCACGTGGCACGTGTGAAGCGGGCAGTGAACGCCCACAAGAAGCGTCGGACCATGCTGGAGCGCGCCTCCGGCTACCGCGGCCAGCGGTCTCGCCTGTACCGCAAGGCGAAGGAGCAGATGCTCCACTCGTTCACCTACAACTACCAGCATCGCCACAAGCGCAAGGGTGACTTCCGTCGCCTGTGGATCACCCGCATCAACGCGGCCGCCCGCGCCAACGGCATGACCTACAACCGCTTCATGCAGGGCCTCAAGCTGGCCGGCGTCGAGGTGGACCGCCGCATGCTGGCCGAGATCGCCGTCTCCGACGCCGCGACCTTCGCCGTGCTGGTGAAGACCGCCCGCGAGGCGCTGCCCGCAGACGTGAACGCCCCCGCCGCCTCCCGCTGAGCCGGCTCAGGGGCCCTGAGGGCCCCATCACCACGCCCCAGGCGTGAACACCACCGCCGACGGGGCGGGTCCTCCACCGAGGCCCGCCCCGTCGGCGTCTGCACACCCGCAGCCGAGCCCCGACCAGAAAGACCCCATGACACCGCACGCCGAGCCGATGACCCATCCCCGTGCCGAGCGCGTGCGCGCGGTGGCAGCCCTGGCGGGCCGCTCCGCCCGACGCCGGACGGACACGTTCCTCGTCGAGGGGCCGCAGGCCTGCCGCGAGGCGTTGCGTGCCCACCTGGGGGAGGGGCCGGCGGCTGCCGCGGGGCAGTGGCGGGCGGGGCGGGTGCTGACCCAGGTGTACGTGTCCGTCGGTCTCGTGGACCGGGATCCCGCGCTCGCCGAGCTCGTGGCGCGCGTCCGGGACCGCCCGACGCCGGGTGGTGAGCGCGTCCTGGTGCGCGAGGCCAGCGACGAGGTGCTCACCGCCATGGCCGACGCCGTGACGGGGCAGGACATCGTCGCCGTGGCGCGGATGCCGGAGCCGCAGGCCGTCGAAGCGGTCCTCGAGGAGGCGCGCCTGGCCGCCGTGCTGTGCCGCGTGCAGGACCCGGGGAACGCCGGCACGGTCATCCGAGCCGCGGACGCGGCCGGGGCGGACGCGGTGGTCCTCACGCCGGGCTCCGTCGACCCGTTCAACCCCAAGGTGGTCCGGTCCACCGCCGGGTCGCTGTTCCACCTGCCCGTGGTCACCGCCGTCCCCGCAGAGGCGGCCGCGGCCGCCGCCCGGGCCGCAGGCCTGCAGGTGTGGGCCGCCGACGGCTACGGCTCGGATCGGCTCGACGCCCTCGCCCCCGGCGTGGTCGCCGCGCCGACCGCGTGGCTGTTCGGCAACGAGGCCCAGGGCCTGGACGGCGGCGAGCTCGCGCTGGCGGACCGCCGGGTGGCGGTGCCGCTGTATGGGGCCGCGGAGTCCCTGAACGTGGGGACCGCCGCCACGGTGTGCCTGTACTCGTCCGCGATGGCGGGGGCACGGCGCGCCGGCTGACGGGGCGCACGAGGCGGCGCCAGCCGTCCGGAGACGCAGATGGGGCGGGGATCCACGTGGATCCCCGCCCCATCTGCGTGTTCCCGGGTGGAACCCGGGCCGCTCAGCTCGCTCAGGCGCGGGTGCCGGTGCGGCGGGTGATGGCCTGCCACACTGCGGCGACGATAACGCCGCCGATGATCGCGAAGATCCAGGTGCCCAGATCGAAGAACTTCTCGTTCACGTCGAAGTCGAACAGCAGGGAGGCGATCCAGCCGCCGAGGAGAGCGCCGACGATGCCGGTGAGGAGGGCGCCGAGCCACCCGCCGCCCTGACGTCCGGGGAGGATGGCGCGAGCGATGGCGCCGGCGATGAGACCAAGCACGATCCAGCCAATGATGCCCATGATGATGGTTCCTTTCGGGTTGCGAATCTGACGTACGAGAAGGAACGTAGCAAGGGATTTTCACGGGGGGCCACCTCTGGCGCCCCGACTTTTTCGAGATTCTCCGACGTGACGAGGTTCGCCCCGGCCTCGTGTGGGAGATTCAGCGGGGCGAGCCGCCGTCGTCAGCCCGGACGCCGGGCCGCGCCGCGACGTCGCGGCGCACGAGCAGGAACGCCAGCACCAGGCCCGCCAGGGCGATGCCCGCGCCGACCAGCGGCGGGGTCCGCAGCGACGCACCGGCCCCGATCGCGGCGGCCCCGACCCACGCGCCCATCGCGTTGGCCATGTTCAGCGCGGAGTGGTTGAGCGAACCGGCCAGCTGGGGTGCGGTGGGCGCGGAGTCCACGAGCAGCACCTGCAGGGACGGGGCGATCCCGGAGCCGCTGACGGCCACGCAGAAGAGGAACACGATCATCACCGGAGCCCACGAGGCCGTCAGCGCGACGGCGGCCAGCGAGACCGCGCTGAGCCCGAAGCTCAGGCGCAGGGTGCCCACCGGGTCGCGGTCCGTGAGGGCGCCGCTGACGAGCGTGCCGATCACCATGCCGACGCCGTAGAGGGCCAGCACGGCGGGGACCCACCGTTCCTCGAGGCCCGCGACCTCCGTGAGCAGCGGCGCGATGTAGGTGTAGAGCGCGAACATGCCGGCGAAGCCGATCACGCCCACGGCCACCGTCGCCCACAGCCGGCCGGAGGCCAGACCGCGCAGCTCGCGGCCGACCGAGGCGCCCGCGGGGGCCGGCACGGACGGGACGAGCCACGCGGTCGCCCCGACGCACAGGGCCGCGCAGACCGCCACGATGATGAACATCCAGCGCCAGCCGACGGCCTGCCCGAGCGCCGTCGCGCCCGGCACGCCCAGCACGTTGGCCACGGACAGCCCGGCCATCACCCAGGCCACGGCCTGGCCGCGGCGGGCGGGCCCGGCGAGGTCCGCCGCGGCCAGGGCGGCCGCGGAGAAGTAGGCGCCGTGGGGCAGGCCCGACACGAACCGGGCCGCCATCATGCTCCCCATGTCCGGGGCGAGGAACGCGGCCACGTGCCCCACGACGAACAGCAGCATCAGCACGATGCTCGTGACCCGCCGGTCGACGCGGGCGAACGACGCGGCCAGAAGGGGAGCGCCGATCACGACGCCCAGCGCGTACATGGAGATGAGCACGCCGCCGGCCTCGAGACCGATGCCGAGGTCGGCCACCGCCTGCGGCAGCAGGCCCATCATCGCGAACTCCGTGGTGCCGATCGCGAAGCTGCCCAGGGCCAGCGCGAGGATGGCCGGCAGCAGACGCACGCGGCGGCCGCCCAGCAGCGCGCCGGGGCCCGGCGGCACGGTCGGCGGGACGGACGGGTCCGGGTGCGTCGGACGCGGGGCACGGGGGGAACGGTCGTGGGCGCCGTCGGCGGCGGGAGTGGGGATGGGCACCGACCCAGCCTACGGACTCCGGTCTGCGGGGGCGGGGGCCTCGCTAGCCTGGGCTCATGACCTCCGCCACACCTGCTCGCCCCGCGCCCGCCGCCCGCCCGACGACGTCGCCCCGGGACGGTGCGCGACCGCGGCAGGTCGTGGGGCTCGCGCTGCCCGACGATGTGGCCGCGCCGACCCGCCTGCTGGCGGCCCGTCGCAGCGCGCCTGCCCCGCTGCGGGGGCTCTGGGAGTTCCCCGGGGGCAAGGTCGAGCCGGGGGAGGGCGTCCAGGAGGCGCTGCTGCGGGAGTGCCGGGAGGAGCTCGGGGTCGCCGTGCGGCTCGGCCCCGAGGTGGCGGCGCCGGAGCCGGACGGGTGGGAGCTGGCCAACGGCGCCCGGATGCGGGTGTTCTGGGGCGTCCTGGCGGAGGAGGGGGCGACGCCCCGAGCCCTCCAGGACCACGACCTGCTGGCGTGGCTGCCGCTCGCCGGGCCGGGCGTGCGGCACCTGGACTGGATCCCGGCGGACCGGCCGATCGTGGCCGAGGTGCTCCGTGGCGCCGCCACGGCGTTCTCCGCGGGGCGCTGAGTCGACACGCGGCCGGCCGCGCCCCGCGGACCGGTCAGAACAGCGCGGGCTGCGCCGCCGGAGCGGAGGGCCGGGACGCCGGCCGGCGCCGGGCCGGGGGATCGTCCTCGCGCCGGATGCCGTGGGCGCCGCCGCGGGCCAGGCCGTGCCGTGCGGCGGCCTCCCCGGCCATCCGGGTGAGCATGCGGCGGTACGACTCGGGCGCGTAGGCGGACCGGGCGTACATCTGCTCGTAGCCGGCCAGCAGATCCGGGTGCTCGCGGCGGATCCAGTCCAGGTACCACTCCTTCGCGCCCGGCCGCAGGTGCAGGGCGCCCGGCATGACGCGCGCGGCTCCGGCGTCCGCCAGCGCGCGCATGAGGGCGTCGATCTCGCGGTCCCCGTCCGTGAGCCACGGCAGCAGGGGCATGGCCATGACGGTGACGTCCGCACCCGCGGCGGCGAGCCGCTCGATCAGGCGCAGGCGTGCGGTCGGCGACGGCGTGCCCGGCTCGACCGCGGCGGCGATGGCGGGGTCGAGCATCGCCAGGGACAGCGAGACCTGCACCGGCACCTGGCGCGAGGCCGCCTGCAGCAGGGGCACATCCCGCGCGAGCAGGGTCCCCTTGGTCAGCACGGAGAACGGGGTGCCGGAATCGGCCAGGGCCCGGATGATCCCGGGCATCAGCGCGTAGCGGCCCTCGGCCCGCTGATACGGGTCCGTGTTCGTCCCCAACGCCACCGCCTCGCGGCCCCACGTGGGGCGGGCGAGTTCGGCGCGCAGCACCTCGGCGACGTTGACCTTCACGACGATCTGCCGGTCGAAGTCGGCCCCGGCGTCGAGCTCGAGGAAGGTGTGGGTGCTGCGGGCGTAGCAGTACCGGCAGGCGTGGGTGCAGCCGCGGTACGGGTTCACGGTCCAGCGGAACGGCATGGCCGAGGCGGACGGCACCGAGTTCAGTGCGGTCTTGGCGAGCACCTCATGGAAGGTGACGCCCGCGAACTCCGGGGTGGTGACACTCCGCTGCAGGTCCGAGAGCGGCAGCAGGGCGGCGGAGCCGGCCGGTGTGCCGGCCGTCGCCCGCTGGGCTCCGCCCTCGGACCGCAGGGTCTGCGCTTCCCATCGCATGGCCAGAAGTAGAACACATGTTCGAATCGACCCGCAAGCGTGTTCGAGTCCGGGCGTGGCGCGGGCGCCGAGACGCGCCTACCGTGGTCGCCATGACCTCCCGTGCACCCGCCCCGGCCGCCCGCGTCCTGCTCACGGGCTTCGAGCCCTTCGGCGGCGATGTCCACAACCCGTCGATCGCCGCCGCGCGGGACGCCGTGGGCATCCTGGCGGACCGGGGTGTGACGGCCGAGGCGGTCGAGCTGCCGTGCGCGTTCGGCGCGGCCGGGCCGGCCCTGACCGCGGCCCTCGACCGGGTCCGGCCGGAGGTGGCGATCGCCGTCGGGCTGGCTGGCGGCACGGCGACGGTCCGGGTCGAACGGGTGGCCGTGAACCTGCAGGACGCCCGGATCCCGGACAACGCGGGGGAGCAGCCCGTGGACCGGCCCGTGCGCGCCGACGGTCCCGCGGCCCTGTTCGCCACCCTGCCCGCCAAGCGTGCCGTCGCCGCGATCCGGGAGGCCGGCGTCGCCGCGGAGCCGTCCCTGTCCGCGGGCGCGTTCGTGTGCAACCACGTCATGTACTCGCTCCTCGACGGCCCCGGCACCGCCCGGGCCGCCGGCTTCATCCACGTGCCGTGGGACACCGAGCACCGCCCGACGCCGGACACCCCGGCCCTGCCCGCGGCCGACCTGGCGCGCGCGGTGGCCGAGGCCGCCCTGACGGCGCTGGCCGGCGGCCCCGACCTCGACGTCCCCGGCGGCACCCTGCACTGACCTCCCCGGACCCCGGGTCCGTGTCGGCGCGATCGCCCGTGCCCGTCAGCGGCGGCGCCGCAGGCCGCGGACCACGGGCCGCTCGATGTAGCCGCCCAGGGCCAGGCTCGCGCGTCGTTCGAAGACGTTGCGCGAGGCCGGATCCCCGGTCCGCCACATCGACCACGCCGCCGCCAGCGCGTACGCCGGCAGGAAGGGCAGACCCAGCAGGAGGGCGTACTGGTCCGCATGGCCGGCCTCGTGCCGCCACAGCGCGGGCGTCATGCGCAGGCCGGGGCGGGTGAACACGACGTCGCCGACCGTGAACGCGGCCCCGCCCGGGAACCGGTGCGTCCAGCCGTGGGCCTCGATCAGCCCGTGCGGTCCGGGCCGCAGCGCGCAGCCGGCGACGACGGCGCCCACCAGCCCCAGCGGCGTCGCCAGGTTCAGCAGGTTCCACAGCCCGCGCGCCCGCACGTGCGCCGGAGGCGACGGCCGGGAGGGGGCCGCGGTCATGGCTGTGCCGCAGGATCGGCGTCCCCGGCGGGGGACCCGGACGCGGGGACGTCGAAGTAGAGCGGGGCATGGGCGGCGCAGCCCGGGTTGAACGGCGCCCCGCAGGCCGGGCACGCAGGATCAGCGGTGGCCTCGAGGGCGAGGTAGGCGGTCACGCTCAGCTCGGTGCGGCACACCCCGCACAGCACATGCGGCCGGTCGAACTCGCCGGCAGGCACCGGCACGGCCGGGTGGTCGGCGAGCTCCGCGTGGCAGCGGTGGCAGGACCAGTACGCGGGGCAGCAGGCGAAGCGCAGGGCGACGACGTCCCGCGCCGTGGCGTAATGGGCGCAGCGGGTCTGCGCGTCCAGGCCCACGCCCCGCAGCAGCGGGTCGGTGCCGTCGAGGGAGTCCGGGGCGGTCATGCGCCTCAGCCTAGGCCGAGCGGGCCCGGGGCGGACACTAGACTGACGGGCGTCCCACCGTCCCCCATGCGAAGGTCGTTGCCCTGATGACACCCAGCCCCGAGACCGGCGCGGAGCCCACCGCGCCCGTGGCGGAGATCTCCCCCGTGGACGCGGAGGCGGTGGAGGCCGCTGTGCAGGCCGCGCTCGCCGCATATGAGGCCGCGGCCGACCTCGATGAACTCAAGGCCGCCCGCCTGGCCCACACCGGCGACCGGGCCCCCTTGACTCTCGCGAACAAGGCGATCGGCGCTCTGCCCAAGGAGCGCAAGGCGGAGGCCGGCAAGCTCATGGGCGCCGCACGCGGCCGCCTGGGCAAGGCCCTGGCCGCCCGCACCGAGGTGCTCGAGACGGAGCAGGCCGCGCGGATCCTGCGCGAGGAGACGGTGGACGTGACCACCGCGGTCCGTCGCCGCCGCGTCGGCGCCCGTCACCCGCTCTCGCTGACGATGGACCGTGTCTCGGAGATCTTCGTCGGCATGGGCTGGGAGATCGCGGAGGGCCCCGAGCTCGAGTCCGAGTGGTTCAACTTCGACTCCCTCAACTTCGCGCCGGATCATCCGGCCCGCGAGATGCAGGACACCTTCTTCGTGGACCCGGCCGAGGCCCACCTGCTGCTGCGCACCCACACCTCTCCGGTGCAGATGCGCTCCCTGCTCGAGCGGGGAGCCCCCACCTACGTGCTGTGCCCGGGCCGCACGTTCCGCACGGACGAGCTGGACGCCACGCACACCCCGGTGTTCCACCAGTTCGAGGGCCTGGCCGTGGACAAGGGCCTGACCATGGCCCACCTGCGCGGCACCCTCGAGTACTTCGCCCGCCAGATGTTCGGGGCGGAGGCGGCCATCCGCCTGCGCCCGAACTTCTTCCCGTTCACCGAGCCCAGCGCCGAGCTGGACATCTGGCACCCCGGCGCCAAGGGCGGGCCCCGCTGGATCGAGTGGGGCGGCTGCGGCATGGTGCACCCGAACGTGCTGCGCGCCGCGGGCCTGGACCCGGAGGAGTACTCCGGGTTCGCGTTCGGCATGGGCGTGGAGCGCACGCTCATGTTCCGCAACGAGGTCCCGGACATGCACGACATGATCGAGGGCGACGTCCGCTTCTCCCAGCACTTCGGAATGGAGGTCTGATCCATGCGCATCCCCCTGGACTGGCTGCGGGAGTTCGTCCCCGTGCCCGCGGAGCACCGTGCCGAGGACGTGATGGCCGACCTCGTCCGCGTCGGCCTCGAGGAGGAGGACGTCCACCGTCCGGCTGCCGAGCTGCAGGGCCCGATCGTCGTCGGGCAGGTGCTCTCCAAGGAGCCCGAGCCGCAGAAGAACGGCAAGACCATCAACTGGTGCTCCGTGCGCGTGGTGCCCGAGGGCGCCGCACAGCCGCTCACCGGCGAGGGGATCGAGCCCTCCGGCGTGCAGGGCATCGTGTGCGGCGCCCACAACTTCGAGGTCGGGGACAAGGTCGTCGTGGCCCTGCCCGGCGCGGTGCTGCCCGGCGACTTCCGCATCAGCCCCCGCAAGACCTACGGCCACGTCTCGGCCGGCATGATCGCCTCCAGCACGGAGCTGGGCATGGGCGACGACGGCACGGACGGGATCATCGTGCTCGGCGACCTCGGGCTCGACCCCGAGCCGGGCACCGACGCCCGGGACGTCCTGGACCTGCACGGCGAGGCCGCCGAGATCAACGTGACGCCCGACCGCGGCTACGCGTTCTCGATGCGCGGCGTCGCGCGCGAGTACGCGCACGCCACCGGCGTGCCCTTCACGGACCCGGCCGCCGCCGTCCACCCGCCCGCGGCCGACGACGCCGGCCCGGCCGTCCGCATCGACGACGACGCGCCGATCCACGGCGAGCCCGGGGCCACCCGGTTCGTGGCCCGCACGGTCTCCGGCGTGGACGCGACCCGCCCGACCCCGCCGTGGCTGGCCGCGCGCCTGCGCCTGGCCGGCATCCGCACCATCTCCCTGCCGGTGGACATCTCCAACTACGTCATGTGGGAGCTGGGCCAGCCCCTGCACTTCTACGACGCGGACACGCTCTCCGGCGAGATCGTGGTGCGCCGCGCGCGGGCCGGAGAGACCCTGACCACCCTCGACGGCAAGGAGCGCGAGCTCGACCCCGAGGACCTGCTCATCACGGACGACTCCGGCCCCATCGGCCTGGCGGGCGTCATGGGCGGGGCCGCCACCGAGGTCACGGACGCCACCACCACGATCGTGGTCGAGTCCGCGAACTTCGACCCCGTGTCGATCGCCCGTACGCGGCGCCGGCACCGCCTGCCCTCGGAGGCGTCGAAGCGCAACGAGCGCGGCGTCGACTGGGAGATCGCCGACGAGGCGGCCGAGCGGGCCGTGCAGCTGCTCGTCGAGCTCGCCGGCGGCACCGCCGAGCCCGGGGTCACCGACGTCGGGACGCGGCCGCAGCCGGCCGTCGTCGAGATGGCCGCCGACTTCCCCTCCGCCCTGGTGGGCGTGGCGTACACGACCGACGAGGTCGTGGAGACGCTGCGCGCCCTGGGCGCCGAGGTGGCCGTCGCCGAGGCCGCCGCCGACGTCGCCCCGCGGCTGACCGTGACCGCCCCGTCGTGGCGCACGGACCTGCGCATCCCCGAGGACCTCGCCGAGGAGGTCGCGCGCCTGCGCGGCTACGACGCGATCCCCTCCGTGGTGCCCGTGGCCCCGCCGGGCCGCGGCTTCACCCGCCGCCAGGCCCAGCGTCGCCGCGTGTCGGCCGCGCTCGCGGCCGCGGGACTCACCGAGGTGCTGGCCTACCCGTTCGTCTCCGAGGAGCAGAACCGGCGTTTCGGGGCGGACTCGGACGCGCAGGGCCAGGCCCTGGCGATGGTGGCCCTGGCCAATCCGATCGCCTCCCAGTACCGGTACCTGCGCCTGTCGCTGCTGCCGGGCCTCGTCGAGACCGCGCGCCGCAACCTCGGACGCGGCTTCCGCGATCTGGCGCTGTACGAGATGGGGCTGGTCTTCCTGCCCGGCGCGCAGCTGGGCTCGGCGACGATCCCCCCGCGCGCGGTCCACCCCTCCGCCGAGGTCCTCGCCGACCTCGAGGCCGGCATCCCCGCTCAGCCGTGGCACGTGGCCGGTCTGTACGCCGGGCACGACTCGGCGCCCGGGCCGGACCACGACCCCCGCCCGGTGGACTGGCAGGACGCGATCGCCGGGGCCCTCGACGTGGCCGACGTCCTCGGCGTCGAGCTGACCGTCCGGCAGGGCCGGCACCACGCGTTCCACCCGGGCCGGGTGGCCGAGCTCGTCGTCGTGACCGAGCACGGGGACCGGGTGGTGGGCGTCGCCGGCGAGCTGCACCCGCAGTGGCTCGAGGCCGAGGACCTGCCCGCCCGCACGAGCGTGTGGGAGCTGGACCTGGACGCGCTGTGCGCCGCGGCCCCCGAGATCGTGGTCGCCGCACCGCTGTCCACGTTCCCCGTGAGCACGCAGGACGTGGCGCTCGTGGTGGACGAGGCCGTCGTGGCCGGGGACGTGCGCGCGACCCTCGCCGAGGGTGCCGGGGAGCTGCTCGAGGCCGTCGAGCTGTTCGACGTCTACCGGGGCGCGGGCGTGCCGGAGGGGCGGAAGTCCCTCGCGTTCTCCCTGCGCTTCCGCGCCCCTGACCGCACGCTCACCGCGGAGGAGGTCTCCGAGGCCCGCGCCGCGGCCACCGCGCTCGCGGCGCAGCGGCACGGGGCGGTCCAGCGCTGACCGTGTCCGTCGCGACCGGCCCGTGGGGCCTGACCTCGGCCGTCCCCGCCTCGGCGGGGGCGGCCGACGCCGTCTCCGCGCTGCTCGGTCAGGTGCGCACCGCCCTGACGGCGGCCTGGGGCGTGCCGGTGGGGCCGCTCGGGCTCCGGCACGCCTGCCCGCGCTGCGGCTCGGCCGCGCACGGCGTCCCCGCGCTGACCGGCCTGCCCCCCGGCCGGGTCGCCCTCGTCTCGTTCACGCGCGTCCGGATGCCCGGCACTGAGGACCGGGCTCGGATCGGGGCGTGGTGGGCGCCGGCACGGCCCGCCGACGGGCTCGGCCTCGGGGTGGACGTCGAGCGGGCGGACGCCGCGGCCTTCGCGGACGAGGACGGCCTGGGCGGGGTGGGCTTCTCGACGGCGGAGCGCGCCCGGGTGCGGGAGCTTCCCGCCCCCGAGAGGCCCGCCGCGCGGGCCCGGCTGTGGACGCGGAAGGAGGCGCTCGTGAAGGCCGCCGGCACCGGCTTCACGGGCGACCCCGCCGCCGTCGACGCACTGACCGTGCCGGCCGACGTCGTGCTGGTGGACCTCACCGACCGGCTGCCGGGCGGTCTCCTCGGGGCGCTGGCGCTGCGGGGCCGCTGAGTCGACCGCGCGGGCGCCTCAGCCCGGGAACGGCGGCAGCTCGGGCCGCAGCGTCCACGCGTCGAAGAGCTCGTCCACCTGCGCTCGGCTCACCCCGGCGTGCGGGGCCCACGCGTGCACGTGCGTGCGCAGCCCCAGGGAGTCGACGGTGCCGAACCGGTGCTCCCGCACCCAGGCGCGCAGCATGGAGCCGAAGAGGTCCGTGCCCAGCAGGTGCCGCAGCGCCTCCACGGTGAGCGCGCCGCGCTTGTACACCCAGTCCTCGAACATCTCCTCCGGCCCGGGCTCGGCCAGCGCCTGCTCCACCGGGTGCGCGGCCAGCTTCTGCCAGGCCCGCCGCGCCATCGAGGTGATGCTGGACCGCCCCGAGGCCTCGGCCCACAGCCACTCGGACCAGCAGGCGAAGCCCTCGTGCAGCCACAGGTCGGACCAGCGGCCCAGGGTCACGGCGTTGCCGAACCACTGGTGGGACATCTCGTGGGCGATCAGCCGCTCGGACTCCCACGAGCCGTCCAGGTGGTTGGTGCCGAACAGCGACATGCTCGCGGCCTCGAGCGGGATCTCGAGCTCCTCGTCGGCCACGACCGCGGTGTAGTCCTCGAATGGGTATGGCCCGTAGGCGTCGATGAACGTGGCCATCATGGCCGGCTGGGGGGCAAGGGCCCGGAGGGCCCGCTGCTCGGTCCGCGGGGAGACCACGAGGCGCAGCGGCGGCAGGCCCTCGGCGGGAGGGGCGGCGTCCACGAGCCGGTAGCGGCCGATCTGCACGCTGAGCAGGTAGGCGGGCACGGGCTGGTCGAGCCGCCACCGCCACGTGACCCGCGAGCCGCGCGTGCGCACGGGCGCGCCCACGCCGTTGGCGACGGGCAGGTAGCCCGCGTCGCAGGTGAGGGTGATCTCCGCCGTCGAGCGGGAGGTGGGGGAGTCCACGCACGGCAGCCACGTGGAGGCGCCGTGGGGCTGCCCGGCCACGAGCACGCCGTCCGTGAGCTCCTCCCAGCCGATCGTGCCCCACGGGCTGCGCCGCAGCGTGGGCGTGCCCGCGTAGACCACGGTCAGCTCCACGAGCGTGCCCTCCGGCCGGCTCTCGTCCAGGTCGACGACGAGGCGGCTCGGGGCGCGGCCCGGCTGGGTGAACGAGGAGGCGACGGCGCGGCCGTCGACGACGGCGTCCACCCGGGACACGCGCAGCCGGTACAGGTCCAGCTCGATGCGGCGGCTCTGCTTCGTCAGGCGCACGCGCAGGACGGCGGTGCCGGAGACCCGGTTCGCGGCCAGGCGCACGTCGAGGTCCAGTGCGATGTGCTCGACGGTGGCGGCGTCGGTGCCGACGCCCGGGACGTAGGGATCGGTGCTCATGCTTCCTCTCGGGAGGGGGTGGCCGCGGCGGCGGGGTCGCCGTCGGGACGACGCCACGGGGAGACCGGGTTGCCGAGCCACCACGTGCCGGCGGGCAGCTCCTCGCCGCGCATCACGAGGGACCCGGCACCGACGGTGGTGCCGCGGCCCAGGCGGGCGGCGGGCAGCACCACGGAGTGGGGGCCGAGGGTGGCGCCGTCCTCCAGGACGACGGCGTCCAGGGACATCACGCGGTCGTGGAACAGGTGGGTCTGGACGACGCAGCCGCGGTTCACGGTGGCGCCGTCGCCGAGCTCCACGAGGTCGGCCTCGGGCAGCCAGTAGGACTCGACCCAGGCGCCGTGGCCGATGCGGGCGCCCATCGCGCGCAGGAACCAGACCAGGGCGGGGGTGCCGGCCGCGGCCCGGCTGAACCACGGGGCGGCGAGGAACTCGGTGAAGGTGTCCGCGACCTCGTTGCGCCAGATGAACGAGGACCACAGCGGGTGCTCGCCCGCGCGGATCCGGCCGACGAAGACCCGCTTGGCGAGCACGGTCAGGCTCGCCGCGACCGCGCCGGCCGCGAGCAGGACGACGCCGCCCAGGACGAAGGCCAGCGCCCACGTGCCGACCGCGATGAGGGCGGCCAGCGTCGCGCCGACGGCGAGGGACAGGGCCACGTGCAGCCACACCGGGATCGCGCGCAGCAGCTCCCAGGCGGTGCGGGCGGCCTTGAGTCGGGCCGGCGGGTCGTAGGTGAGGGCGGCGTCTGCGGTGACCTCGTTGCGGCGCAGGCGCACGGGCGGGGAGCCCATCCAGGACGTGCCCGCCTTGGTCTTGGCCGGGGTGGTGGACAGCACCGCCACGAGCGAGTCGCGGCGCAGGGTGCGGCCGCCGGGCACCATGCCGGAGTTGCCCACGAACGAGCGCTTGCCGACCTTCGCGGGGGCCACGTGCATCCACCCGCCGTCGAGGGAGTAGGAGGAGACCATCGTGTCGTCGGCGAGGAACGCGCCGTCGCCCACGCGGGTCATGCAGGGCAGGAGCACCACGGTGGAGGCCTCGACGCCGCGGCCCACCTCGGCGCCCAGCAGGCGCAGCCACGTCGGCGTGAAGCGGGAGGCGTAGATCGGGAACAGCTGGTCGCGGGCGGCGTCGAGGACGCGCTCGGTGGCCCACACCTGCCAGCCGACCCGGGAGCGCACGGGGTGGTGCCCCTCCGTGATGCCGAGCGCGAGCAGGCGCACGGTGACGAGCACGAGCAGCATCTGGGTCAGGAACCAGACGCCGGCCACCAGGGGGCTTGCGGCCAGCAGGCGCGCCGCGGTGGTCCCGACGGCGGCCAGCGGCCCCGCCTCCGGGGCCGGCGGCCACCAGGTCAGCGACCACGCGGCCACCGCGGCCGCCGCGGCGGCGGAGACGAGCGGAAGGAGGGAGATGAGGGTCGAGAGGACGGTCGCCATCAGGCGCCAGCCCGGGGTCTCCCGCGGCGCCTCGGCGGGGCCGCGGGACTTCACCTTGCCCACCTTGACGGCGGGGGAGCCGGCGTGGCGCTGGCCGCCGCGCACCCGCCCGGCGACGGTGGACCCGGCCTCGACGTGCGCCCCGGCGCCGACCTGGGCGCCCGGCAGGAGCGTGGAGCGGGCGCCCACGACGGCGTCCGCGCCGATGCGCACCTCGCCGAGCCGGACGACGTCGCCGTCGACCCAGTAGCCGGACAGGTCCACCTCAGGCTCGATCGCGGCGCCCTCCTCGACCGTGAGCATGCCGGTGACCGGTGGCACGGTGTGCATGTCCACGTCCTTGCCGATCCGGTTGCCCAGCAGTCGCGCGTAGGCGGGCACCCACGTGGCGCCGGCCAGCGAGTAGGGGTCCACGAGGTCGCTGATCTGCTGGGCGAGCCACAGGCGCAGGTGGACGCGGCCACCGCGCGGGTAGGACCCGGGGCTCACGCCGCGCAGCAGCAGCCGGGCCGTCGCGGCGGTGAGCAGCATGCGGCCGGGCACGGTCACCACCAGCAGACCGGCCACGATCAGCACCCACCACGGCACGGTGGGCAGCCCGGGCGCGAGCCCGGAGAGCGTCAGCAGGTTCAGGGCCAGGCCGGTCCACACGCCCAGGCGCAGGGCGGGCAGGACGAACACGGGCAGTCCCACGAGGGTCTGGACCCACTGGGTGCGGTGGCGGGTGCGGTCGACGTGCCGGTCGTGCACCTCGATGCCGCGGGGGCCGTCGTCGCCCACGACGGCGGCCACGAGGGCCCCGGCGGTGGGGTTGCGGTAGACGTCCTGGACGGTCACGGCCGGGTGGCGCAGGCGCAGGCGGGCCACGAGCTGGGCAGCGGCGAGCGAGCCGCCGCCGGCCTCGAAGAAGTCGGTGTCGGCGTCCTTGGGGGGCGCGCCGAGCACGTCCGCCCACTGGCGCAGCACCCAGCCGTCGGCGGTGTCCTCGTTCGGCTGGGGCGCGTCCTCGTCCACCTCGGCGCCGGGCAGGGGCCACGGCAGCGCGTGGCGGTCCACCTTGCCGGAGGTCTTCGTGGGCAGGGAGTCCACGACGGCCAGCCGGGGCACGAGTGCGGCCGGCAGCTCCGCCGCGAGGTGCTCGCGGGCCATGTGCAGGTCGAGCTCGGCCTCGGGGTCCGCGGGGACGAGGTAGCCGACGAGGATCTGGTGGCCCGCCGGGGTGGTCTGCACGGCCGCGGCGCCGCCGTGGACGCCGGGCAGGGCCTGGAGCGCCGCGTCCACCTCGCCGAGCTCGATGCGGCGGCCGCCGAGCTTCACCTGGTCGTCGGCGCGGCCGACGAACAGCAGGCCCTCCGGCTCGAAGACCACGAGGTCACCGGAGCGGTAGGCACGCTCCCAGCCGAGGGAGGGCATGGGGGCGTACTTCTCGGCGTCCTTGGCCGGGTCGAGGTAGCGGGCCAGGCCGACGCCGCCGATGATCAGCTCGCCCGTCTCGCCCTCGGCCACGGGCAGCGTGGTCTGCGGGTCGACGACGGCCAGGTCCCAGCCGTCCAGGGGCAGGCCGATGCGGACCGGGCCGAGACCCGTGAGCGGGGCCGCGCACGCGACGACGGTGGCCTCCGTGGGGCCGTAGGTGTTCCAGACCTCGCGGCCGTCCTCCGCCAGGCGCGCGGCGAGCTCGGGCGGGCAGGCCTCGCCGCCGAAGATCAGCAGCCGGACGTTGTCCATGGCCTCGGTGGGCCACATCGCGGCGAGGGTCGGCACGGTGGACACGGCGGTGATGCGCCGCTCGGCGAGCCACGGGCCGAGGTCCATGCCGGAGCGCACGAGCGAGCGGGGGGCCGGGACCAGGCACGCACCGTGACGCCAGGCGAGCCACATCTCCTCGCACGAGGCGTCGAACGCGACGGACAGTCCCGCCAGCACGCGGTCGCCCGGGGCGAGCGGATCGTCCGCCAGGAAGATCCGCGCCTCGGCGTCCACGAAGGCCGCGGCCGAGCGGTGGCTCACCGCCACGCCCTTGGGGGTGCCCGTCGAGCCAGAGGTGAAGATGATCCACGCGTCGTCCTCGAGCCCGGGGGCGCGGGCCTCCGCGGCCGGGTCCGCGGTGTGCTCGGGGTGCGGGGCGTAGACCCGCTCGTCGGTGAGGACGCCGGCCACCTTCGCCTCGCCGAACACGAGGCGGGCGCGCTCCTCCGGATCGTCCGCGTCCACGGGGACGTAGGCCGCGCCGGCGGCGAGCACGCCGAGGATCGAGACGTACAGCGCGGCCGTGCCCGAGGCGATCCGCACGCCGACCCGGTCTCCCGCCCGCACGCCGGCGGCCCACAGGTGGCGGGCGGTCTCGTCGACGCGCTCCCGCAGCTCCGCGTACGTCAGCGGCTCGACGCCGTCGTCCAGGGCGGTCGCGTCCGGGTGCTCGCGCGCCGTGGCGTCGAAGAGCTCCACGAGCGTCCGGGCGGGCGGGGTGCGCTCGGAGCCGGGCAGCTGCGGCCGATGCGGCGCGCCCGCGGGGTCGAGGGGGACGGAGGGGCGGGGTGGGCGCGGCGGACGAAAGGGACACAGGGGCCTCCGGGGGTGTGAGCGGCAAACCGAGGGTCGGACGCGGACCAGGCCGCAGCGGGACATTCTATGCCCCGCCCGCGGCCGCGCGGGGCGCCTGGAAGGCACCGGGCGGGTCCGGCTCAGGACAGGGTGAGCAGCACCTTGCCCGTCGTCGACCGGGACTCGAGGGCGGCGTGCGCGGCGGCCGCGTCCGCCAGCGGGAAGCGCTCGCCGATCCGTACGTCGAGCTCGCCGGAGGCCCACGCCCCGAACACCTCTCCACCACGCCAGCGGGTCTCCTCGCCCGTGCGCGTGTAGTGCACCAGCGAGGGCCGGGTGACGTACAGCGAGCCGGCCGCGTTGAGCCGCTGCAGGTCGAAGGGGGGCACCTGCCCGGAGGCCCCGCCGAAGAGCACGAGTGTGCCGCGCACGCGCAGCACCTCGAGCGAGGTGTCGAAGGTGTCCTTCCCCACGCCGTCGTACACGACGTGCGCGCCCTCGCCGTCCGTCAGCTCCGCCACCGTGGCGGCGAGGTCCGGATAGTCCACCGCGGCGACGGCGCCCGCGCCCCGGGACAGCTCCCGCTTCTCCTCCGTGGACGCCGTGGTGACCACGCGGGCGCCGCGGGCCGTCGCGAGCTGGGTGAGCAGGAGCCCCACGCCGCCGGCACCGGCCGTCACGACCACCGTGTGGCCCTCCTCCACCGGGAAGGTGGACCGGCAGAGGTAGTGGGCCGTCATGCCCTGCAGCGGAAGGGCGGCGGCCTCGGCCAGGTCGATGCCCTCCGGGACGGCGAGGAGACGATCCGCGGGGGCGGTGAAGTGCTCGGCGTACGCACCGGTGGCCGTCGCGGTGGCGACACGGGCCCCCAGGAGCGCGGCGTCCACGCCCTCGCCGAGCGCGACGACCTCGCCGGAGCCCTCCGTGCCGGGGGTGAAGGGCAGGTCCATCGCGTAGGTCCCGGAGCGCTGGTACGTCTCGATGAAGTTCAGGCCCGCCGCGGCGGTCCGCACCAGCACGTGCCCCGGTGCGGGAGAGGGCACCTCCGTCTCGGTCCACTGCAGGACCTCGGGGCCGCCCGTGGCGGACACGACGACGGCGTGGTGGGTGCGGGGGACGGCGGGGGTGTTCGCAGTGGTCATGGCCCCACTCTAGGAGCGGGCCCGGACATCCGGCCCGTCCCGGGGGACCCGAGGCACCGCATAGATATTCCGTGCAACGCATATCTACGCTAGGATGGGGCCATGACCCACACCGTCGCCGTCTCCGGAGCCAGCGGCTACGCCGGGGGAGAGGCCCTGCGCCTGCTCGCCGGCCACCCGTCCGTCACCGTCGGAGCCATCACGGCCCACTCGAACGCGGGGGAGCGCCTCGGCGCCCTCCAGCCGCACCTGCACGCCCTGGCGGACCGCGTCCTCGCCGAGACCACCGCGGACGTCCTCGCCGGTCACGACGTCGTGATCCTCGCGCTGCCCCACGGGGCCTCCGGGGCGCTCGCGGCCGAGATCGCCGAGCGCTCCCCGGACACCCTGGTGATCGACGCGGGCGCCGACCACCGCCTCGAGTCCGCCGCGGACTGGGAGGCCTTCTACGGCACCGCGCACGCCGGGACCTGGCCCTACGGCCTGCCCGAGCTGCCCGGTCAGCGCGAGCGACTCGCCGGCACCCGCCGCATCGCCGTCCCCGGGTGCTACCCGACCACCTCGATCCTCGCCCTCGCGCCCGGCTTCGCCGCGGGGCTGCTCGAGCCGCAGGACGTGGTGATCGTCGCCGCCTCGGGCACCTCCGGGGCGGGCAAGGCGCTGAAGCCGCACCTGCTCGGCGCCGAGGTCATGGGCGGGATGAGCCCGTACGGCGTCGGCGGCGGGCACCGGCACACCCCGGAGATCGAGCAGGGCCTGGCCCAGGCGGCCGGCGAGCCGGTCCGCGTCTCCTTCACGCCCACGCTCGCGCCGATGTCGCGCGGCATCCTCGCGACAGCCACGGCGCGCCTGCGTCCCGGCGTCGCCGCCGCGGACGTACGCGCGGCGTGGGCCGCGGCCTACGGCGGCGAACGCTTCGTGCACCTGCTCCCCGAGGGACAGTGGCCCACCACGAAGGCGGTCCTCGGCTCCAACCACGTGCAGCTGCAGCTCGCCGTGGACGAGCGGGCCGGCCGCGTGATCGTCTGCGCGGCGCTCGACAACCTCACCAAGGGCACGGCCGGCGGCGCCGTGCAGTCCATGAACATCGCCCTGGGCCTGCCGGAGCAGGCGGGGCTCGAGCAGCAGGGGGTCGCGCCGTGAGCGTCACCGCAGCACAGGGGTTCCGGGCGGCCGGCGTCACCGCGGGGCTGAAGGCCTCGGGCACGCCCGACGTCGCCGTCGTCGTCAACGAGGGCCCGCGCGACGCGGCCGCCGCCGTCCTCACCGAGAACCGGGTGGCGGCCGCCCCCGTGGTCTGGACCCGCCGCGCCGTGCGGGACGGTCGCGCGACCGCGGTCGTCCTGAACTCCGGCGGGGCCAACGCGGCCACCGGCGCCGAGGGCCTCGAGGACGCCCGTCGCACCGCCGAGCACGCGGCCGCGGCCCTCGGGACCTCCGCCGACGACGTGCTCGTCTGCTCGACCGGCCTCATCGGCGAACGCCTGCCGATGGACACGCTCACCGCGGGCGTGTCCGAGGCGGTCGCCGCCCTGAGTCCGGACGGCGGCGAGGACGCCGCCGTCGCGATCAAGACCACGGACACCGTGGCCAAGACCGCCGTGGCCCGCGGCGAGGGCTTCATCGTGGGCGGCATGGCCAAGGGTGCGGGCATGCTGGCGCCCGGCATGGCCACCATGCTCAGCGTCATCACCACGGACGCCGACGTCCCCGCACCCGCCCTCGACGCGGCCCTGCGCGAGGCCGTGCGCGCCACCTTCAACCGGGTCGACTCGGACGGGTGCATGTCCACCAACGACACCGTGATCCTGCTGGCCTCGGGCGCGTCCGGGACCGCGCCCGAGCCCGAGGCGTTCGCCGCGGCCCTCCACGAGGTCTGCGCGGACCTGTCCCGCCAGCTCGTCGCCGACGCCGAGGGCGCCCGGCACGACATCGCCGTGCGCGTGGTCCACGCCGAGACCGAGGAGGCGGCCGAGGCCGTCGCGCGCGCCGTCGGCCGCTCCAACCTGTTCAAGACCGCGATCTTCGGCCAGGACCCGAACTGGGGACGCGTGATCGCCGCCGTCGGCACGGTCCCGGAGTCGGTCGCCGCCTTCGACCCGTACGCCCTCGACGTGCGCTTCAACGGCGTCCAGGTGTGCCGCGCCTCCGGCGTGGGAGAGGACCGCTCCCGCGTGGACCTCTCGGCCCGCGAGGTGCTCGTCGAGGTCGACCTGCACGCCGGCGACGCCGAGGCCACGGTCTGGACCAACGACCTGACGCACGACTACGTCCACGAGAACTCCGCCTACTCCACGTGAGGACCCCCAGCATGAGCCCGCACACCGATCCGGCCACGGCGGCCGCGCCCGTCCTGTCCACCGCGGACCGGCTCGACCGCGCCGAGTCCAAGGCGGAGGTCCTCGTCGAGGCCCTGCCCTGGATCCGGCGGTTCGCCGGCACCGTCATGGTCGTCAAGTACGGCGGCAACGCCATGGTGTCGGAGGAGCTGCGCCGGGCGTTCGCCGAGGACATCGTGTTCCTGCACCACGTGGGGGTCCACCCCGTGGTGGTGCACGGCGGCGGCCCGCAGATCAACGCGATGCTCGACCGCCTCGGCATCGCCTCGGAGTTCCGCGGCGGCCTGCGCGTGACCACCGAGGAGGCCATGGACGTGGTCCGCATGGTGCTCACGGGACAGGTGGGCCGCGAGCTGGTCGGCCTCGTGAACTCCCACGGCCCGTACGCCGTCGGCTTCTCCGGCGAGGACGCGGGGCTGCTGCGCGCCCGCCGCACGGGCGCCGTCGTCGACGGCCAGGAGGTGGACCTCGGCCTCGTGGGAGAGGTCACCGGAGTCGACCCGACCGCGATCCTCGACGTGATCGAGTCCGGGCGGATCCCCGTGGTCTCGTCGGTCGCCCCCGAGATCAACGACGACGGCGAGCCCACCGGGCAGGTCCTCAACGTCAATGCGGACACCGCCGCCGCGGCCCTGGCCGCCGCCCTCGGCGCCGCGAAGCTCGTGCTGCTCACCGACGTCGAAGGCCTCTACGCCGACTGGCCGGACCGCGACTCCCTCATCAGCTCGCTCACCGCCGCCCAGCTGCGCGCGCTGCTGCCCTCCCTGGCCTCCGGGATGATCCCGAAGATGGCCGCGTGCCTGGCGGCCGTGGACGCCGGCGTGCAGCGCGCCCACGTCGTGGACGGCCGCCGCCCCCACTCGATGCTGCTCGAGGTCTTCACCTCTGCGGGCGTCGGCACCCAGGTGGTGCCCGACGCCGAGCCCACCGCCCCGACCACCCCCGAGGAGGACGCATGAGCACCGACCAGTCCGCGCTGCTGGAGCGCTACCACGCCGCCCTGACCGGAGTCTTCGGCCGCCCCACCCGCGTGCTCGTGCGCGGCGAGGGGGTCCACGTGTGGGACGCCGACGGCCGGCGCTACACGGACCTGCTGGCCGGCATCGCCGTGAACGCGCTCGGCCACGGCCACCCGGCGCTGGTGCGGGCGGTGTCCGAGCAGGTCGCCACGCTCGGCCACGTGTCCAACCTCTTCACCTCCGAGCCGCAGATCCGCCTGGCCGAGCGCCTGCTGGAGCTGGCCGGCGCGCCCGCGGGCTCCACCGTGTTCTTCGCGAACTCCGGCACGGAGGCCAACGAGGCCGCGTTCAAGCTCGCCCGCCGCCACGGTGCGGACGACCCGTCCGGCCGCCGGACGCGGGTGATCGCGCTCGAGCGGGCCTTCCACGGCCGCACGATGGGCGCCCTCGCGCTCACGCACAAGGAGGCCTACCGGGCGCCCTTCGAGCCGCTGCCCGGCGGCGTGGAGCACGTGCCGGGCGGGGACGCCGCAGCCCTGCGGGCGGCCCTGGCCCCGGACGACGACGGCGCCACCGTCGCCGCCGTCATCCTCGAGCCGGTCCAGGGCGAGGCCGGCGTGCACGGCTGGCCGGCCGGCTACCTGGCCGAGGTGCGGGCCGCGACCCGCGAGGCCGGCGCCCTGATGATCCTCGACGAGGTGCAGTCCGGCGTGGGCCGCACCGGCACGTGGTTCGGCTTCCAGAACCCGGCCGTCACCGGTGCGGCAGAGCCGGTGGTGCCCGACGCCTTCACCCTGGCGAAGGGACTGGGCGGCGGCGTGCCGATCGGGGCGCTCGTGTGCGTCGGCCCCGCCGTCTCCGGGCTGCTCACCGCCGGCCAGCACGGCACCACGTTCGGCGGCAACCCCCTGGCCACCGCCGCGGGCCTGGCCGTGCTCCAGACCGTCGAGGACGAGGGCCTGCTCGGCCACGTCCGCGCCGCGGGCGAGGCCGTGGCCGCCCTGCTGGAGGACCTGCCCGAGGTGGCCGCGGTCCGCGGTCACGGCCTGTGGATCGGCGTCGACCTGGCCGACCCCGCGGGACCGGCCCCGGCCGGCGGGCTGGCCCCCGCCGTCGTCGCCGCCGGCCTCGAGGCGGGCTGGATCCTCAACGCCACCGGCCCCTCCACCCTGCGCCTGGCCCCGCCGCTCACCGTGCCCGTGGCCGAGCTCGAGCGCTTCGCCGCGGCCCTGCCCGGGCTCGTGGCCGCCGCCCTGACCCCCGCCGAAGGAGACCGCCCATGACCCCCGCTGCCGCCGTCCGCCACTTCCTGGTGGACACGGACCTCACCCCGGCCGAGCAGGCCGAGGTGCTCGACCTCGCCGCGCAGATGAAGGCCGACCGGTTCCGGCACCGCCCGCTGGCCGGGCCCCGGACCGGCATCGTGTTCTTCGACAAGACCTCCACGCGCACCCGCGTCTCGTTCGCGGCCGGCATCGCCGAGCTCGGCGGGACGCCGCTGATCGTGAACCCGGGGGAGTCGCAGCTGGGCCACAAGGAGTCCGTGGCGGACACGGCCCGCGTGCTGGAGCGGATGGTCGGCGTCATCGTCTGGCGCACGTTCGCGCAGGCCGGTCTCGAGGAGATGGCCGCCCATTCCTCGGTGCCCGTGGTCAATGCGCTCAGCGACGACTACCACCCCTGTCAGATCCTCGCCGACCTGCTGACGGTGCGCGAGCACCTCGGCGGCACGGCGGGCCGCAATCTGACGTATCTGGGGGACGCGGCGAACAACATGGCCCACTCGTACCTGCTCGGCTGCGCGACGGCCGGCATGCACGTGCGGGTCGCCGGACCCGAGGGGCACCTGCCTGCCGAGGACGTCGTGGCCGCTGCCCGACAGCGGGCGGCGGAGACGGGCGGTTCCGTCCTCGTCACGACGGACGCGGTGGAGGCCCTGGCGGGCGCGGACGTCGTCGTGACCGACACGTGGGTGTCCATGGGCCAGGAGGAGGAGAAGGAGGCCCGCCTGGCGCTGTTCCGCGACTACCAGGTGGACGCCGCCGCGATGGCGCGGGCGGCCGACGATGCGATCTTCCTGCACTGCCTGCCCGCGTACCGGGGCTACGAAGTCACGGCCGAGGTGATCGACGGGCCGCGGTCCGTGGTGTTCGACGAGGCCGAGAACCGCCTGCACGCGCAGAAGGCGCTCATCGCCTGGCTGCTGTACCGCTCCGGCCTGGCCGAGGAGCCGCGCTGATGGCCGCCCCCACGACGAAGATCGCCCGTCAGGCCGCGATCCGGGAAATCCTGGCCACCCGGGGCATCCGCTCCCAGGCCGAACTCTCGGACGCCCTGGGCGATCGCGGGCTGTCCGTCACCCAGGGCACGCTCTCGCGGGACCTGGTGGACCTCGGCGCGGTGCGGACGCGCGGGCCGGCCGGCATGGTCTACGCCCTGCCGGCGGAGGGCGACGACGGCGCCGTGCCGGGCCGCGGTTCGGACGCGCAGCTGAACCGGCTGGCGAGCATGGCCCGCGAGCTGCTCGTCTCCGCCGAGCCCACGGCGAACCTCGTGGTCCTGCGCACGCCCCCGGGTGCGGCGCAGTTCCTGGCCAGCGTGATCGACCAGGCGCGCGTGGAGCACGTGATGGGCACGATCGCCGGCGACGACACCATCCTCCTCATCACCACGGGGACCACGTCCGCCCCGGCCGTCGCGGCCCACCTGCTGGGTCTGGCGGGCTAACCGACCCGTCCGGCCCCGCCCGCGCGGGTGACGGGCACCAGGCACGAGGAAGGCCCCCGCCGACGGCGGGGGCCTTCCTCGTGTGGTACCGGTCCGGGGGACCGGTCAGGCGTCTCAGGCCTGCGGCAGGACGAGCTCCTGGCCGACGTAGATCACGGCGGCGTCGGAGACGGCGCCCTTGTTGGCCTCGTAGAGGGCGGTCCAGCCACCCTCCACCTCGTACTCGTTGGCGAGCTTCCAGAGGGAGTCACCGGACTTGACGACGATGGTCTCGGCCTCGGCGACGACGGCCTGCTCCGCGGCAGCGGCCTGCTCAGCGGCGGCAGCCTTCTGAGCGGCGGCCTTCTCCGCGGCGGCAGCCTTCTGAGCGGCGGGCTTCTCCGCGGCGGCAGCCTTCTGAGCGGCGGCCTTCTCCGCGGCGGCAGCCTTCTGAGCGGCAGCCTTCTCCGCGGCGGCGGCACGCTGGGCAGCGGCCTTGTCGGCGGCGGCCTGCTCGGCAGCAGCCTGCTCGGCGGCCCAGCGCTCGGCGGCGGCCTGGTCGGCGGCGGCCTGCTCGGCAGCAGCCTGCTCGGCGGCCCAGCGCTCGGCGGCGGCCTGGTCGGCAGCAGCCTGCTCGGCGGCCCAGCGCTCGGCGGCGGCCTGGTCGGCAGCAGCCTGCTCAGCAGCGGCCTGCTCAGCAGCAGCCTCGTCCGCGGCGGACTGGCGCTGCACGGTGGCGGTGCGCTCCACGGCGACCGGGGCGGCCTCGGTGGCGTCCACGTCACCGGCGTCCGCGTCAGCCTGGGTCAGGCCCAGCTTCTGCGAGCACAGCGGCCAGGCGCCCCAGCCCTGCAGGTCCTGGAGGATCTCGGCGCGCTTGATCTGCTCGGCCTTGGAGGCCTGGTGCGGGTAGCCCTCGCCGCCGACGGCCTGCCAGGAGGACAGGGTGAACTGCACGCCGCCGTAGAAGCCGTTGCCGGTGTTGATGTCCCAGGTGCCGTTGGACTCGCACTCGGCGAGGCGGTCCCAGGTGTCCACGGTGGCGGCCTGGGCCGGGGCGGAGAAGCCCACGGCGGCGGCGCCGGCGAGGGTCATGCCCGCAACGATCGAGGCGGTGGCACGGCGGGAGCGGGTGGCGGAAGTGGTGAAGAGAGTCATGGTGTCCATGGCGAGTCCTCGCTGATCGGTGGCCGAGGCACACCGGGGTCGTCCTTCTCCTTGGTCGGGTCATGCCCTCCGTCGGTTCGAGACGACCCAGCAGCGGGCGACCGTCGGAGGGGGTTCGATGTCGTGGCCTCCCCGTCCCCGACCTCTCGGTCAGATCACGGTTCGATCACGAATCGGCTACGGAAGAGTCAACGACGGGAGCCCCCCTCGCGTCAAATCATGGGTCGACGAATTCTTGCCCGTCCGTCTCACATTTGAGATCAGGTGACGAATCGCTACCTGAGGCGGGAGTACGTGGACGAAATGCACGCCACTGCCCGCATTGGATCTCAGGGCGTCTGATTGGACAGTGTGGACAACCTCCGTCACAGGGGCGTGGGCGAAGGTCACGATCGACGGTCGAAGCCGTGACCGGCGTCGCGTTCGACCCGAACTTCGAGCGCGGGGCCATGGTTGCGGGTGGCCGTCGCGGTGGGCGCAGAGGGGCTGCGCAGGATCCATCGGGAGCTGATATTCCGTCAGTTGCATATTTATTCAAGACCCGGGTAGGATCGTCGCCGAGCACGCCTTCGACGGCCACGTGCCGCGCTCGGAGACGCCCCCCTATATAAAGGAGAAAACGTGAAGGAACGCATCATCCTTGCCTACTCGGGCGGCCTGGACACCTCGGTGGCCATCGGCTGGATCGCCGAGGCCACGGGCGCCGAGGTCGTCGCCGTCGCGGTCGACGTGGGCCAGGGGGGCGAGTCCCTCGAGACGATCCGCCAGCGCGCCCTGGACTGCGGCGCCGTCGAGGCCTACGTGGCCGACGCTCGTGAGGAGTTCGCCGAGCAGTACTGCATGCCCACGCTCAAGGCCAACGCCCTCTACATGGGCGCCTACCCGCTGGTCTCCGCGATCTCGCGTCCGGTCATCTCCCGCCACCTGGTCGCGGCGGCCCGCCAGTTCGGCGCCTCGACGGTGGCGCACGGCTGCACCGGCAAGGGCAACGACCAGGTCCGCTTCGAGGTCTCCATCCAGACCCTCGGCCCCGACCTGAAGTGCATCGCCCCGGTGCGCGACCTCGCCCTGACCCGCGAGAAGGCCATCGAGTACGCCGAGCGCAACGACCTGCCGATCGTCACCACGAAGAAGAACCCGTTCTCGATCGACCAGAACGTGTGGGGCCGCGCCGTCGAGACCGGCTTCCTCGAGGACATCTGGAACGGCCCCACGAAGGACGTCTACGACTACACGGACGACCCCGCCTTCCCGCCGGCGCCGGACGTGGTCACGATCGCCTTCGAGCGCGGCGTCCCCACGGCCCTCGACGGCCGTGCGCTGAGCCCGCTGGAGATCATCGAGGAGCTCAACCGCCGGGCCGGCGCCCAGGGCGTGGGCCGGATCGACATCGTCGAGGACCGCCTCGTGGGCATCAAGTCCCGCGAGATCTACGAGGCCCCGGGCGCCATGGCGCTGATCGCGGCCCACCGTGAGCTCGAGAACGTCACCCTGGAGCGGGAACAGGCGCGCTTCAAGAAGCAGGTGGACCAGCGCTGGACCGAGCTGGTCTACGACGGCCAGTGGTACTCCCCGCTGAAGCGCAACCTGGACACGTTCATCGACGCGACCCAGGAGCACGTCAACGGTGAGATCCGCCTGGAGCTCCACGGCGGCCGCGCCACGGTGCAGGGTCGCCGGTCCGAGACCGGCCTGTACGACTTCAACCTCGCCACGTACGACGAGGGCGACTCGTTCGACCAGTCCTCGGCCCGCGGGTTCATCGACATCTTCGGCCTGTCCGCGAAGACGGCCTCGGAGCGCGAGCAGCGCCTGCGCGGCAGCGACGACCTCCAGGACGTCGCCCGCCTGTCCAACGACTGACCCCGCACGCCCCGTGCACGACGGCGGCCCGCCCGCGCCCGGGCCGGCCGCCGTCGGCCTGTCACCGACCTCGAGGAGACCTTCGATGACCGAGAACACCGACGCCCGCCACGGGACCAACGAGGGCGCCCTGTGGGGCGGCCGCTTCGCCGGCGGCCCTTCCGAGGCGCTCGCCGCGCTCAGCAAGTCCACGCACTTCGACTGGCGCCTGGCGCCCTATGACATCGCCGGCTCCCGTGCCCACGCCCGGGTGCTGCACACCGCCGGTCTGCTCAGTGCGGACGACCTGGACGGGATGATCGCGGCCCTCGACCGGCTCGAGGCGGACGTGCGTTCCGGTGCCTACACCCCGGCGGCGTCCGATGAGGACGTGCACGGCTCGCTCGAGCGCGGCCTCATCGAGCGGGCCGGTCCCGAGCTCGGCGGCCGCCTGCGGGCCGGCCGATCCCGCAACGACCAGGTCGCCACCCTCGGCCGGATGTTCCTGCGCGACCACGCCCGCATCATCGCGCGGGGCGTGATCGCCACGGTGGACGCGCTGCTCGATCAGGCGCGGGCGCACCCGTACGCGCCGATGCCGGGCCGCACCCACCTGCAGCACGCGCAGCCCGTCCTGCTCTCGCACCACCTGCTCGCGCACGCCTGGGCGTTCGCGCGGGACCTGCAGCGGCTCGTGGACTGGGACGCGCGCGCGGCCGTCTCGCCGTACGGCTCCGGGGCCCTGGCCGGCTCCTCCCTGGGTCTGGACCCGAACGCCGTGGCCACCGAGCTCGGCTTCGAGTCGGCCGTGTGGAACTCGATCGACGGCACCGCCGCCCGCGACGTGTACGCGGAGTTCGCGTGGGTCGCCGCGATGGTCGGCGTCGACCTGTCCCGCATCTCGGAGGAGGTCATCTTCTGGGCCACCAAGGAGGCGGGCTTCGTGACGCTGCACGACGCGTACTCCACGGGGTCCTCGATCATGCCGCAGAAGAAGAACCCGGACGTCGCCGAGCTGGCCCGCGGCAAGTCCGGCCGCCTCATCGGCGACCTCACGGGGCTGCTGGCCACGCTCAAGGGCATGCCGCTGGCCTACAACCGCGACCTGCAGGAGGACAAGGAGCCCGTCTTCGACGCCGCGGACACCCTCGAGCTGCTGCTGCCCGCCGTCTCAGGGATGATCGCCACCCTCGAGTTCCAGACGGAGCGCATGGCGGAGCTGGCCCCGCAGGGCTTCGCGCTGGCCACCGACGTCGCCGAGTGGCTCGTTCGCCAGGGGGTCCCGTTCCGCGAGGCCCACGAGCTGTCCGGCGAGGCCGTGAAGGCGGCCGAGGCCCGGGGGGTGGAGCTGTGGGACCTCACGGACGAGGAGTACGCCGCCATCTCGCCGGCGCTGACCCCGCAGGTCCGCGAGGTGCTCAGCACGGAGGGCTCGCTCGCCTCTCGCGACGCCCAGGGCGGGACCGCGCCGACGGCCGTCGCGGCGCAGATCGGGGCGCTCGAGGACGCCCTGGCGCCGCTGCGCCGCTGGGCCGACACGCCGGGCTCCGTCGTCGACGCCCGCTGACGCGGTCGCCCGGCCGGGTCGGCGTCGGCCGGGCCGGACGCGGCGGTGCCCGGCAGGGCGCCGCCGCGTCACCCGCCGTTCACCGTGGTCGGCGTAGCATGGGTGGTCACTTTTCCGCCGGGCGGGCCGCAGCATGGTCCGCCCCTCACCGCACCGCGAGGGCCCCCGATGACCGATACCGTGTCCGTCCGCCAGTCCGAGCTCGACCTCGAGCGGGGTCGGGTCGCCGAGCGGTACGCCCGCCTCGACGCCCTGCGTGAGGAGAAGGAGCGCCAGCTCGCGGCCGTGCGCCGGACCGGCCCGCAGGGGTCGCTGCAGAACCACTCCGAGCGCGACGCCTTCGCCAGCCTCTACGAGGACCGACTCGCCCAGCTCTACGCCGTGGACGACCGCCTCGTCTTCGGCCGGCTCGACCTCGACGCCGAGCGGGAGGGTGGGGCCGACGAGCAGCGGTACATCGGGCGCATCGGCCTCACCACCGAGGACCACGAGCGCCTCCTCGTCGACTGGCGCGCGGCCGAGGCCGGCGCCTTCTACCAGGCGACGGCGGCCCACCGGGGCCGCGTGCGCCGTCGTCGTCACCTGATGCTGCGGGGGCGCGAGGTGCGCGACCTCGAGGACGACATCCTGGACCCGACGCTGCTGGGCGAGGACGGCGTGCGCGCCGATGCCCAGGGTGCGCTGCTGGCCGCCGTCACCGCCCGACGCACGGGACGTATGGGGGACATCGTCGCCACGATCCAGGCGGAGCAGGACGAGGTGATCCGCGCGCCCCTGCCCGGGGCGGTCGTGGTGCAGGGCGGGCCCGGCACGGGGAAGACCGCCGTCGCCCTACACCGTGCGGCCTACCTGCTGTACACCCACCGGGAGCGCCTCGCGCGCTCGGGCGTGCTGATCGTCGGCCCGTCGACCGCGTTCATGCGGTACATCGAGCGGGTGCTGCCCTCGCTGGGCGAGACCGGTGTCGTGATGTCCTCGCTGGGGACGCTGATGCCGGGCGTGCGGGCCGTCCCGGAGCCGGACCTCGACGCGGCGGCGGTGAAGGGCCGGCTGGACATGGTGGACGCCGTCGCCCACGCGGTCGCGCAGCGCCAGCGCCTGCTCGTCGAGCCGCGGCGCCTGATGATCGACGGCACGGCCGTCAAGCTCAAGCCGGCCATGGTCCGGCGCGCCCGGGACAAGGCACGGGCCACCCGCAAGCCCCACAACGAGGCCCGGGTGACGTTCGTGAAGATCCTCGTCCGCGAGCTCGCGGAGAAGCTGCGCAAGAAGCTGGAGAAGTCCTCGGGCACCCCGGTGCAGCGTGACCTCCTGCTCGAGGACGTGCGCACCTCGCGCGACGTGCGCATCGCGCTCAACCTCTGCTGGATGCCGCTGACGCCGGAGAAGCTCATCGGCGACCTCCTCACCCGGGAGGACCTGCTCCGGGCGGCCGCCCCGTGGCTGTCCGACGCCGAGGTCGGCGCGCTCCTGCGCCCGGCCGACGCCCCCTGGACCGAGGCCGACGTGCCCCTGCTGGACGAGGCGGCCGAGCTGCTCGGACGCCTCGACACCCCGGGCCGGGGCGGCGAGTCCGCGGCCCAGCACGAGCGCAACCTCGAGAACGCCCGGGCGTCCCTGGAGAACATGCACCAGACGCTCGCGGACCTGGGCGTCGACGGCGTCGTGGACGCCGAGCAGCTGGCCGCGGCCAATGAGGCGCGCGGCGTGCGACGGACCACCGCCGAGACCGCGGCCCACGACCGCACCTGGACGTACGGGCACGTGGTGGTGGACGAGGCCCAGGAGCTCTCTCCGATGCAGTGGCGCCTGCTGGCGCGCCGCTGCCCGATGAAGTCGTTCACCATCGTGGGCGACATCGCGCAGTCCTCCCGTCGCGACGCGGCCGGCTCGTGGGCGTCCGTCCTCGCCCCGGAGTTCGGGGACCGCTGGCGCCTGGAAGAGCTGACCGTGAACTACCGCTCGCCGGCGCGCGTGATGCGCTGGGCCGCGCAGGTCGCACGGGCGGCCGGGCTCGAGGTCTCCCATCCGCGCGCCGTGCGCGAGGGCGACCACCGCCCGCGTCTGGTGACGGAGCCGGGCGGTGACGTCGCCGCCCTGGCCCTCGAGGCGGTCGAAGTTGAAAGGGACCGCGTGCCCGAGGCCCTGACCGCCGTGATCGCCCCCGCCGGGCGGACGGGGGAGCTGCTCACGGTCCTCCGGGAGCGGTGGGGGGAGGCGGCCGTGGACACCGCGCCGCTGCCCGGCGTCGAGATCGTCGTTGCCACCCCGTGGGAGACCAAGGGACTGGAGTTCGACACCGTCGTCCTCGTCTCGCCCGAGCGGATCGTGGCCGACGCGCGCGGCGTGGTGGGCGATCTGTACGTGGCGATGACCCGCGCCACCCAGTCGTTGTCCGTCGTCGCCGGGACGGACGCGGCCGCGCTGCCGGCCGGGCTGGCGGACGTCCCGGAGTGAGCCCCGCGGGCGACGTCGCACGTGCGCGGCGTCGCGGAGGCGCGCGGGCGCGTCGCTAGGTGTTGTGGGTCATGAGGTTCTTGACATCCGTACCGGGCTGAGATGAGACGAGTGGGCCCCGCCCCGCAGGATGGAAGTTCCTCAACAACCCACCTGCCAGAAGAGACCCACTCATGACTCACGCTAACGCACCCCTGACCCCCACTGGCCGTCTCAGGATGGTCCACCGCCACCTGCACGACGGGATCCCGCAGGCACACGTGGCCGCCGAGTTCCGGGTGAGCCGGCCCACGGTGGCCACCTGGGTCGCCCGCTACCGCGCCCAGGGAGAAGCCGGCCTTCAGGACCTGCCCAGCCGGCCGCACCGTTCACCTGCCCAGCTCGATCCGGTCTTGGTCGCCCAGATCCACGCCCTGCGGCGGGAGCGCAAGTGGTCCGCACGGCGCATCCATCACCACCTCGTCTCCGAGGGCCACCGGGTGTGTCTTCGTACCGTGGGACGGTGGCTGCACCGACTCGGGATCTCCCGCCTACGGGACCTGACCCCGGCCGGAGAAGACCTGCGCCAACGACCCCAGAAGATCACCGCGAGAGGGCCGGGGCACATGGTGCACCTGGATGTGAAGAAGATCGGGAAGATCCCAGACGGGGGCGGCTGGCGCACCCACGGACGTGAAAGTGAAGCAGGCCGTGCTTCCAAGCGTGGTGCAGGCCGGCGGGTCGGCTACACCTATCTGCATTCGGCGATCGACGGGTTCACCCGGCTGGCCTACACCGAGGCGTTGGAGGACGAGCGGGCGGCCACGACCGTGAGCTTCTACTGCCGGGCGCGGGCGTTCTTCGCCGCCCACGGCATCACCGTGGACCGGGTGATCACGGACAACGGAAACAACTACCGGGCTGCGGACTTCACCGCGAAGGTGGTCTCGCTCGGAGGCCGGCATCACCGGATCCGGCCCTACACCCCGCGCCATAACGGGAAGGTGGAGAGGTACAACCGGCTGATGGTCGATGAGGTCCTCTACGCCCGCCCCTACACCTCAGAGCAGGCTCGGCGTGAGGCCCTGGCGGTGTGGGTGAACCACTACAACTACCATCGGCCTCATACCTCCTGCGGGGACGCTCCTCCGGCCTCGTTGGCACCGACCCGAGTCAACAACGTCATGCCCTCCTACACCTAGGCTGGGCGCCATGATCCGAGTAGTCGTGGCCGACGACCAGGCGTTGATGCGCACCGCCCTCGAGCACTTCGTGGCCCAGGCCGAGGACCTCGAGGTGGTCGGCTCCGCCGAGGACGGGGTCCAGGCCCTCGAGGCGGCCCGCACGCTGGCCCCCGACGTCGTGCTGATGGACATGCAGATGCCCCGCATGGACGGCGTCGAGGCCACCGCGCGCATCTCCGCCGAGGCCCCGGGCGTGCGCGTCCTGGCGATCACCACCTTCTCCTCCGAGCAGTACCTCGTGCCCGCCCTGCGCGCCGGCGCCGCCGGCTACCTCGTGAAGGACGCCCCGCCGGCCGAGGTGGTGGACGCCATCCGCCGCGTCCATGCCGGGGACGCCGTGTTCTCCGCCCGCGTGGCCGCGGACCTGGTGGAGGCCGTCACCGCGGCCCCCGAGCACACCGCCCCCTGCCCGGCCGAGCCCCTCGCCCCGCACGAGCGCCTCACCGAGCGCGAGCTGGACGTGGTCCGCGAGCTCGCCAAGGGCGCCTCCAACGCGGAGATCGCCGGCGCCCTGTTCCTCGCGGAGGCCACGGTGAAGTCCCACATCGGCAAGGTCCTGGACAAGTGGCAGGTCCGTGACCGCGTGCAGATCCTCATCCGCGCCGCCCGCGCGGGCCTCGTGGACATCGGATGAGCATCGCGGCGCCCGCCCCGGCTCGGACGACGACGGCGACGTCGCGCCCGCCCGCCGAGTCTCCCCTGGACTCCCGCCTGCCCGCGATCCTGCGCACGGAACCCGTCTCCCGGCACATGCGGATCGTCCTCTACGTGATCGTCGGGCTCATGGTGCTGGGGGAGATCCTCACCCTGGTGCTGGGGCCCACGGTGGCCGCCGGGCTGAGCGCTGACCCCGAACTCGCGGGCATCCTCGAGGAGGACGGCGGGCTGACGGGTGAGGGGCGGGAGCCGCTCCTGCGCTGGGTCCTGTTCTTGGCGAGCGTGCTGGTCACGCTGCTGTTCGGGTGGCAGCCCACCCTCGCGGCGGTGTTCGTGCTGCTCGGGAGCACGTTCGGTCTGGTGGGCCTCGTGGAGGCGGACCACGCGCACCTCACCCCGCAGGCGTTCAGTGGCGGGGTCGTCCTGGGCGCGGCCATGGTGACGCGGTACTCGCACCGGGTGTTCGTCTGGTTCGCCCTGGGCGCCCTCATCCTGCTCACCGTCGCGGGCGAGGTCCTCACCGACGGCACGTGGGCGGACGAGGACAGCCTCAAGGGCGTCATGGTCATCACGCTCATCGTCGCGCTGTGCGTGGCGGTGCCGGCCTTCATGATCCGCCGATCCCGGCATCGGGCCCGGGACCGCGAGGCGGCCCTGCGCCGGGCCGAGGAGGCCGCCGCCTGCGCCGCGGAGGCGGAGCGGCAGCGGATCGCGGCGGAGCTGCACGACGTCGTCGCGCACGGGCTCACCGTGATCTCGATGCAGGCCGCCATGCTGCCCACCCAGAAGGACCCGGAGAAGCGGGCCGCCGCGGAGAAGGCCATCGAGCAGGCCGCCCGGCAGTCCCTCGTGGACCTGCGCCGCATGCTCACCGCGCTGCGCGGCTCCTCCCGCAACGCGCAGACGGCGGAGGGGGACGCCGTCGTGGACCTGCCGGCCCGCCTCGACGAGTTCGAAGCTCAGCTGCACGCGGCCGGGTTCGCCGTGGAGCGCTCGCTGACCGAGCTGGACGAGCTGCCGCGCTCCCTGGAGCTGACCGTGCTGCGTGTGGTGCAGGAGTCGGTGACGAACATCCTCAAGCACGCCCCGCGCCGCGGCACGGTGCGCCTGACCTCGCAGCTCGAAGGCGCGGACCGCCTCGTGCTGTGCATCGCCAGCCCCATGGACGAGGGCGAGCCCCGCCGCGACCGCGTGGTGGTCGCGATGGCCAGCGGCTTCGGCCTGGCCGGCATGCGCGAGCGCGTGGCCGTGTTCGGCGGCACCCTCACGGCCGGCCCGCTGGGCGGCTGCTGGGTGGTCCGGGCCGAGCTGCCGCTGCGCTGAGCCGGGGCGGCAGCCGCGTCCTCCCGCGTCCTCCCGCGTCCTCCCGCGTCCGGGGGCGAAAGTGGGCGGTATCCGCGCGGGATACCGCCCACTTTCGCCCCCAAAGGGACGGGGCGGGGCCGACGACGGCGGCCCTCAGTCCAGCGGGACCGTCAGCCTCTCGCCGGGGGAGAGGGTGTGCTCGCGGCCGGCGATGACCATCGGCACGTCGTGCCACATGCCCTCGCCCGCGGCCACCGTCACCTCCCGCTGGGTCATGTGGATGACCACGGGCTGCTGGCGGAACCGGATGGTGAAGCGGGCGCCGGGCAGCTGGGCGGGCATGCGGGGGTGCAGCCGGACGACGTCGTCGCGCGTCTCGAGGCCCGCGTAGCAGCGGATCACCGTGTCCACGGTGCCCGCCATCAGGCCCAGGTGGATGCCCTCCTTCGTGGTGCCGCCCTGCGTGTCCGAGAGGTCCGACTCGAGGGCCTCCGTGAACAGGTCCCACGAGCGGTCCGGGTCCGTGCGGGCCGACACCCACGCGTGCACCAGCCGGGAGAGCGTGGAGCCGTGCGTCGAGCGGGCCTCGTAGTAGGTGACCATCCGCTCGAACGCCTCCTGCGGCAGCTCGTAGCCCATGCGGCGCAGGATCCGGTCCAGCTCCTCGGCGGAGAACAGGTAGCCGAGCATGAGGGTGTCGGCCTGCTTGGAGAGCTTGTACCGGTTGGTGGCGTCGCCCTCGGCCTGCAGGATCAGGTCCATGCGGCCGATGTTCCCGTACTTGGCGCGGTAGGCCTCCCAGTCGAACTCGAGCAGGTCCTGGTAGCCCTCGAACTGGGCGAGGATGCCGGCCTCCTCGCCCTCCTCGAAGAACGGCACGGTCAGACGGGTGCTGACCTCCTCCCAGCGCTCGATCTCCTCCTCGGAGATCTCCATGAGCTCGGGCAGGCCGTCGTCGATCGTGTCCAGCCAGCGGACCAGGCGGGCGGTCTCCGCGAGCACCCACGAGGTCAGCACGTTCGTGTACGCGTTGTTGCGCAGGCCGGAGCCGGGGGTCTCGGGATAGCCGTCGTGGAACTCGTCCGGGCCCATGACGCCGTGGATCTCGTAGCGGTCCGTGACGGCGTTGTGCAGGGTCATGGACATGAAGAACCGGGAGATCTCCACGAGCATCTCCGCGCCGTAGTCCGAGATGAAGGACGTGTCCTTCGTGATCTCGATGTACCGCAGCACCGAGTAGGCGATGTCCAGGGAGACGTGCCGCTGGTTGTGGGAGTTGTCCGGCATCCACATGCGCGAGCGCGGGTTCCACAGCTCGGTGGGCGTCTCCTCGGAGCCGTCCGCCCCGGACTGCCACGGGTACATGGCACCGGCCCAGCCCTCGGCCTGGGCGTTGGCGCGGGCCTCGTTGAGACGCCGGTAGCGGTACATCAGCAGGCCCCGGGTGATCTCGGGGCGGCGCAGCGTGAGCATCGGGTAGACGTAGATCTCGTCCCAGAAGATGTGGCCGCGGTAGCCCTCGCCGTGCAGGCCGCGTGCCCCCACGGAGGCGTCCAGGTCCCGGCGGCGGCCGTAGGCCGTCTGGAGCACGTGGAACGTGTGCAGGTTCAGGGCGAGCTGCTGGCGCAGCGACGCGCCGTCCTTGCCCATCGGGACCGCGGACCCCACCGGGGCCGAGTGGCCGGCGTCGACGACGGGCGGCGCGTATTCGCCGCCGGCCTCCGCCGCCGTGGAGCGGCGCTGATGCCGGTACGGCTCGGCCAGGTCGATGCGCACGGAGAACCGGTCCCAGTTGGTGCCCCAGCGCTGCTCGTGCAGGGTCAGCAGGTTGCGGAAGTTCTGGGCGCGCTGGACGTCCTTCACCGCCGACTCCCACACGGAGGCGTTGGCGTGGTCGTGGCTCGTGGCGACGGCGGCGATCTTCTCCAACACGAGCGGCACGCCCTCGTCCACGTGGAGGAGGATGTCCTGGCCGACCACCAGGTCCGAGCCGTCCACGGGGCGGCGGATGGGCTCGTGGTGGCCCACCGGCGCCACCTGGCGGGTGCGGGTGGCCACGGCCACGTGGATGCCGGACTGGTTGGTGGCGGTCTCGAGCAGGACGGTCTCGCCGTCGATCTCCCGGGCCTGGACCGGCTCGAGGTGCTGGTTGGCGAGGGTGCGGTCGTCGGAGACGTTGAGGTTGGCCACGCGGCCCTCGATCTTCGAGCGCACCGTGAGGTCCCCGGACCAGTTCTCCGCCACGACGGTCAGCTCGATCGCGGCGAGGTGCCGGTTGGCCAGCGAGGTGAACTGTCGGGTGTGGACCGTGGTGCGCCGGCCCTGCTCGTCCTCGAAGGTCATGGTGCGGGAGAGCACGCCGCGGCGCAGGTCCATCTCCTGGCCGTACTCCACGAGGTTCTCCTCACCCGGCAGCAGCGGGCGGCCGTGGCGCGGGGTCACCACGAGCGGGGTCCAGTCCTGGATGTTGACCATGTGCTCGGTCTCCACGACCCGGCCCTGGACCATCGAGGTCAGCCGGTTGAACACCCCGGCCATGTAGGTGCCGGGGTAGTGGACGGAGGAGATGTGCGTGCCGGGCACAGCGCCGCGGGTGCCCCAGTACCCGTTGGCCAGGGTGCACAGCACCTCGCGCGTGCCCTCGGAGGCCGGGTCGAAGCGGTCCCAGCGCAGCACCCACGCGGGGTCGAACGGGGTGGTGGTGCGGTCCTCCAGATGCAGGGTCCCGTAGTCCTGGACCACCAGGTGGGCGCCGGCCGCCTTGAGTCGGCCCTTGCCGAGCTCGGGCTCGCGGTCCACGCCGATCACGAGGCCGAAGCGGCCGTCCGAGGCGGCCTTCACGCCGGAGACGGCGTCCTCGAGGACCATCGCGTCCGCGACGTCGACGCCCAGCTCGCGGGCGGCCTCCCAGAACATCGCCGGGTCCGGCTTGCCCGGCAGCCCGCGCTCGACGGCGGTGTTCCCGTCCACGATCACGGGGAAGAAGTCCAGCACGCCGCCGGCCGTGAGCACGGCGCGGGAGTTCTTGGAGCTGGTGACCAGTGCGACCGGCACACCCTTGGCCCGCAGCCGCTCGAGGAGGTCCTGGGCCTCCGGGAACACGCGGACGCCGTCGCGCTCGAGGACCTGCTCGAAGTAGCCCTGCTTGCGCTCGGCGAGGGCGAGGACGGTCAGCTCCGGGGCGGCGTCCGCCTCGGGGGCGTCGGCCTCCGGCACCCTCAGGCCGCGGGAGGCGAAGAACGTGCGGACCCCGTCCTCGCGGGGGCGCCCGTCCACGTGGTGCAGGTAGTCGGCGGCGGCGTCGAAGGGACGCAGCACGTCCGGGTCCGCGGCGACGACGGCGGCGTTGGCGGGCAGCGCGCCCACGGCGGGCAGCGCCCCGTCGAAGAGCTCCTTCCACGCCTGCGCGTGCACGCCGGCGGTGTCCGTGATGACCCCGTCCATGTCGAAGATGACGGCGCGGTAGCGGCGGAGCCGGTGACGGCGGGCGTTCAGGTCCTGCGGAGCGGCGGGGGTGAGCGTCTGCGACATGGGAACCAGCCTACGGGCGGGGAAGTGGGGCCGCACGGGGAGTGCCGCGGCGATGTTCACCGCAGCGAGCGCGCCGTCGTTCCGGCCGACCGCACCGCAGCGACATCACAGCGGTTCTCAGCTGCGGTGATGTCGCTGCGGCGCGGTGGGTTCCGGGAATAGGGTCGTGCCGACGGGGCGGACGTGTGCCCCCGCGCGCCGGAAGCGTGGCCCGGGAACGAGCAGGACACACTCGGCGGAGATGGCCGGGGGGCGAAGGGCTCATGAACTGGATGATGAGCAAGTGATGGATGCTAAGCCGACGCGGTTGCGGAAGAAGGCGACGCGGGAGGAGATCCTGGCGAGTCTGCCGGTGCAGGCGCGGGTGCGTCCGGCGCGGTGGTTGCTCCTGTGGCTGATCGTCGTGGTGTGCATCGCGGTGTTCGTGTGGGTGATCTTCCGGCCGCCGGAGGATGTCTCGGCCGGGTTCGGGGTGTGGCGTGTGGCGTCGTTCATCGGGTTGGCGCTGGCGTTGGCGGTGCTTCCCGCCGCGACGATGGGTCTGTTCCGGCCTCGGCATGTCACGTTCGATGAGCGACGGGTGTGGACGCGGGACTGGTCCGTGGACTGGGCGGACGTGAAGGAAGTCCGTGCTGTGGCGCCAGAGTCGGAGCACACGATGAAGGTGGCGCTCAAGGTGGACGAGCGGCTGTGGAACGAGGGTGGTCTGCGCAAGGCCAACCGGTGGGACTCGGGACGGCCGTTGCAGGGTGGCGGGTTGACCCGTGCGCAACCGCTCGTGCTCACGCAACCCGCGCTCGCGCCGTCGGCTCTGACGCTGCTGCAGGTCTTCGTCGAGTTGAAGAAGCGGAACCGTCGGGCGGGGAGCCCGCGGTGACGCGCCCCGGCCCCCGTCACCGCCGCCGCAGCAGTGTGAGCACCTCCGCGTGCCGGGTCTGCGGGAACATGTCGAACAACTGCACCCGCGCCACCCGATAGCTCGGCATCCGGGCCAGGTCCTGTGCCAGCGTCGTCGGGTTGCAGCTCGAGTACAGCACGGTGGGCACACCCGAGTCCTCCAGCGCGTCCGCCAGCTCGGCGCCGATGCCCCGCCGCGGCGGATTCACGACGACGGCGTCCGGGCGGGCCCGCCGTTTCTCGAACGAAAGCGCCTCCGGAGCCCGCCGTTTCTCGAACGAAAGCGCGGAGGTGGCGTCGCCGGCGGAGAAGCGCGCCCGGTCGGCCAGGCCGAGCTCCGCGGCCGTCTCCCGGGCCGCGGCCACCGCCTCGGCGGAGGACTCCATGCCCCACACGTCTCGCACGCCGGCCCGGGCCAGGTGGAACGCGAACCCGCCCACCCCGCAGTACAGGTCCCACGCCGCCGCCGGCAGGCCGGCCTCGGCGACCCACGCCGCCGCCGTCGCGTACAGCCCCTCGGTCACCGCGGTGTTCGTCTGGAAGAACCCCTGCGGGCGCAGCCGCAGGCCCACCCCGTTGAGCCGCATGGTCAGCGTCGGCCCGCCGGCGAGCACGATCTCCTCGTCGCCCTCGGGCAGGGCCACGTGCTCGGGCAGCAGGTTCGCGCTCACCACGGCGGCGGGTGTCCCGCGCGCCGCGAGGTCATCCAGCAGCCCCGGCACCGCCGCGCGCAGCGCGTCCAGCCGGTCGGCGGAGCGCAGCACGAACCGGACCATCGCCTCCCGGTCGGGGGAGAGCGTCACGATCACGTTCTTCAGCTCGCCCGTGCGGGCGGCGACGTCGTAGGGCTCCAGCCCGGCCGCCGTCACCGCCGCCGCGCACGCCTCGAACACGCCCTCCATGCCGGCCTCGTACAGGCCGCAGTCGCGCAGGTCCACGCCGGCGCCGTCGTGATGGCGGGGGTGCTGCCGCGGGTCCAGGATGCCCAGCCGCGGCGCCGCCGCCGACCCCGTGACCACGAGCTTCGCCTTGTTCCGGAACCCGGCCTCCGCGGAGGCGAACGGCTCGGCCACGACCGTGTCCGCATCGAGCGCGTCCGCCAGCGCGGCCAGGACCGCGGCCTGCTTGTCCGCGAGCTGCCGGGCGTACGGCACGCCCATCAGCGGGCAGGAACGGCACTCGCCGACATCGAAGTGGGGGCACTGCACGGGCGTCGCCTCAGCCCTCGAGGCTGACCCGCAGGCCGGGCCGGTCCAGGCGGATCGCGAGCTGCTCGAGGGCCAGCTCGGCGGCCGCGGCCAGGTCCGCGTCCACGTCCATCACCATGCCGGTGAGCACGGGCAGGGCGGACTCGAGGTCCTCGGGGCGGGCGAGGGCACCCAGTGCGGACGCGGCCGACGCGCGGACCTCCGGGTCCGGGTCGGCACAGCCGGCCCGCACCGCGTCCACGAGGGTGCGGTCGACGGCGGCATCGCGGCGCAGCGAGCCGGCGCGGGAGGCGAGCACGAGGTGGGCCGCCGAGCGGACGTCCGCCTCGGGGGCGGTGAGCGCCCCGGTCAGGGCGGGCAGCGCGCTGCGGTGCCACGCGTGCATCAGGGCCAGGGCGCCGGTCGCGGCGGGGCTGAGGTCGCCGTCGTCGCCGGTGAGGGCGCGGGCGGCGCCCGAGGTGACGTCATCGGGAGTGGCCGCGCCGGTCATCAGGCGCACCGCCAGCCCGGCGACGGCGGCCTCCCCGCGCTCGGCGACGGCGGCCTCGGTGCGGCGGCGCAGGCGGTCGTGCGGAGTCTGGGGCTCCGCGGGCAGGGGGAGACGGTCGAAGGCGGTCATGGGTCCATTGTCCCCCGTGCGCGGACCCGCCTGGGGCGCGGCCGGGAGGTTCCCCGCAGACTCCTGGACGGGGCGTGACCGGCCGCACAGGGCCCGGACTCGGGTGATACGTTCGACGGCATGAGACCCCCCGGAGCCCTCGCCCTCGAATTCCGGGCGGACAGCTTCGATCATCCCACCGGCCTGGTGGACGCCGGCACCGTCATCTCCTGGATCGAGAAGGCCGGCTACGCCGTCGCGGCGAGTTGGGCCGGGACGTTCGTGCGTGCCCGCTACATGGGGCACACCCAGTTCCGGCACCCCGTGCCGGTGGACCGCCGCGCTGTGGTGCAGGCGCGCGTGGTCCACACGGACGGCGCCGAGGTGCACGTCCAGACCCGCCTGCTGCTGCCGGAGATCCGCGACGACGACGGCGACCCCGTGGTCGCCACCTCGTCCCTCGTGGTCTACGCCGCGGAGGAGGGCGGGGTGCCCGTGACCGTGCCGGTCTGGGAGCCCTCGACCCCCGGCCAGATCGAGCGCGACGAACAGGCCCGCCGCTCCACCGTGGCCCGCCGCGCCGTCGAGCGCGGCATGGCCCGACTGCCGTTCCCCGCGCCCGGGGAGGCCCCCGAGGAGATGAGCACCCTCGCGTTCCTGGCCCCCAACGCGGAGGCCACCGTGGGCGGCACCATCAACGCGGGCGCGATCCTGCGCTGGGTGGACGAGGCGGCCGCCGTCTGCGCCGCCCGCTGGACCGGACATGAATCCGTGGTCGCGGTGTTCGGCGGCGGTGTGCGCTTCGTGCGGAACATCCACGTGGGCGACCTCGTGCGCGTGGAGGCCCTCCTGGTGAACACCACGGAGCGGTCCATGCATGTGGCGCTGCGCGTCTACGCGAGCCGACGCACCGGGGCGGAGTCCCGCCTGGTGGCGCACTCGATCGCCGTCATGGTGGACGTCTCCGCGGAGGACCAGGCCCAGCGGGTGCGGCAGTACGTCCCCGAGAGCGAGAGCGCCAGGAGGCTGCAGGAGACGGCGGTCGAACTCGTGCGCATGCGCTCCGAGGTGAGCGCGGCCTGGACCGAGACGCGCCGCTCGCCCTATCCGCGCTGACGGGGCCCTGAGTAGACTGAGCGAATGCGTCGACCGTCCCTGCCGTCCCTGTCCCGCCTGCCGGTCCGTCGTCTCCTCCGGGGAGCGGCCGTGGCCGCGGGCGTCGGTCTCGTGGGACTGCCGCTGACGGTCGCCGCCGGGCTCACCGGCGTGGACATGGTCAAGCGTGGGGGCCGAGTGCGCCGACCCGCGCCGAACCCCGGCGTGTTCGACGCCCACGTGGAGGGCTCCGAGCTGCGCATCTTCACCTCGGGCGAGGACCTCTACAAGGAGATGATCGCCGCGATCGACGGAGCGCAGCGGATCATCAAGTTCGAGACCTACATCTGGAAGAGCGACCCCACGGGCCAGCGGTTCATGGACGCCTTCAACCGGGCGGCCGCGCGCGGCGTGGAGGTCTACGTCTCCTATGACGGGTTCGGGAACCTCGTGGTCCCGCCCCGCTTCTACCGTCAGCTGGACCCGCGCATCCACGTGTTCCGGCTGCCGGCCTTCGCCCGCCCGATCTGGCGAGGCGTGGTCCGACACAGCGGGTTCAACCACTCGAAGATCATGGTGGTGGACGACGAGGTCAGCTTCGCAGGCGGCTTCAACATCGGCGACGACTACGCCCGCTTTTGGCGGGACACTCACGTGCGCGAGCGCGGCCCGGCGGTGTGGGGGCTGGACCAGTCGATCTCCATCAAGTGGAACGCCCACCACCGCGCGGGCGAGCAGATGTCCTGGCGCCCCCCGGACACGTGGGACCCGCGCGTCACCGTGGCCGCGAACCAGCCGCCGCTCCTGGTCTACCCGATCCGGCTGAGCTACCTCGACGCCATCCAGCGGGCGCAGCACCGCATCCTCATCAACACGCCGTACTTCATCCCGGACCAGCAGGTCCTCGAGGCGCTGCTGCACGCGGCCCGGCGCGGGGTGGACGTGCAGGTGATGGTGCCGGAGGACTCCAACCACATCGTGGCGGACTGGGCCTCGCGCGGCTTCTTCGGGAAGATGCTCGAGGCCGGCATCACGATCCTGCTGTACAGGGCCAGCATGATCCACGCGAAGACCGCCACCGTGGACGGCATCTGGTCCACCGTGGGCTCGGCCAACGTCGACCGCCTCTCCCTGGGCTTCAACTACGAGTCCAACGTGGTGGTCGTGGACCGCGACTTCGCCGCCCGGATGGAGGAGATCTTCGCTCTCGACGCCCAGCGGGCCGTCCGGATCGACACCCCGCGCTGGGAGGACCGTCACGGCCTCGCCCGCGTGGTCGAGGCCCTGCTGGTACCACTGCGTCCCCTGCTCTGAGGACCCCGGGCGCTGAGCCAGACGTTTCTGCAGTTCTGACGCCCGATCCGCAGCAGAAACGTCTGGCTCACGCCCCCCGCCGCGCGAGCCAGACGTTTCTGTCGTTCTGACGCTCGATTCGCAGCGGAATCATCTGGCTCACGCCCCCTGCCGCGTGAGCCAGACGTTTCTGTAGTTCTGACGCCCGATCCGCAGCGAAATCATCTGGCTCACGCCCCCTGCCGACGTCTCCTGATCGTGCCGTCCCTCCCCGTCGCCGCCCGGGCTCACCCTCTCTCTTGCATACCCCTGGGGGTATACCTTACGCTCGTTCTCGACATACCCCAGGGGGTATCGGATGGACATCGAGACCCCCCGACCCGGAGGAGAACCATGCTGCTCGAGCGCATCTACGACGAGGACCTCGCCCAGGCCAGCTACGTGATCGGCTGCCAGGCGAAGAACGAGGCGATGGTGGTGGACCCCCGCCGCGACATCCAGGTGTACCTGGACCTGGCCGCCAAGAACGGCATGACCATCACCCACGTGACCGAGACCCACATCCACGCGGACTACCTCTCCGGCACCCGCGAGCTGGCCCACGCCACCGGCGCCCAGATCCACCTGTCCGGCGAGGGCGGCGAGGACTGGGCCTACGGCTTCGAGGGCAACCTCCTCAAGGACGGCGACACGGTGACGCTCGGCAACATCACCGTCGAGGCCGTGCACACCCCGGGCCACACCCCCGAGCACCTGTCCTTCCTCGTCACCGACGGCGCCTTCGCGGACGCCCCGGGCTACATGCTCACCGGCGACTTCGTGTTCTCCGGCGACCTCGGCCGCCCGGACCTGCTGGACGAGGCCGCCGGCGGCGTCGACACCCGCTTTGAGGGCGCCCAGCAGCTCTTCGCCTCCCTCAAGGCGAAGTTCCTGACCCTCCCGGACCACGTGCAGGTGTTCCCGGCCCACGGCGCCGGCTCCGCCTGCGGCAAGGCACTCGGCGCGCTGCCCTCCACCACGGTCGGCTACGAGCGCAAGTACGCGTGGTGGTCCGACTACCTGAAGAACGACGACGAGCAGGGCTTCATCGACGAGCTGCTCGACGGCCAGCCCGACGCCCACGCCTACTTCGCCCGCATGAAGCGCCAGAACAAGCAGGGGCCAGCCATCCTGGGCGAGCTGCCCGAGCTCGAGGAGCTGGACGCCGGGGGCGTGCAGGCGACGCTCGCCGAGGGCGCCGTGTTCGCGGACACCCGCGGTGTGGACGAGATCCTCGCCGGCACCGTGCCGGGCGCGCTGGCCTTTCCGTCCCGCGGCAAGGTCGCCACGCACGCCGGCTGGGCCTACGACCCGGAGAGCGACGACGCCGCCCTCGTCCTGCTCGCCGAGGACCGCGAGGACGCGCACACGATGCGCGACCACATGATCCGCGTGGGCGTCGACGCCGCCGCCGCGTTCACCACCTCCGTGGACGGCCTCACGTTGGAGCCGGTGCCCACCGTGCAGGCCGACGAGCTGCGGTCCCGCATCGAGGCCGGCGAGGTCGGCGCGGAGCAGGACACCGTGCTGGTGGACGTGCGCAACAAGACCGAGTTCTCCCACGGCACCGTGGCGGACGCCCGGCAGCTGAACGCCGGCAAGGTGCTCTTCCACCAGGAGGAGCTGCCGAAGGACAAGACCCTGGTGACCTTCTGCCAGTCCGGCCTGCGCAACATCGTGGCCGCCCAGGCGCTGCGCCGCGCCGGGTTCGACGTGATCGAGCTCGAGGGCAGCTACGCCGCCTGGCAGCAGTCCTGACACACCCCCAGACCAACCCCGAGGAGCCCCTCCCATGAGCGTCCACCTGTCCCCTCCCATGAGCGTCACCCTGTCCCCCGTCGCCCCGCGCGACCTGAAGGCCGAGCTGGCCGCCCGCCCCGACGCCGTCGTGCTGGACGTGCGCACCCCCGGCGAGTTCGAGACCGAGCACATCGCCGGCTCCTACAACGTGCCGCTGGACCTGCTCCAGGAGCACGCGGACGAGGTCGCCGCCCGCCTGGACGGCACCGCGGTGCTCGTCTGCCAGTCCGGCAGCCGGGCCGGCACCGCCCAGGACCGTCTGGCCCAGGCCGGCTTCACCTCCGCGCGCGTCCTGCAGGGCGGCATCTCCGCCTACGCCGAGGCCGGCGGCGAGGTCGTCCGCAGCGGCAACCGCTGGTCCATGGACCGTCAGGTCCGCATGACCGCCGGGTCCATCGCGCTGGTCGGGGCCGTGGCCTCCCAGGTCGGCTCGAAGCGGTTCGGCCTCATCCCCGCCGCGATCGGCGCGGGCCTGTCCTTCTCCGCCGTGTCCAACACGTGCGCCATGGCGTCCGTGCTGGCCAAGATGCCGTGGAACCGCCCCGCGCAGGAGCGCTCCGCGGGCGACGTGATCGGCCGCATCCCCACCGGCGCGGGGAAGCGGAGCTGACCCGTGATGTGGATCGTCCTCGCCCTGGCCCTCGTGGTCGGCCTGCTGCTCGGCCTCATGGGTGGCGGCGGGTCGATCCTGATGGTGCCCCTGCTGACGTACGTGGCCGGCCTCGAGCCGAAGCAGGCCATCGCGGGCTCCCTGTTCGTGGTGGGTGTGACCTCGCTGGTCTCAGTGCTGCTGCACTCGCGGCACGGCACCGTCCGGTGGCGCACCGGCCTGATCTTCGGCGCGGCCTCGATGGTGGGTGCCCTCCTGGGCGGCGTCGTCGGCGGCTTCCTGCCGGGGACCCTGCTGCTGATCGCCTTCGCGGTGATGATGCTCTTCACGGCGTGGGCCATGATCCGGCCCAAGAAGACGCAGCCGGCGGCCGCCCCCTCAGTGGAGGCCTCGGCTGACGTCGAGCCCCGCCGCCACCCGCTCGGGAAGATCCTGCTGGAGGGCGTCGTCGTCGGCTTCGTCACGGGCATCATCGGCGCCGGCGGCGGGTTCCTCGTGGTCCCCGCGCTCGTGCTGCTCGGCGGCCTGCCGATGTCCGCCGCGGTGGGCACGTCCCTGCTGGTGATCGCCATGAAGTCCTTCGCGGGCCTCGGCGGCTACCTGACCAGCGTGACGCTGCCGTGGGACCTGCTGCTGTGGGTCACCGGTGTGGCCGTGGTCGGCGGGCTGATCGGCGTTCCGCTCGTGAAGCGGGTCCCGGAGAAGGCGCTGAAGAAGGGCTTCGGCTGGTTCGTGCTGGCCATGGGCCTGGTGATCCTCGTCCGGGAACTCATCGGTCTCCTCGTGTGACCTCCGGCGACGTCGCCGGATACCCCTGGGGATATGATTCCCCTCCCCGCCACCGTGACAAAGGAGGTCGCCGTGCGCACCGCCGACGCCGAGACCCAGCGCAAGATCCTCAACCGCCTCAAGCGGGCCCGCGGCCAGCTGGACGCCGTGATCCGCGAGGTCGAGGGCGAGGGTCGCTGCAAGGACGTGGTCACGCAGCTCTCCGCCGTCTCCACCGCGCTGGATCGCGCCGGCTTCGCGATCGTCTCTGCGGCCATGCAGTATTGCCTCGCCGACCCCGAGAAGGCGGAGGACGAGGAGAAGCTCACCGTCGCCGAGCTCGAGAAGCTCTTCATGACCCTGGCCTGACCGGCCACCCCGAAGCCCCCTCGCCGAAAGGATCCCTCATGTGCCGTCCTGCGCGCTGCCGCGTCTGCCGCAGGGCCACCTGGGCCGGATGCGGCCGGCACGTCGAGTCCGTCAAGGCCGTCGTCCCCGCGGCGCAGTGGTGCGATGGCCGTCACTCTGATGCCGAGCGCGACGCAGCCCGCGCGGGCCGTGCCGGGGCCGCAGGGTTCTTCGCGAGGCTCTTCGGGCGCTGAGCCAGGCGTTCCGGGGGCGTGAGCCAGATGTTCGTGCTGTTCTGAGGGACCCTCAGCAGCGGAAACGTCTGGCTCACGCCCCCCGTCTGGCGTCGCTCAGTCCTCGTGCGGGTCCGCCAGCGGGTGGTTCGGCAGCCGGCTGTCCGGGGTGCGCCCGCGGCGTCCGACGACGACGGCTGCTGCCCGACCTCCTCGCCCGCGGCTGGGGCACAATGAACCCGGCCCACGTCGGCCCACCTCACTGCGGCCCCACGCGGCCGCGCGCCCATCCCGACTCCCTGGGAGCCCCATGCTCTGGACCCTGCTCCGCCGTCACGGCCGGCGCTATCGCGGCGCCGTCGCGGCCGTCGTCGTGCTGCAGCTGATCAGCACGCTGGCCATGCTGTACCTGCCCAGCCTCAACGCCCGCATCATCGACGAGGGCGTAGCCCGCGGTGACACCGCCCGCATCTGGGACATCGGCCTCGTGATGCTCGGCGTCGCGCTGGTGCAGGTGGTCGCCGCGATCGCCGCCGTGTGGTTCGGGGCGAAGGCCTCGATGGGCGTCGGCCGGGACCTGCGCCGCGCCGTCTACACCCGCGTGGACGCGTTCTCCGCGGAGGAGCTCGGCCGCTTCGGCGCCGCGACCCTCATCACGCGCGGCACCAACGACGTCAACCAGGTCCAGATGCTCACCCTCATGGCCCTGAACTTCATGGTGGCCGTGCCGATCATGGCGGTCGGCGGCATCATCATGGCCATCCGCGAGGACCCGGGCCTGTCCTGGCTCGTGTGGGTCTCCGTGCCGGTGCTGCTGGTGATCGTGGCGTGGATCGTCGCCCGTCTCATGCCGCTGTTCCAGCGGATGCAGGACAACATCGACGACGTCAACGGCGTGATGCGCGAGCAGATCCAGGGCATCCGCGTGGTCCGCGCGTTCGTGCGCGAGCGCCACGAGACACGCCGGTTCACGGACGCCAACGCCGCCCTGACGGAGACGTCCGTGCGGATCGGTCGGCTGTTCGTGCTGCTCGGCCCGGTCATCACGATGATCCTGCACCTGGCCACCGCCGCCGTCCTGTGGTTCGGCGGCCAGCGCGTGGACGCGGGGCTCGTGCAGGTCGGCGCGCTCACCGCGTTCATGCAGTACCTGCTGCAGATCCTCATGGCGGTGATGATGGGCACCTTCATGATGATGATGCTCCCGCGCGCCGTGATCTCCGCCCGCCGCATCGGCGAGGTCCTGGACACCGTCCCCACGCTCGGCGAGCCGGTCCGCCCGGTGACCCCCGAACGTCGCGACGGCGCCGTGGAGCTGCGCCACGTCACCTTCCAGTACCCCGGCGCCGAGGCGCCGGTGCTCGACGACGTCAGCTTCGCCGTCGCCCCCGGCACCACGACGGCGATCATCGGTTCGACCGGCTCCGGCAAGTCCACGCTGATCAGCCTGCTGCCGCGGCTGTACGACGCGACGTCCGGCGAGGTGCTCGTGGACGGCGTGCCGGTGACCGACCTGGCCCGGGCCGAGCTGACCGAGGCCGTGGCCCTCGTGCCGCAGAAGCCGTACCTGTTCTCGGGCACCGTGCGGGAGAACATGCAGTTCGGGGCCCCGGACGCCTCGGACGAGCGCATCTGGGCGGCCCTCGAGACGGCCCAGGCCGCCGACTTCGTGCGCGCCCGCACCACCGGCAAGGGAGAGGCGGCCGCCTCCGGTCTGGACTCGCGGCTGTCCCAGGGCGGCACGGACGTCTCCGGTGGCCAGCGCCAGCGCCTGTCCATCGCGCGTGCCCTCGTGGCCGAGCCGCGGATCCTCGTGTTCGACGACTCGTTCTCCGCCCTGGACGTCACCACCGACGCGCGGCTGCGGGCGGCGCTCGACCGCGCGGCGGCCGGGGTGACCCGGATCGTCGTCGCCCAGCGGGTGGCCACCATCACCGACGCCGACCAGATCATCGTGCTGGACGAGGGCCGCGTGGTCGGCCGCGGCACCCACGCCGAGCTGCTGGCGGACAACCAGACCTACCGGGAGATCGTGGACTCCCAGCTGACCGCGGAGGACGTGGCATGAGCGAGCACCTGACGGACGAGGAGATCCTCGAGATCCAGGAGCAGGGCGCCACCGACGACTGGGGCGGCGGGCCGGCCCGCAAGGCCAAGGCGTTCTGGCCGTCCGCGAAGCGGCTCATGAGCCTGTTCCGCACGGAGAAGCTGGGGCTGGCCGTCGTCGCCGTCATGGTGCTGGTGGCCGTGGTGTTCAACGTGTGGGCGCCGCGCGTGCTCGGCCGGGCGATGGACGTGATCTTCGGCGGCGTGGTCTCCGCGCAGATGCCCGGCGGGCTGAGCCGCGAGCAGGTCATCGACGGGCTGCGCGCCCAGGGCGAGGACCAGGCCGCGGAGATGCTCTCCGGCATGGCGTTCACACCGGGCGAGGGGATCGACTTCACCGAGCTGGGCCGGCTGATCCTGATCGTGCTGGCCATGTACCTCGTGGCCCAGCTGTTCATGTGGCTGCAGGGCCGCGTGCTCAACGACCTCGTGATGCGCCTCGTGTTCCGCCTGCGCGAGGACATCGAGGCCAAGATCAACCGGCTGCCGCTGAGCCACTTCGACCGCGGGCAGCGCGGCGACCTGCTCTCCCGCACCACCAACGACGTGGACAACGTCCAGCAGGCCCTCCAGCAGGCGTTCGCCTCGCTCGTGTACTCGGCGCTGACCGTGATCGGCATCGTCGGCATGATGTTCTGGCTGTCCTGGCAGCTCGCGCTCATCGCCCTGATCGCGCTGCCGGTGGCCGGTGTGGTCGTGGGCGTGATCGGCAAGAAGTCCCAGGCGCTGTTCTCCGCGCAGTGGCGGGAGACGGGCCGGCTCAACGGGCACATCGAGGAGTCGTTCACGGGGCATGAGCTGGTGACCGTGTTCGGCCGTCAGCGGGACATGGCCGCGCGCTTCGACGAGCGCAACGAGGAGCTGTACGAGGCCGCGTTCACGGCGCAGTTCTACTCGGGGATGATCATGCCGATCATGCAGTGGGTGAACTGGCTGGGCTACGTGGGCATCGCGGTGGTCGGCGGCCTGCGCGTGGCCAACGGGCAGATGACCCTCGGCGCCGTGACCGCGTTCATCCAGTACTCGCGCGAGTTCAACCAGCCGCTCGGGCAGATCGCCGGCATGTCCAACATGCTGATCTCCGGCGTGGCGTCGGCCGAGCGCATCTTCGAGCTCCTCGACGAGCCGGAGGAGACCCCCGACGGCACCCCCGCCCGCGCTTTCGTTCGGGAAACGGCGCCCTCCGAGAGCGCTTTCGTTCGGGAAACGGCGCCCTCCGCCATCCCCGGGCCCGACGGCGTCGCCCACCTCCCGCGCCCGCTGCGCGGTCGCGTGGAGTTCGAGCATGTGCGCTTCTCCTACACGCCGGAGAAGCCGCTCATCACGGACCTGAACTTCGTGGCGGAGCCGGGGCAGACGGTCGCGATCGTCGGGCCGACCGGTGCCGGCAAGACCACCCTGGTCAACCTGATCATGCGGTTCTACGAGGTGGACGGCGGGCGGATCCTGCTGGACGGCGTGGACACCCGCACGGTCAGCCGCGGCGAGCTGCGCGCCGCCACCGGCATGGTGCTCCAGGACGCCGTGCTCTTCGGCGGGACCATCCGGGAGAACATCCGCTACGGCCGACTCGACGCCACGGACGAGGAGGTCGTCGCGGCGGCGAAGGCCACCTACGTGGACCGTTTCGTGCACACCCTGCCCGACGGCTACGACACCGTGATCGAGCAGGACGCCGCCAACGTGTCCGCGGGCGAGCGGCAGCTCATCACCATCGCCCGTGCGTTCCTGGCCCAGCCCTCGCTCCTGATCCTGGACGAGGCCACCTCCTCCGTGGACACCCGCACCGAGGTGCTGGTCCAGGGCGCGATGGCGGCGCTGCGCTCGGACCGCACGAGCTTCGTGATCGCCCACCGCCTCTCCACCATCCGGGACGCGGACGTCATCCTCGTGATGGAGGACGGCGACATCGTGGAGCAGGGCTCGCACGATCAGCTGCTGGCCGCTCGCGGCGCGTACTTCCGGCTGTACAGGAGCCAGTTCCAGGGCGGGGAACAGGCGGAGGAGCAGGACGACGACGGCGCGCCCGCCGCGCGCGAGGACGCCCGCTGAGGCCGGGGCTGGATGGCGCCGGCGCCCAGCCACTGGCCGCTGGCGTCGCTGCGACACGGGACCACCCGATGACCTTCTCGATCCAGGTGCCGGTGAGTTTCACGAGCCCGCACCTCTCCGGAGCCGGAGGTGTACGGGGCTAGGGCGCGCGGCGGTGACGGGAGTATCGAAACCCGATCGTCGGGCCACCCCTGCCGGTGTGGCCGCGCTCATTCGTCCCCTGAGATTGCGCATCCGTCACGCGCAGGACCCTCTTGACTCCCTGGTGGGGCACGTCTGTGGACCGACCGAGAATTCTCTGGACACAGGGCGAGCACCTTCATAGAGTGTGACGCAGATCACGACTGAGCGTGAACCATAAGGAGGAGCGACATGGGTATGAAGCAGCGGATTTCTAAGGTCGGTGCCGGCGTGGCCGTCGCTGGACCGTTGGCCGTCTCCGGTGCGGTGCCAGCGCAGGCGCTGACGGACTCCGGTCGGCAGGACTGCAGCGCAGGACTCCTCCTGTCGGGCACCTACGGCTACTGCTACTACCCGTACTGACTCGCCGGCACCGATGACTTCATTACGCATTCCTGCGACGGCCGCCCTGGTGGCGGCCGTCGCCCTGACCCTCACCGGCTGCGTCGGTCGGGAGTCTGCGGGCCTCGGCGGTTCATCCACGGTCGCCGCTCCCCCCACCGCGACGGCCGAGAAGACCTGGGACGCCTCGCAGTGGGTTCCCACCGAGAGGATCGAACCCCTCCTGACGACGGAGGCGGAGAAGGAGCGCGCCTACCGTGAGCAAGTCGCGCGGCACGCTCAGGGGGCGGGAATGCCCGCGCCGCCTCAGGTGGAGCGCTCCGGGTGGTACGCCACGTCCCACGAGTCGGACCGCATGGTGTCCACATGCCTGGCCGAGGCCGGGTGGCCGAACTCGGTCGGTCCGACCGGGGGAATTCAGATCGACACCCCACCTGAGTCCCAGAGGTCTGCTTTCGAGGCGGCCTACGTGACCTGCTACGCACAGCACCCGGTGGATCCGAGCTACACCCAGGACTGGACCGATCCGCAGCTCCGCCTCGTCTATGACTACTGGGACCAATACCTCATCCCGTGTCTCGAGGCCTACGGCTACACGGTCGACACCTCCGCGCGCCCCTCCAAAGAGGCATTCGTCTCCGCGTTCTACACTCCAGGCCGCCACCAGTGGTGGCCCTTCGCGGACAGCATGAGGGGCGTGTCGGCAGAACGCCAGGCCGAGGTCGCGCAGACATGCCCGGAGCTTCCGCCGCAGGATGTCTTCTGGGGGTCATCCGGATGAATCGCCCCGCCCGCTGGGCCGCCCTCGTCCTTGCGCTCGTGGCCGTCGCCGCGCTCGCCTTCTGGGCCGGCCGGGTCACGCTCACCCCTCCGGCTCAGGCCGAGCAGCGTCCGGCCGCGAGCGCCCTCGTCACCGTCGCCGAGCAGGAGCTCGGCCGCGTCATCACCCTCGGCGTCTCCGTGTCGCGCGAGCAGACGCCGGCGGCGGTGAACGCGCTGACCGGCGTCGTCACCCGGGCCGGAGAGTCCGGCGAGGTGGCTGCCGGGGAGGTGCTGTACGCCGTCGCCCAGAAGCCCGTGCTCGTCCTCCAGGGCGAGCTTCCCCAGTGGCGCCCTCTCGGGGAGGGCACTTCCGGCGACGACGTCGCCGCGTTCCAGCGCATGCTCGCCGCCACCGGCGCGAAGGTGGAGGCCACCGGCACGTGGGACGAGGCCACCGCGGACGCCTGGGACGACTGGCTCACCGAACGCGGCTACCCCGCCGCGGACACCGTGGAGCTCGGCCAGCTCGTGGTCCTCGACGCCCTCCCCGCGCCCCTCAGCGTGGACGCGAAGACCACCGCCGTCGGCACCACCCTCGCCGGCGGCGAGAACGTGGTGGCCCGCCCCGGCGACCAACCGGACTTCGCCCTCGAGGTCAACCAGGAGCAGGCCGCCCTCATCCCGGCCGGCACCCAGGTCACCGTGCCCCACGGCGAACACGAATGGAAGGCCGTCGCCGGCGAGTCCACCTCCGACGAGCAGGGCCTGATCCGCATCACCCTCACCGCCCCGGACGGCGGCGTGGTCTGCGGCGAGGACTGCGACACCCTGCCCGCCGACGCCACCACCTCCCTGCTCTCCCAGGTCAGCGTGGTCCCGCCCGTCTCCGGGCCCGTGGTCCCCGTGTCCGCCCTGCGCACCCAGCCAGACGGCGCCGCGACGGTCACGGTGGTCCGGGACGGCGCCGCGGAGGACCGCACCGTCACCGTCCTCGGCTCCGCCGACGGCCTCGCCGTCGTGGACGGCGTGGACGCCGGCGAGCAGGTGCGCGTGCTGAACGGCACCCGATGACGGGGCCCGCCACCC
>NZ_JABFBB010000007.1:254395-259438 GCF_017168555.1 Micrococcus sp. KRD012
GGGTTAGAGTATTCCTCGCTGCCTGTGACGGTCGCCGGATGTCCGGGGCTGAGAGCGGGAAGCCACTCGCGCGAGTGGCGGAATTGGTAGACGCGCTGGCTTCAGGTGCCAGTGTTCGCAAGGACGTGGGGGTTCAAGTCCCCCCTCGCGCACCGAGGACGAAGGCCCCGGAACCGCGCGGTTCCGGGGCCTTCGTCGTTCCCAGGCTGGTCCCCACTCACCGTTTGAGGGCGGTTTCGGGCGGTATCCACGCCGAATACCGCCCGAAACCGCCCCCAAACGCCGCGGGGTGGGCCGGGTGCGGGGCCGCGCGCCCGACGCCGGCCCTCACGGCTTGACGCACACCACCGGGACGCGCGCCTCGAGGATGATCTGCTGCGCGGCCGATCCCAGCAGCAGCTTGCCCACGGGGGAGCGGTGCTTCACGCCCACCACGATCCGGCTCGCACCCACGCGCTCGGCGTGCTCGAGCAGGTCGCCGACGGCGTCCCGGCCGCGCTCCTGGGCGTGCGCCACGGACACGGCGACGCCGGCCTCGCGCGACTCCGCCTCGTCCGGCTCGGTCCCGTCGAGGGAGAACCAGACCACGTCCTCTCCGCGCAGGGCCGCCTCGGCCAGGGCGGCCCGCCAGGCCGCGGCGCTCTCGGGGGTGCTGGTTCCGGTGCTGATGATCGTCATGGGGACCACTGTGCGTCATGGTCGCGGTCCCCGTCACCACCCGGACCGGTTGTCGTCGGTCACTCTTCGGACGCAGAGCGCACGCGGCCCCGCTGCGCTGTTACCGTGACCTCCACCACTCGCACCTCTCCCCGGCGCCACTCCCTGGCGGCGGGGTGTCTCTGTTAGGAACAGCCATGTCCTCCACCTCCCCCGACGGCCCCCCGCGCCGACGCACGGGGATCGGCCGGATCGTCTTCAGCGTGATCGCGGTGCTCACCGTGCTCGCGGCCTCCGCCTTCTCCGTCCGCTCGGCCTCGGGAGGCAACGACATCCGCACCAACCTGACCCTCATCGCCCCCGCGGCCGCCGGCGGCGGCTGGGACTCGTTCCAGCGCGAGCTGCAGCAGACCATGCGCGTCAACGGGCTGGTGAACAACGTCCAGGTGGTCAACATCCCCGGTGCCGGTGGCAACATCGCCCTCGGCCAGCTGACCACGCTCGAGGACGCGAACAACCTCATGGTGGGCGGCACCGGACAGATCGCCGCCCACGCGGCCCGTGGCACCGGCCCCGAGCTCTCCCAGGTCACCGCGGTCAGCCGCGTCGTCGAGGAGTACAGCCTCGTGGTGGTCCCGGCGGACTCGCCGTACCAGAGCATGGACGACCTGGTGACCGCCTGGCGCGCCGATCCCGCCCACGTGGCGTGGACCGGCGGCGGCTCCTTCGACCAGCTCGTCATGGCGGACATCGCCCGCACGGCCGACGTGCCGGTCGCGGACACCACCTACATCCCGTCCGACGGCGGCGGCGAGGCCATCCAGGCCCTGCTCAACGGCACCGCCCAGGCCTCCGCCGGCGGCTTCGCGGACATCTACCCGCAGGTCCAGGCCGGCCGACTGCGCGCCCTCGGCGTGGTGGCGGCCGAGCCGCTGGCCGGCGTCGAGGAGATCCCGACCCTGCGCTCCCAGGGCTACGACGTCACGCTCACCAACTGGCGCGCCCTGTTCGTGCCCCCGGGCGTCTCCGCGGAGGAGCGCACCGAGCTCGAGGCCCTCATCGCCGAGGCGGTGGACACCCCCGAGTGGAAGGAGGCGGTGCAGCGCAACTACTGGAACCCCGTGCCCCTCTCCGGCGCCGAACTCGAGGAGTTCATCGCCGCCGAGAAGGAGCGCATCGGCACGCTGACGGAGGAGATCAAGTGAGCCACGCATCCACCGTCCCCCCCGCCGCCGACGCCCCCTCCCGCTGGGGGCGCGCCGCCGGGCTCTCCGGACTCGTCATGCCCGCCGTGCTGGCCGCGTTCAGCCTCTACCTGCTGGTGGGGTCCCTGGCCATGGACACCGACGGCGCCGACTTCCCCGGCCCGGACTTCTTCCCGCTGATCCTCGCGGTCGCGGGCCTCGTGATCGCCGCCGCGCTCGCGGTGGAGGTCGTGCGCGTGCGCCAGGCCCCCGAGGGCCAGGCCGACGCGGACGGCGAGGTCGGCCAGGCGGCCGGCCCGCTGACCCTGTTCCACTCGGACTTCGGCGCGCTGGCCTGGTGCTTCCTCGGCTTCCTCGCGTTCGCCGTCCTGCTGCCCTGGCTGGGGTGGATCCTCGCCGGGGCGCTGCTGTTCTGGTGCGTCACGCGCGCGTTCGGCGCCCCGCACCCCGTGTTCGACATCCTCGTCGCCCTGTTCGTCTCCTCGCTGGCCTACCTCGGCTTCGCGGTGGCCCTGGGCCTGACCCTGCCCTCGGGCATCCTGGGAGGTGGCTTCTGACATGGAGACCCTCGGACTCCTCATGGAGGGCTTCGCCGGAGCCCTCACCCCCATGAACCTGCTCTGGGTGGTGCTGGGCTGTCTGCTCGGCACCGCGGTCGGCGTGATGCCCGGACTGGGCTCCTCGATGGCCGTGGCCCTGCTGCTGCCCATGACCTTCGCCCTCGAGCCCACTGCGGCGTTCATCATGTTCTCCGGCGTGTACTTCGGCGGCCTCTTCGGCGACTCCACCATGGCCATCCTCATGAACACCCCCGGCCAGGCCTCGGCCATCGCCTCCACGTTCGAGGGCCACCGCATGGCCCAGGACGGCCGGGCGGCCCAGGCCCTGGCGACGGCGGCGCTCGGCGCCTTCATCGGCGGCATGGTGGCCTCGGTGTGCGTCGTGTTCCTCGCCCCCGTCCTGGCGGAGTTCTCCACGAGCTTCGGGCCCGCGGAGTACTTCGCGCTCGCGCTCTTCGCGTTCGTGGCCACCTCCTCGGTGGTCGCCGACTCGGTGCTGCGCGGCCTGGCCTCCCTGGTGCTGGGACTGGGCATCGCCGTCGTCGGGATCGACGCGGTGACCGGCACCGAGCGCTTCACGATGGGCTCCCCGCAGCTGTTCGACGGCATCCCGCTCGTGACCGTCACGGTGGCGATCCTCGCGCTCGGCGAGGTGTTCCACGTGGCCTCCCGGGTGCGCCGCGAGCACGAGGACCTGCGCATCCGTCGCACCGGCCGGCCGTGGCTGTCGGGCGCCGAGTTCCGCGAGGCCGCCCCGGCGTGGCTGCGCGGCACGGCGATCGGCCTGCCGTTCGGCATCGTGCCGGTGGGCGGCTCCGAGGTGCCGACGTTCCTGGCGTACTCGGCCGAGCGGCGCCTGGACCGGCGCCGGGCGCATCCGCAGTTCGGCCGCGGCGCGATCCGCGGGCTGGCGGCCCCGGAGGCCGCGGGCAACTCGACCACCGGCATGGCGATGGGTGCCCTGCTCACGCTCGGCCTGCCCGTCTCCGCGACGGCGGCCATCATGCTGGCGGCGTTCCGCCAGTACGGGCTGCAGCCCGGCCCCCTGCTGTTCGACCGCAGCCCGGACCTCGTGTGGGCGCTGTTGGCGAGCTTCTTCATCGCGATGATCGTGCTGCTGGCGATCAACCTGCCGTTCGCGCAGCTGTGGGCCAAGCTCCTGCTCATCCCGAAGCACTACCTCTACGCGGGGATCACGCTGTTCTGCGGGCTGGGCATCTACGCCACCACGGGCGCGGTGTTCGACCTGCTGATGCTCCTGGGGATCGGCGTGCTGGGCTTCCTGATGCGGCGGTACGGCTACCCGCTGGCGCCGCTGATGATCGGCATGGTGCTCGGCCCGCTCGCGGAGACCAGCCTGCGCGACGCCCTGCTCAGCTCGGTGGGCGACCCGGCCGTGCTCGTCTCCACCCCCATCACGCGGGTGATCTACGGGATCCTGGCGATCGTGCTGGCGTTCTCGGTGCGGGCCGCCGTCGTGCGCCGGACGCGTCAGGACGTGTGAGCGGAGGCGGGATCCGCGCTCCCCAAGGCAACGCGGGTTGAGTTGTCACCGGTGTGCGGCCTCCGCACCCGTGACAACTCAACCCGCGTTTCTGATGGGCGGTGGCCCCGCTCAGTAGTGGTACGTGTCCGAGGGTGCCGTGATCGCGTTGTCCTGGTCCGGATACCGCGTGGAGTGCACCCCGAACGCGGCGGCCAGCCGGAGGATCTTCTCCGCGCGGGCCTTGCGGGGCAGGTCGGAGCCGTTGCGGATCTCGCCGCCGTCGGCCTCGAAGTCCGCGAGGAACTCGTGGGCCCACGCCAGCTCCTCCTGGGACGGGCTGAGCCCTTCGTTCACGGCCGCGCACTGCTCCGGCGCGAGGCACAGCTTGCCGGTCATGCCGAACTCCGCGGTCACCGCCGTCGCCTCGGCGAGCTTCACGCCGGTGGAGCCCACGGTGGGCCCGTCGATCGCGCCCGGCAGCCCCGTGGCCTTCGCCGCGATCGTGAACTGGGACCGCGTGTACGCCAGCGCCATCGGCGACTCGCCCAGGCCGGTGTCACGGCGGAAGTCGCCGATCCCGAAGGCCAGCCGGAACGTGCCCTTCGCGGCGGCGATCGAGTCGATCCGCTGCAGCCCGCGCGCCGTCTCCACGAGCGCGACGACGGGCACCCCGGGCAGCCGTCGGGCGGTCTCGTTCACGTGGTCCGTGGACTCCACCATCGCCAGCACGACGCCGGCCAGGCCGCCCTCGGCGACCGGCCCGCCCAGGTGCGCGGGCAGGGCCGTGGCGAGCGCCTCGACGTCCTCCTCCCACCACCGCGAGCCGTAGCCGTTGAGCCGCACCCAGCCGGTGTGACCGGAGGTCAGCCAGGCGACGGCGTCCGCGCGGGCCCGGTCCTTGTCCTTGGGGGCCACGGCGTCCTCGATGTCGAGGATGACGATGTCCGCGGCCGAGTCCTCGGCGGGCTGGAACCGCTCGGGCTGGGCGGCGTTGACCAGCAGCCAGGAGCGGGCGAGCTCCGGGTCGATGCGCTGGCCGGGCACGGCCTGGAACGCGGGGGAGGGGGTGATCGCGGCGGGCAGGGTCACGGTCATGAAAGGGCTCCTTCACGGGGCTGGGGCGTCGGGCCGAGGT
>NZ_JABFBB010000007.1:259538-265277 GCF_017168555.1 Micrococcus sp. KRD012
CGCCCGGGCGCTGCTGTCGCGTGTGGCCGCGGGGGACCGTGTGGTGGCGAATGTGCCGGCTGAGCCCTCCTCGCGCGGCGGACGGCCGGGGGACGGACCAGGTGGGCCCTGAGCGAGCGGCGTCGGTTCGACGCCGAAGAACGCCGCGGGTGTGCGGCGCGTCCACAGCACAGTACACGCCGCTGTGTCCGACGTCACCCGGGTGGGCGTGGATCTCGGCTCAGAAGGGGTGACGGGTGCGGGGGGAGCGCGTAGCGTTCATCGGGGTCCGGACGACGTCGGCCGCGCAATGGGGCGCGGCCCTCCGCGCGTCGGTCGGGCCGCGACACATCCCTGCCCACCGGACCACGAGGACGCTCAATGACGAGGATCCCCGCCGAGGACGAGGCCGTGACGGCCCCGTCCTCCCCGCTCGACAACGCCCTGGCCCAGCTCTCCGCCGCCGTGAAGACGCTCGGCTACGACGAGGGCCTGCACCAGATGCTCGCCGCCCCCCGCCGCGAGATGGCCGTCTCCATCCCCCTGCGCCGCGACGACGGCTCCACCGAGGTGCTCCGCGGCTACCGCGTGCAGCACAACTTCTCCCGCGGCCCGGCCAAGGGTGGCGTGCGCTTCAGTCAGGACGTGGACCTGGACGAGGTCCGCGCGCTGGCCATGTGGATGACCTGGAAGTGCGCCCTGCTGGACGTGCCCTACGGCGGCGCCAAGGGCGGGGTGACCATCGACCCGCGCCAGTACTCGAAGGCGGAGCTCGAGCGCGTGACCCGTCGCTACACCTCCGAGATCCAGCCGATCATCGGCCCCGAGGTGGACATCCCCGCCCCGGACGTGGGCACGGACGAGCAGACCATGGCCTGGATGATGGACACCTACTCGGTGAACGTCGGCCACACCACGCTCGGCGTGGTCACCGGCAAGCCCGTCTCGCTCGGCGGCTCGCTGGGCCGCGCCTCCGCCACCTCGGCGGGCGTGGTCCACGTGGCGCTCGCCGCGCTCGAGCACCTCGGCATCGAGCCGTCGCGGGCGACGGCGGCGGTCCAGGGCTTCGGCAAGGTCGGCGCCGGCACGGTCGAGCTGCTCGAGGCGGCCGGCGTGAAGGTCGTGGCCGTGTCCGACCAGTACGGCGCCGTGCGCGACGACGAGGGCCTGCACTACGACGCCCTGCAGAGGCAGCTCTGGGACACCGGCTCCGTGAAGGACACCCCCGGCACCGAGCCCATGGACGCGGACGAGCTGCTCGAGATGGACGTGGACCTCGTGGTCCCGGCCGCCGTGCAGTCCGTGCTGACCGAGGAGAACGCCCCGCGCGTGCGCGCCCGACTGGTCGTGGAGGGCGCCAACGGCCCCACCGCGGGCGAGGCCGACCGCATCCTCTCCGAGAAGGGCGTCCTGGTCGTCCCGGACATCCTGGCCAACGCCGGCGGCGTGATCGTCTCCTACTTCGAGTGGGTCCAGGCGAACCAGGCCTACTGGTGGAGCCGCGAGGAGGTGGACGAGCGCCTGAAGCGGCGCATGGTCGCCGCGTGGCAGGCCGTGCTGGCCACCTCCGAGAGCCGCCGCGTGAGCCTGCGCGAGGCCGCCACCCTGACCGCCGTGCAGCGCGTGGCCGAGGCCCACCGCACTCGCGGCCTCTACCCGTGACGGGGGGCGGCCCCGCCGCCTGACCCCGTCCGGCCGCCCGAGCGCGGCCCCGCCGCCTGACCCCGCGCCGACGGCCCGGAACCCCCGGAGGTTCCGGGCCGTCGGCGTGGGTGGGCTCGGCCTGATGTGCCCCCACGGCCCGTGACGTCCGTCTCTATTTCGAATTTTGACGATCAGGCGTGGACAACCCGCCCGGATGATGTTTGAATTTGAAACAAGTTCGGAGGCCGAGGCGCCGCCCGCCGTGGCGGCCCACCCCGGACACACCAGACAGACCCGCTGAAAAGGAGCACCCCATGCGCGCCATCACCCCCGGCACCTGGAACCTGGACGCCGCGCACTCGGACGTCGACTTCGTCGTCCGCCACGCCGGCATCTCCAAGGTCCGCGGCACCTTCCACGCCGTGGAGGGCCAGCTCGTCATCGCCGAGGAGTTCACCCAGTCCTCCGTCGAGGTGACCGTCGACGTCGCCTCCATCAGCACCAAGAACGAGGGTCGCGACGCCCACCTGCGCTCCGCCGACTTCTTCGACGTGGAGCAGTTCCCCACCATGACCTTCCGCTCCACCGAGGTCCGCGGCGAGCCCGAGGAGTTCACCCTGGTCGGCGAGCTGACGCTGCACGGCGTCACCCGGACCGTGGAGCTCGAGGCCGAGTTCGGCGGCCAGGACAAGGATCCCTTCGGCGCGACCCGCGTGGGCTTCGAGGCCACCGGCGAGATCTCCCGCAAGGACTTCGGTCTGACCTGGAACGCCGCCACCGAGGCCGGCGGCGTCCTGGTCTCGGACAAGGTGAAGCTCGAGATCGGCGCCGCCTTCGTGCTGTCCGAGGCCGACGCCCAGGCCTGAGCCTGAGTCGACCTCGCGCGTCGAGACCGGGTCCCTCGATGAGGGGCCCGGTCTCCTCATAGGGTGGGGCCCATGATGGCTTCGAAGACCCCGCACCAGAACGTCACGTTCGACCTGCCCACCAAGGACGCCGGCCAGGACGGCGACCGGACGGGCCACGGCTACCTCGCGCTGCCCGCCTCCGGGAAGGGCCCCGGCGTGATCGTGATCCAGGAGTGGTGGGGCCTGGTGGACCACATCAAGGATGTGTGCGACCGCCTCGCCGACCTCGGCTTCGTCGCGCTCGCCCCCGACCTCTACGGCGGCTGGATCGCGCACGACGGCGACGAGGCCGGCGAGATGATGCAGAACCTGCCCGCCGAGGAGGGCGCCCGTCAGCTGGCCGGCGCCGTCGACTGGCTGCTCGCCCGGGACGAGGTGACCTCGCAGACCGTGGGCGCGATCGGCTTCTGCATGGGCGGCGGCTTCGTGCTCGCCCTCGCGGCCCAGCAGGGGGACAAGGTCTCCGCCGCCGTGCCGTTCTACGGCGTGGGCCAGGGCGTGCCCGGCGACTTCTCCGGCGTCACCGCCGCCGTCCAGGGCCACTACGCCGAGCAGGACGACTCCTTCCCCGTCGAGGATGCGCGGAAGCAGGAGCAGCAGATCCGTGAGGAGTCCGGGGCCGACGTCGAGTACTTCTACTACGACGCCCCGCACGCCTTCCACAACGACGAGAACCCCCAGGGCAACCACCGGCCCGAGGCCGCGGCCCTCGCCTGGGACCGCGCCGTCTCCTTCCTGAAGGAGAAGGTCCGCTGAGCGGCTCCCGTGGCGGCCGGGGCGGGAAGTCCCGCGCGAGCAGGGGCGGCCCCGCCCGGTCCACCCGCTCCGGCGGGCGCGGCGTGGCCAAGGGCGTGAAGCCCGCGGGCCGTGCCGGGGGCGAGGGCCGGCGTCGTCCCGCGCCCGCGCCGCCGGCCGACCTGCCCGTCCCGCCCGAGACTCTCTTCCTGGCCACCATCCCCGGGGCCACGCCGTCCACGTGGGTGGAGCGGTTCACCACGCGCCAGCGCACGGTGCAGCTCGTCAACCACGACGACGCGGCCCAGCTGGCCCACCTCGCCCACGACGACGCCGGTCAGCCCCGCCACTTCCTGCCGCAGCTGGGCTACGTGCGGCGCCGACGCGACGTGCCCGCCGAGGAGTTCCTGCGCGCCGGCGGCGTCGACCCGCGGCACGTGCACCTCGTGGGCGTGTACTCCGAGCTGCCGGTGGTGTGCGTGGGCAGGGATCACCTGCTCGCCGCGTGGGACGTGGGCGCGGACGGCCCGGTGCCGCCCGCCGAGCTCGACCCGGACGAGGAGCTGGATCCCGCCCGCTTCGCCCCGGCCCCCAGCGCGGAGCCGATGGACGCCGCCGAGCTGCCCGGGGCGGGCGAGCGGATGGCGCTGGAGATCGCCGCGTCCGGCGCCGGCCACGTCGTGCTGCCGATGTCCGTGGCCCGCATGTTCGGCCGCAAGGACGTGATCGTGCTGCCGCTGGCCTCCACCCTCGACGACACCGTGGGCCTGTCCCGCGCCGACCGCGAGGCCGCCGCCACGCGGGCCGCGCTCGCGGACGAGCAGGCGCGGGCGGAGGCGGAGGCGGGCGCCGCCGTCGTCGACGGGCCGGATCCCGAGCGCCACGGCGACGACGACGCCCGCCACCCCGGCTGGGACGTCGCCCTGGCCTGGCTCAAGGCGGCCGACTCGGAGCTCGTGCAGGCGTTCGTGGGGGTGGCGCGCGGGCGGCGGGGCGCCAGCTCGCGCTGAGGGCGGGCGCGCCTATGCTCGGAATGAGCCGCATCACACTCAAGGAGGGCGCATGTCCGAGCATCAGCAGCACGTCGGCCGCCGGGACCCCCGGATCAGCGACGAGGCCATCGAGCGGGGCCGCCGCGCCCACGAGCTCGACCGCGCGCACGTGTTCCACTCGTGGAGCGCGCAGCGCAACCTCACACCCATGACCATCCTCGACGCCGAGGGGTCGTGGGTGTGGGACGGCGAGGGTCGGCCCATGGTCGACTTCAGCGGGCAGCTCGTCTTCACGAACGTCGGCCACCGCCACCCGAAGATCGTGGCCGCGATCCGCGAGCAGGCCGAGACGCTGGCCACCGTGGCCCCCCAGCACGTCAACGACGCCCGGTCCGAGGCGGCCCGGCTGATCACGGAGCGGCTGCCGGAGTCCATCAACCACGTGTTCTTCACGAACGCGGGCGCGGAGGCCAACGAGCACGCGGTGCGGATGGCACGCCTGCACACGGGCCGGCACAAGGTGCTCTCCGCGTACCTCTCGTACCACGGCGCCACGCGCCTGACGGCGAACCTGACCGGCTCCCTGCGGCGCGTGGGCTCGGACTCGGCCTCCGACGGCGTCGTGCACTTCCAGCCGGCGTACACGTACCGCTCCGCGTTCGGCTCGGAGAGCGACGAGCAGGAGGCCGAGCGCGCGCTGGCCCACCTGCGCGACGTGATCGAACTCGAGGGCCCCTCCACCGTGGCCGCCGTGATCCTCGAGGCCGTCCCCGGCACCGCGGGCATCTTCCTGCCGCCGCCCGGCTACATGGCCGGCGTCAAGGAGCTGTGCCGTGAGCACGGGATCCTGCTGATCATCGACGAGGTCATGGTCGGCTTCGGCCGCGTGGGCGAGTGGTTCGGCCACCAGCTGACGGGCGTCACCCCGGACATCGTCACATTCGCCAAGGGGGTCAACTCCGGGTATGTGCCGTTGGGCGGCGTCGCCATGGGCGACGACGTCTACGAGAGCTTCGCGACCACGCCCTACCCCGGCGGCCTGACCTACTCGGGCCACCCCCTCGCGTGCGCGGCCGCCGTCGCCGCGATCACCGCGATGGAGGAGGAGGGCATGGTCGCCCATGCGAAGCGCATCGGCGATCAGATCATCGGGCCGCGCCTGGCCGAGATCGCCGCGGCCCACCCGAGCGTGGGTGACGTGCGCGGCGCCGGCGCGTTCTGGGCCGTCGAGCTGGTGAGGGACCGGCAGACCCGGGAGCGGCTGGCCCCGCTCGGTCAGGTGGCGCCCGTCATGGGGCGGATGATGGCCGAGGCGAAGGACCGCGGGCTGCTGCTGTTCATGGCCGAGAACCGGTTCCACCTGTGCCCGCCGCTGAACATCTCGGACGAGGACCTGCGCTTCGGCCTCGACGTCCTCGACCAGGTCCTCGCCCTCGCCGACGAGGAGGTCGCGGCCGGCTGACGGGGCCCGCCCCCCGCCC
>NZ_JABFBB010000007.1:265377-271628 GCF_017168555.1 Micrococcus sp. KRD012
GCCTCGCCCTGCCCGCCCCCGCCCAGCGTTTTCGAACGTGAAAGGGGGGTTCTCAGCGCTTTCGGTCGTGAGATTGGCCCTATCTCACGACCGAAAGTGCGCGTGGCGCGGGATCGGGGTCAGCCGAGCCGGCCGGCCTCCGAGGCCTCGAACTCCTCCTCGTCCTCGGGCACCGGCTCGGTGCCGCGGGCGCGGGCGATCGCCGTCATGAGGTGGTACACCACCAGGGCGGCGACCGTGCCGAGCGTGATGCCGCCGAACACGAGCCCGCCGACCACGAGCTGGGGGTCGGCGATCGCGATGATCAGGCCCGCACCCGCCGTCATGAGGTTCACGGTGTTGGAGAAGTCCACGCGGTTCTGCACCCAGATGCGCACGCCCATCATGCCGATCATCCCGTAGAGGATGATGCCCGCGCCGCCGGCCACCCCGGCCGGGATGGTGGCGACGGCGGCCCCGAACTTCGGCAGGAACGCGAGGGCGATCGCGGTCAGGCCGGCCACCCAGTACGCCGCCGTCGAGTAGACGCGCGAGCTGGCCATCACGCCGATGTTCTCCGCATACGTGGTGGTGCCGACGCCGCCGCCCGCGCCGGAGAGCATGGTGGACAGGCCGTCCGCGATCAGGGCACGGCCGGTGAGCGGGTCCAGGTCGCGCTTGGTCATCAGCCCGACGGTCCTGACATGGCCGATGTTCTCCGCGACCAGCACGAGCACGACGGGCAGGAACAGGGGCAGCAGGTCCCAGCGCAGCTCCGGGCCGTGGAAGGGCGGCAGCCCGATCCAGGCGGCCTCCCCGACGGCGGCGAAGTCCACCTGGCCCTGCGCGAGGGCCAGCACGTAGCCCACCACGATGCCCACGAGGATGGACAGGCGGCCCAGGAGCCCCCGGAACGTCACGGCCGTGAGCACCACCGCCAGGGCCGTGCCGAACGTGGTGACCGGCACCTCCTGCATGGCCGTCGTCGTGGCGCCGGCGAGGTTGAGGCCGATCAGGGCCACGATCGTGCCCATCACCGCCGGCGGCATGAGCGCGTGGATCCACCCGGTGCCGGCGCGGTGCACGATCGCGCCGATCACCGTGAGCAGCAGGCCCGTCACCAGGATGCCGCCGAGCGCGGCCCCCGTGCCGCCGATCGCGGCGGCGGCCGTCAGGGGTGCGATGAACGCGAACGAGCTGCCCAGGTACGAGGGCAGGCGGTTGCCCGTGATGACCAGGAAGAGCAGGGTGCCCAGGCCGGAGAAGAGCAGCGCCGTCGTCGCGGGCATGCCGGTCAGGGCGGGCACGAGCACGGTGGCGCCGAACATGGCCATCACGTGCTGCACGCCGATGCCCACGGTCCGGGGCCAGCTCAGCCGCTCGTCCGGGGCGACGACGGTGCCCGGGGTGATGGTGCGGCCGTCGCCGTGGAGGCGCCAGCCGGGGCCGCGCGAGGGCCGGGTGGGGGTGTCGGGCGTTTCTCGGGGGCCTGGAAGCCTGAGCACAGCCCCGGTTCCGCGCCGGTGATTAGGGTACCGTGGGGCGCGTGGCTCAGTACTGTGGTGTGATCGGAGAGGCGCTCGTCGACGTCGTGGTCTCGGACACCGCGACCCCCCGCGTGCACGTCGGGGGCAGCCCCCTGAACGTGGCCGTGGGCCTGAGCCGGCTGGAGCGGCCCGTCCTGTTCGCCGGCCGCCTCGGCCGCGATGCGCACGGGGACATGATCGCCTCGCATCTGCGGGAGAACGGCGTGCGCTGCCTGCTCGAGCCGGATGCCGCCGCCACCTCCGTGGCCACCGCCCGCCTGGACCCCACGGGCGCCGCCAGCTACGAGTTCGAGCTGGACTGGACGCTGCCGCCCGCCGCCGCGCTCGCCCGGGACTTCGACGACGCCGCCGGCGGCCCGCTGCACCACATGCATGCCGGCTCCATCGCCACCATGCTCGCCCCCGGCGACGCCGAGGTGATGGCCCTGCTCGAGCGGATCTCGGCGGTCACGACCATCAGCTACGACCCCAACGTGCGGCCCACGATCGTGCCGGACCGGGCGTTCGCCCGCGCCCGCGCGGAGGAGTCCGTGCGGCTGGCGGACGTGGTGCACGCCTCGGACGAGGACATCGCGTGGCTGTACCCGGACCGCCCGCTGCGCGAGTCGCTGCAGGCGTGGCAGCAGATGGGCCCGGCGTTCGTGGTGATGACCCGCGGCGCCGAGGACATCGTGGCCGTCACCGCGCACGGCGTGGTGGAGCGCCCGATCGTGCCCGTGGACGTCGCGGACACCGTGGGCGCCGGTGACTCGTTCACCGCCGCCCTGCTCGCCGCCCTCGACGACCGCTCCCTGCTCGGCGCCGCGAACCGCGGCCGCCTGCACGCGATGGACCCGGCCGACGTCGAGTCGGTGCTGATCTACGCCTCCCGCGCGTCGGCGATCACGGCCTCCCGCCCGGGGGCGGACCCGCCCACGCGGGCCGAGCTGGCGGACTGACCCCACGCCCTCCCGTCCTCGCACGAATCTGTTGCGCATCCGACCCTTCCGGCGGGCGGGGACGCCCCCAGAAGGGTCAGAGACGCAGACGATCCCGGCCGCCTCAGAGCAGGCCCAGCCCTCGCACGGCGTCGCGCTCGGCCTCCAGCTCGGCGACGGTCGCGGCCAGCCGCCCGCCCTCACCCGGCAGCACGGACTCGTCCGGCTCCAGCCCCGGCACGATCCGCCACGCGGTGCCGCCGTCGGACGTCACGGGGAACGAGCTGATCAGCCCCTCCGGCACCCCGTAGGAGCCGTCCGAGACCACCGCGGCCGACGTCCGGCGCGGCGCACCGTCCGCGTCCACACCGGTGCCGAGGGTCCAGTCGCGCATGTGATCGATCGCCGCGGACGCCGCCGACGCCGCCGAGCTCGCCCCGCGCACCTCGATGATCTCCGCGCCCCGCCTCGCCACGCGCGGCACGAACTCCTCGCTCGCCCACACCGGGTCCACCACCTCGAGCGCCGGCCGCCACGTCCCGTCCACCCGCACGCGGGCGTGGGTGAGGTCCGGGAACTGGGTGGCGGAGTGGTTGCCCCAGATCGTCACGCCGGACACGTCCGTCACCGCGACGCCGGCCCGCGCGGCCAACTGCGCCACGGCCCGGTTGTGGTCCAGCCGGGTCAGCGCCGTGAAGCGCGCGGCCGGCACGTCCGGGGCGTGGGCGGCGGCGATCAGCGCGTTGGTGTTGGCCGGGTTCCCGACGACGACGACCCGCACGTCCTGCGCCGCGTGGTCGTTGATCGCCCGGCCCTGAGGCCCGAAGATCCCGCCGTTCGCCTCGAGCAGGTCGCCGCGCTCCATGCCCTTCGTGCGCGGCCGCGCGCCGACGAGCAGCGCGTGCTGGACCCCGTCGAAGGCGCGGGCCGGGTCGTCCGTGACCTCCACGTCGGCCAGCAGCGGGAAGGCCGCGTCGGCGAGCTCCATGGCGGTGCCCTCCGCGGCGCCCAGGGCGGCCGGGATCTCGAGCAGGCGCAGCCGGACCGGGGTGTCCGGGCCGAGCATCCCGCCGGCGGCGATGCGGAAGAGCAGTGCATAGCCGATGTTGCCGGCGGCGCCGGTGACGGTGACCGTGCGGGGCGTCGTCGAAACGGGGTCCGGGGCGGTGTCCTGTGCGGTGGTCTGCAGTGCGGTGTCCACGCCCCCATCGTGCCCCCGCTCGCCCGCGGAGGACACCCCGGCCCGCCGCACGGCCCCGGCCTAGACTGAGCGCATGCCCGCCCTGCCCCTGCCCTCGCGCCGTCCGCGGATGATCGCGACGGACCTGGACGGCACCATCATCGGGTACCGGCACACGCGGTCGGGGCGCCTGAGCCCGCGCACCATCGCGGCGCTGCGGGACGCCCACGACGCCGGCGTCGAGGTGGTGTTCGTGACCGGCCGTCCCCTCCGCTGGCTCGGCCCGCTGAGCGCGCAGCTCGGCCCCGTCGGCCCGGTGATCTGCTCCAACGGCGCCGTCCTCGTGGACACCGCCACGGACGACGTCCTGATCGCCCACCCCATGCCCGTCGAGGCCGTGTGGACCGCCACGGACCGGCTGCGCGCCCTGGACCGCACCGTGTCCTTCGGCGCCGAGACCCTCGAGGGCTTCTTCTGGGAGCACGCGTTCTCCGAGCGCGCCGAGTTCCGGGCCGAGGTCCACGCGGCGGCCACGCTCGAGGCCGCGCTGCCGGGTCGGCTGGGCGTCGTGAAGCTGCTGGCCCGCTCGGACACCCTGTCCCCGGACGCCTTCCTCGCCGCGGCCCGCGCCGAGCTGGACGAGCTCGTGAGCGCCACGCACTCCGCGCCCGGCATCGCGCTCGTGGAGATGTCCGCGCCGGGCGTGCACAAGGCCGCGACCCTCGCCGAGTTCGCCACGAGCCGGGGGGTCGCGCCGGCCGACGTCGTCGCGTTCGGGGACATGCCCAACGACCTGGAGATGCTCCAGTGGGCCGGTCTCGGCCTGGCCGTGGCCTCGGGGCACCCGTCGCTGCTGGCCGCGGCGGACGGCGTGGTCGGGGCGTGCGACGACGACGGGGTGGCCGCCACCGTCGAACGCCTGCTGGAGCTGCCCACGGACTGAGCCGCGGGCCGCCCCGGGCGGGTCAGAGGAACTCGTACGGGTCGAACGCCTCGACGTCGATCACGCGCAGGCGCGGCAGGGACGAGTCGAACGCGCCCACCGTGTGCTCGAGGTCGAAGAACTCGACCCCGGGGATGCGGCGCAGCTCGTGGGAGAGGAACTCCTCGAAGCCCATGATCCCGGTGCGTCGGCCCGGCGTGGCCGCGAGGTCGGTGAGCTGGGGGGCGAAGTCGGCGTCGTGGCTGACGAGGACGACGTCGTCCTCCCGGCCCAGCAGCGCCTCCGCGGTGCGCTGGATGCCGATGTCCACGACCTTGCCCTCGCCGCGTAGCATGATCGGCTGGAAGCCGAGGGCGGTGAGCGCCTGGACGAACGGGATGGGGATCTCGCCGTCGATGGCGAGGAAGAACAGGCCCTTGACCGGCTGGTCCCAGCGGTCCTCGAGGTAGCCGAGCAGGCGCTTCCAGCGCGGCCGCTCGTCGGGCTGGGGGCGCCGCTGCAGGATGGACGTGCCGAGGGTGGCGTCGATGTTCTCGCCGTCGATCAGCAGGTAGGTGGTTCGCTCGCTCACGCTCTCGAGGCTACCCGCTGGGGTGGACGTCGGTCAGCGCCCGCGGCCGAACGGGGCCGTCAGCAGGCGGACGACGCCCTCGAGCGGCCCCGCGCGGAACGGCCCGAGCTGCACGATAGCCCGCCACAGCAGCGGCAGCAGCAGTGACCCGGCGATCAGCACCGTCACGTTGAACCAGGTGTCGTCCGTGCCCGTGGCGCTGCGCCACGGGCCGGGACCCAGCCGCAGCACCCACCCGAGGTACCACAGGTGCGCCACGTACACGGACAGCGTCATCGCGCCGGGCACGGCCAGCAGCGCGCACCGCCGCGGCATGAGGGCCGCGCACGCGCCGAGCACGGTCAGCACGAGGCCCGTGTCCAGCAGGGCCTCCGCCGGGGTCGCCGTGTAGGGCACGGGGGCGGCGCCGGTCCGCGTCCGGGACAGGGCGAGCACGACGCCGGCCAGCGCGATCCCCCCGGCCGCCCAGGCGAGTCCCGTGAGCCGTGCGCTCCGGGCCGGGGCCGCCGTCGTCGTGCCGTGGACGGTGGCGACCAGCACCGCCCCCAGCAGCGCCCACGCGAGGAACAGGGGGAGGCGGTACGGGCCGTCCGTGAGGAACGCGGAGACCCACGGGGTCAGCGCCGGGCGGTGCAGCCCGAGCGCCTGCGCGGCGGGGGCGAGCCGGTCGACGACGTCGGCCGTCGGCGTGGCGGCGAGCAGGAGGCCACCCCCGCCGCTGAGGAGGGCCAGCACGAGGTGCGCGCCGAGCGGGAGGGCGGCCAGCAGGGCCATGACCACCGTGAGCACAGCCAGGTGCGCCAGCACGTTCACGACGGCCGCCCCGAAGTGCCCGGTCAGCCACGCCGCCCCGAACAGGGCGGCCGCCCGCACGAGCGCGCGGGGCACGGCCCGGCCACGGCCCAGCCACTCCGCCTCGAGGCGCGCGCCCACGCCCACGAGCGCCGCGAACAGGGGCGCGGTGAGGTGCTCGGAGAGGTGGAGCACCCCACCCGGGCCGCCGGCGGGCGCCGTGTGGGCGACCATCATCGCGACCAGGGCCAGGCCGCGCGCGACGTCCACCCAGACCAGGCGGCCCCGGGCGGTGTGGGTGGCGGCGGGAGCGTGGGAGGAG
>NZ_JABFBB010000007.1:271728-279664 GCF_017168555.1 Micrococcus sp. KRD012
CCTCCGAGGTGGGGGACTCAGTCCAGGACGCGGGTGAGGTCGGCGTCCTCGTAGCGGACCGGCTTCGAGCCGGTGACGAGCTTGTGACCGAGCCACAGCGCGAGGAACAGGGGCAGGCCGATGTACGCGCTGGCCACGGCCACGAGGTCCACGTCGCCCATGAACGCCTGGTAGTTCTGGCCGAGGATCACGACGGCGCACATGACCAGCGCGACGATCGGGCCCAGGGGGAACAGGAAGGCGCGGTAGGGCAGGTCCTTCGGGTCGTGGCCCTGCGCGACGTAGGCCCGCCGGAACCGGTAGTGGCTCCAGGCGATGCCCATCCACACGATGAACCCGGCCAGGCCCGAGGCGGAGACGAGCCACACGTAGGCGGCGCCGTCCCCGATGAACGTGGTCAGGAAGCACGCCGCGCCCACCGCGGTGGTGGCGTAGAGGGCGTTCATGGGCACGCCGCGCCGGTTCACCTTCGCCAGGAAGCGCGGGGCCTTGCCGGAGTCGGCCAGGGCCCAGAGCATGCGGGTGGAGGCGTACAGGCCCGAGTTGCCCGCGGAGAGGATGGCCGTGAGGATCACGGCGTTCATCACGGAGGCGGCGGCGAGCACGCCCGCGTTCTCGAAGACGAGCGTGAACGGGGAGATCGAGATGTCCTCGACGTCGCTGCCCAGCAGGTGGGGGCTGGTGTAGGGGATGAGGAAGCCGACGACGGTGATTGCGCCGACGTAGAAGAGCAGGATGCGCACGAACACGGTGCGGATCGCCTTGGGCACGTTCTTCTCCGGGTCCTCGGCCTCGCCCGCGGCCACGCCGACCAGCTCGGTGCCCTGGAAGGAGAAGCCGGCCACCATGAAGATCGCCAGGATGCCGGCGCCGCCGCCCACGAAGGGGGCCTCGCCGTCCGTCCAGTTGTGGAAGCCGGGGGAGGAGCCGCCGAGGATGCCGACGATCATCAGGACGCCGAGCACCAGGAAGATCACCACCGTGGCGACCTTGATGAGCGAGAACCAGAACTCGCTCTCGCCGTAGGCGCGCGTGGAGAGGGCGTTGAGGCCGAAGAGCAGCGCGAGGAAGATCGCGGACCAGATCCACGAGGGCACGTCCGGGAGCCAGTACCGCATGATCAGGGCCGCCGCGACGAGCTCGGCGGCCACCGTGATCGCCCAGTTGTACCAGTAGTTCCAGCCGATGGCGAAGCCGAACGAGGGGCTCACGAAGCGGGTCGAGTACTCCTCGAACGCGCCGGAGACCGGCAGGTACGTGGACATCTCGCCGAGCGACTGCATCAGCAGGAACACCATGAAGCCGATGGCCACATAGGCCACGAGGGCGCCACCGGGGCCGGCGGTCGCGATGGTGTTGCCCGAGGCCACGAACAGGCCCGTGCCGATGGCGCCGCCCATCGCGATCATCGTCAGGTGCCGGGACTTGAGGGTGCGTTGCAGGGAGCCGCCCTCATGGGTGGCGTGGGCGGCGGAGGCGGCCGGCGTCGACGGGGACGTCCGGGGTGCGCTGGTGTCCACGGTGGCCTTTCGGTGGAGGAGCGGTCGGACGCGCGTCGAAGGCCGCGGCGTCCCACCCTGCTGCACGGTGGTAGAAGGGTATCCCGGCCGGGCGCGTCCGTCAGACGGCGGGGACGAGTTCGGCGCGCAGCGCCGCCGTGAACGCGTCCACGTCCTCCTCGGTCGTGTCGAAGCCGCACACCCAGCGCACCTCGCGGCGCGCCGCGTCCCAGTCGTAGAACCGGAAGCGGGCGCGCAGCCGGTCGGCCACGCCCTCGGGCAGGACGGCGAACACGGCGTTGGCGTCCGTGGCCTGCGTGAACTCGACGCCGGCCAGCGAGCCGTCGGCGACCCCCGCCTCGATGCCGGCGCGCAGCCGGGCGGCCATGGCGTTGGCGTGGCGGGCGGAGCGCAGGTACAGGTCGCCGTCGAACAGGGCGAGCAGCTGCGCCGAGATGAAGCGCATCTTCGAGGCCAGCTGCATCTGGTTCTTGCGCAGGTACACGAGGCCGTCCGCGGCGTCCGGGTCGAGCACGACGACGGCCTCGGCCAGCAGCGCCCCGTTCTTGGTGCCGCCGAGGGAGAGCACGTCCACGCCGACGTCGGTGGTGAAGGCGCGCAGCGGCAGGCCCAGGGAGGCCGCGGCATTGGCGATGCGGGCGCCGTCCAGGTAGACGCGCATCCCGTGCTCGTGGGCGTAGTCCGTGATGGCCTTGACCTCGTCCGGGGTGTAGACCGTGCCGAGCTCGGTGGACTGGGTGAGGTACACGACCAGGGGCTGGGCGCGGTGCTCGTCGCCCCAGCCCCAGGCCTCGGCGGCGATCAGCTCGGGCGTGAGCTTGCCGTCGTCGGTGGCCACGGGCAGCAGCTTGATGCCGGCGGACTTCTCCGGCGCGCCGCCCTCGTCCACATGGATGTGCGCGGTGTCCGCGCAGATCACCGCGCCCCAGCGGGGCAGCATGGCCTGGAGCCCGACGACGTTCGCCCCGGTGCCGTTGAACATCGGCCACACGGTGGCGTCCTCGCCGAAGTGCTGGGCCACGACCTCCTGGAGGCGGGCCGTGTACACGTCCTCGCCGTAGGCGACCTGGTGGCCCCCGTTGGCCTCGGCGATCGCCGCGAGCACCTCCGGGTGGACGCCGGAGTAGTTGTCCGAGGCGAAGCCCCGCTCCTGCGGATCGTGGATCCTCTGCATGTCAGTTACGTTCCCTTCTCCTGGAGCGTGAGGACGGCGTCGTTCAGCGCGCCCGCCTCAGCCTTCCACAGTCGCGCGTACTCCTCGGCCAGCCGTTCCTCGAGCCCGGCGAGGGACTTCACGCGGAACACGACGGCCGCCGAGCGCAGCGGCGCCTCCGCGTCCCGGGCGGCCTTGGCCCAGCCCTGCGCGACCGCGCGGGTCCATGCCTCGCTCGCCGCCTTCACCGCGGCGTAGTTCGCGCCGCCGGCGAGCGGCCGGGTCACCGCCGTGGACGAGACGATCGCGAGGCGACCGGCGGACGAGGCCCGCAGGTCGTCGTCGAGGGCCCGGCTCACGTGCCGCAGCGCCGTGAACGAGGCCTCGAGGGCGCGGTAGTCGTCCTCGGTCTGGCCGGTGAGGCCCCCGCCGCCGCGCCAGCCGCCCACCAGGTGGAGCAGGCCGTCGATCCGGGTGCCGCGGGCGTGCAGGTCCTCCACGAGGCCGCGGACGGCGGCCTCGTCCGTGAGGTCCAGGGCCGCGGTCTCGGCGCCGAGCGCGGCGAGGGGGGCGAGCTTCGCGGCGTCGCGCCCGGTCGCGACGACGTGCGCGCCGGCGTCGAGGAGCGTGCGCGTGGCGGCCCGCCCCGAGGCGCTCGTGGCGCCCGCGATCAGGACGGCGCGGTCGGTCAGGGCGGCCACGGGTCAGGCGTCCGTGCCGCGGATCCCGGCGGTGGACTCGATGACGCCGCACATCTTCTTCTCGAGGGCCTCGAAGAACATGGACAGCGGGAACTCGTCGTCGAGCACGAGGTCGGTGTAGCCCTTGGGCGGGCCGGCGAGCACCTCGCGCGGCAGGCCCTGCGCCCACACGGAGGCCGGGTGCGGGGTGACCACGGAGGCGACGAGCTCGTAGGCCTGGAGCCAGTGCACGGTCTTGGGGCGGTCGATGGACTCCCAGTAGAGCGTGTCGATGGCGTCGCCCAGCTCGACGACGGCGTTGGCGAGCCGGTCCCAGTCCACGCTGAGCTCGACGTCGCGCCACTGGATCACGTCCTTGCGGTGCAGCCAGGCGAAGAGCAGCTGGCCGCCGAGGCCGTCGTAGTTGCGGACGCGGGAGCCGGTGAGGGCGAAGCGGAAGACGCGGTCGAAGAGGACGGCGTGCTGCACGAGCCCGGCGTGGCGGCGGGTCTGCTCCTCGAGGGCGGTGAGCTGCTCGCCGGCGGCGGCGCGCGCCGTGAGGCGGCGCTCGATCGCCACGCACTCGCGGAAGGCGGTCATGTCGCAGCGCATCTCCTCGAGCGTGTAGAGGAAGAAGGGCATGCGCTGCTTGATCATGAACGGGTCGAAGGGCAGGTCGCCGCGCATGTGCGTGCGGTCGTGGATGAGGTCCCACATCACGAAGGTGCCCTCGGCGAGCTCCTGGCTGGAGAGCAGTTCGGCGAGCTCGGCCGGGAGCTCGAGCTGGGTGATCTCGGCGGCGGCGGTGACGACCCGGCGGAAGCGGGCGGCCTCGCGGTCCTGGAAGATGGCGCCCCACGTGAAGGTGGGGATCTCGCGCATGGCCACGGTCTCGGGGAAGAGGACGGCCGAGTTCGTGTCGTAGCCGGGGGTGAAGTCGATCAGGCGCAGGGAGACGAAGAGACGGTTGCCGTAGTCGCCGGCCTCGAGCTCGGCGATGAACTCGGGCCAGATGGTCTCGACGACGAGGGCCTCCACGTGCCGGTCGGGGGAGCCGTTCTGCGTGTACATCGGGAAGACCACGAGGTGCCGGACGCCGTCGACGCGGTGCTCCTGCGGCTGGAAGGCGACGAGGGAGTCCAGGAAGTCGGGCTCGGCGAAGCCGCCGTCGGCCCAGCGGGCGAAGTCGCGGGGCAGGGCGGCGAGGTAGGCGGCGTCGTGCGGGAAGAGCGGGGCGAGCTCCTCGACGGCGGCGACGATGGTCTCCACGTGCTTGCGCGCGGCGGCGTGGTCCGCGGGGTCGGGGATGGAGCCGTCCTTGACCTGCAGGGGCTGCAGGGCGGTGGCGGCGGCCTTGAGGCGGAGCCAGGCCGGGTGGGTCTCGACGGTGCGCGCGTCGGCCGGGGTCTCCGGGACGACGACGTCGGCCTGGGCGGGCTGCAGAGTGGTGGACATGGAACCCTCCTGAGGTCGAATTGCCGGAAAATATCCGGTGACGCGGATCACTTGCCGGAAGGGTTCCATGAGGGCACGGGGCTGTCAACCCGGCGGCCGGGGCCGGCTGATAGCGTGCGGCGCATGGACGACCCTGTCGACGCGCGGCTCGCGGCCGCCGTCTCCCATGACCCGCGCGCCACGCTCGCCCAGCTCTCCGAGCGGGTCGGCCTGTCGACCTCCGCTGTGCAGGCGCGCCTGCGCCGGCTCGAGAGCACGGGCGTCATCACGGGCTACCGTGCGCTGCTCGACCCCGAGGCCGTGGGCAGGCCGCTCTCCGCGTTCATCGAGATCAGCCCGCTGGACCCGCGCCAGCCCGACGACGCCCCCGAGCTCCTCGAGTCCATCGCGGCGATCGAGGCGTGCCACTCCGTGGCCGGCGACGCCGCGTACATGCTCTTCGTGCGCGTGGGCTCGCCGCGCGAGCTCGAGGCCCTCGTGACGGAGATCCGCCAGACGGCGTCGGTGTCCACCCGGACCACCGTGGTGCTGCAGACCTTCTACGAGCACCGTCCCATGCTGGAGCTCCCGGTCGAGGACTGAGGGCGGGCGCTTCGGCCCCTCCGGTCACGCGAGAGGTCGGAATGAGGGCGGATCTGACGCTCATTCCGACCTCTCGCGTTCCCGGCTGCGGCAGTGAGTACCCCACCGCCCGTCCCGCTACGGTGATCCGCCCCCGCCTACCTCACCGACTCCGTCCCCGCCCGTCGCGGCCACCCGCTGGGGTTCGCCCACCGGGGCGCCGCCGTCGACCGGGAGAACTCCCTGGCCGCGTTCGTGGACGCCCACGCCGCCGGGTTCACCTACCTCGAGCTGGACGTGCGCACCACGGCGGACGGCGAGCTCGTCGTGTTCCACGACGAGGCCCTGGACCGTGTCAGCACGGGCCGTGGCCGGCTGCGCGACCACACGTGGGAGCGGCTGGCGGACGTCACGGTCGGCGGGGAGCCGCTGCTGCGCTTCGCCGAGCTGCTGACGGCGCTCCCCGAGGCCCGCCTCAACGTGGACCTCAAGGACCGTGCGTCGGCCCCGGCCCTGGCCCGCATCCTCGCCGAGCACGGCGCCTGGGACCGCGTGCTCGTGGCCTCGTTCCACGACTCACGGCGCCGCCTCTTCCGGCGCGCCCTCGCCCGCCTCGGCCACCCCGAGCGGGCGTACGGGCCGGAGCGGGTGGCGACGTCGGGCGGGGCGGCCGCCATCGCGGCGCTCGTGACGCTGGGCCCGCTGGGACTGACCCGCTGGCTGCGCCGGTACGCCCTCGACGTCGACTGCGTGCAGGTGCCCGTCCGGCACGGCCGCGTGCCCGTGGCCACCGCCGACTTCGTGCGCCGCTGCCACGCGGCGGGCCTGCCGGTGCACGTGTGGGTCGTGGACGAGCCCGCGGAGATCGAGCGCCTGCTCGACCTCGGTGTCGACGGGATCATGACCGACCGCGCCGACGTCCTCGCCGAGGTCTACGCCCGCCGCGGACTCTGGCCGCAGCGCTGACCCCCGCCCCTCAGAGCATCTTCGGCAGCAGCGCCCGCTTCATCCGCCCGTACGGCGGGTACGCGGTCTTGAGCGTGTCCACCTGGTCCGACTTCGTGATGGACGGGCGCAGGTGGGAGAACGTCTCGAATCCGTGGATGCCGTGGTACGCGCCCATCCCGGACGCGCCGATCCCGCCGAACGGCAGCGTCGCGATGCCGGCGTGCAGCAGGCCGACGTCGTAGCCGAGGCCACCGGCCTGCACCTGGTCGTCGAACGCGCGGTGGTAGCTCGGCCGGTCCGTGAACAGGTAGGCGGCCAGCGGGTGCGGGCGCTCCGCGATGAAGTCCAGGGCGTCCTGGAAGGTGTCCACGGTCAGCACGGGCAGGATCGGGCCGAACAGCTCCTCCTGCATGAGCGCGCCGTCCGGCGTGACGCCCGTCACCACGGTGGGCGCCATGTACCGCCCCGCCACGTCCACGTCGCCGCCGACGAGCAGCTCGGCGCCGGCGTCGAGGTCCGCCTGGAGCATCTCCTGCAGCCGCTCCGCGTGCTCGGCGGAGATGAGCCGGCCGTAATCCCTCGACGCGCGGGGGTCGTCGCCGTAGAACTCGCGCAGGGCTGCGGGGAGCTCGGCGGTCACCTGGCGCAGCGCGGCCTCGCCGACGGCCAGCACGTAGTCCGGGGCCACGCACGTCTGGCCCGCGTTGGTGAACTTCGCCCACGCGATGCGGCGGGCCATCGCGCCCGTGTTCCGCGACGGCGTCACCACCGCCGGCGACTTGCCGCCCAGCTCGAGCGTCACGGGGGAGAGGGTCTTCGCCGCCGCCTCGTAGACGATCCGGCCCACGCGCTCCCCGCCGGTGTAGAGGATGTGGTCCCACGGCTCCGCCAGCAGCGCGGTGTTGCACTCCTTGCCGCCCGCCACCACGGAGACCAGCGCGGAGTCCAGGTACTGCGGCACCAGCTCCCGCAGTGCCGCCGCCGTGGCCGGGGCCTTCTCCGACGGGCTGAGCACCACCGTGTTGCCGGCCGCCAGCGCGCCCACGACCGGGGCGAGCGCGAGCTGCACCGGATAGTTCCACGCACCGATGACCAGCACGAGACCCTTGGGCCGCGGCCGGACCTCCGCGCTCGCGGGCCGCAGGGCCAGCGGCAGCTTCACGGGCCGCGGCTCCATCCAGTCGGTCAGGTGCAGCAGCGCGTGGTCCACCTCGGAGCGCACCGAGACGATCTCCGTGATCAGCGCCTCGGTGGCCGGCTTGCCCAGGTCCGTGCCGAGCGCCGCGACGAACCGGTCCGCGTGCTCGGTCAGCATCCGCTTCAGGCCCTTGAGCTGGCGCACCCGCACCGCGCGGGGGTGGGCGGCGCGGGAGCGGGCGGCGGCGCGCAGACGCTCGACGGCGGCCCGCGGCTCCTCGGGTCGGGGCCCGGCCGGCGCGATCGGCAGGGCCTCGGTGGGCAACGGCTCGCGGACCGGATCGTCGGCGGGGGTGTCGGGGGAGTCGGTGGTCAGACCGGGGGGCTGCGTGCTCATGCCGGCCACGCTACCGAGCCGCCCTGTGCGACGGCAGGGCGGGTCGCGCGGGGGACGACGACGGCGCCCCGCCCTGCCGTCGCAC
>NZ_JABFBB010000007.1:279764-290174 GCF_017168555.1 Micrococcus sp. KRD012
GGAGATGGGGCGGGGGTCAGCCGATGACCGCGTCCACCAGCCGCTGCGCCTCCGCCTGCACCTGCGTCAGGTGCTCGGGGCCGCGGAAGGACTCCGCGTAGATCTTGTAGACGTCCTCGGTGCCGGAGGGCCGCGCCGCGAACCACGCGTGCTGCGTGACCACCTTGAGCCCGCCGATCGGGGCGTCGTTGCCCGGGGCGTTGGTCAGCGTCGCGAGGATGGTCTCGCCGGCCAGCTCGGTCACGGGGACGTCGTCGGGGGAGAGGGTCTTCAGCTTCGCCTTCTGCTCGGCGGTCGCGGGGGCGTCGATGCGCGCGTACGCCGGGTCGCCGTGCAGGGCCACGAGGTCGCGGTACCGCTCGGACGGGGACTGGCCCGTCACGGCGATGATCTCCGCGGCCAGCAGGCACAGCAGCAGCCCATCCTTGTCCGTGGACCACGGGCTGCCGTCGAACTGCACGAAGGACGCGCCCGCGGACTCCTCGCCGCCGAACACACCGGTGCCCGTCAGCAGGCCCGGCACGAACCACTTGAAGCCCACCGGCACCTCCACGAGCTCGCGGCCCAGGTCCCCGGCCACGCGGTCGATCATCGAGGAGCTCACCAGGGTCTTGCCCACGCCCGCGCTCTGGGGCCACTGCTCGCGGTGGCGGTACAGGTAGTCGATGGCCACGGCGAGGTAGTGGTTCGGGTTCATCAGCCCGCCGTCGGGGGTGACGATCCCGTGCCGGTCCGCGTCGGCGTCGTTGCCGGTGGCGACGTCGAAGGGCGCCTGCCCGTCCGCGTCCGGGGTCATCCGCTCGATCAGCGAGGCCATCGCGTTCGGCGACGAGCAGTCCATGCGGATCTTGCCGTCCCAGTCCAGGGTCATGAACCCGAACCGCGGGTCCACCTCCGGGTTCACCACGGTCAGATCCAGCCCGTGGCGGTCGGCGATCTCGCCCCAGTACGCCACGGACGCCCCGCCCATGGGGTCGGCGCCGATGCGCACGCCCGCCTCGCGGATCGCCTCCACGTCGATCACCTGCGGCAGATCGGACACGTACCGGTCCAGGAAGTCGAAGCCGCCCAGCTTCGCGTGGCCGGCGACGTCGGCGCTCGCCACCCGGTGCACGCCCGCCAGCCCGGCGGCGAGCAGCTCGTTGGCGCGGTCGGCGATCCACGTGGTCGCCTCGGTGTCCGCGGGGCCGCCGTGGGGTGGGTTGTACTTGAAGCCGCCGTCCGCGGGCGGGTTGTGCGAGGGGGTGATCACGAGGCCGTCCACGAGGCCGGCGTTGTCCCCGTCCACCGCGAAGCCCGACGGCGACAGCTCGCGCCCGGCGTTCAGGTGCAGGATCGCGTGGGAGACGGCGGGGGTGGGCGTGTAGCCGCCGCGGGAGTCGACGAGCACCTCGACGTCGTTGCCGAGCAGCACCTCGACGGCGGTGTCCTGCGCGGGCCCGGACAGGGCGTGCGTGTCCCTGCCGACGAGGACCGGCCCCGTGATCCCGTGGTGCGCGCGGTACTCGACCACGGCCTGCGTGATGGCGGCGATGTGGTCGTCGTTGAACGAGGTCGTGAACGCGGAGCCGCGGTGGCCGGAGGTGCCGAACACGACCTTCTGCGCCGGGTCCGTCACGTCCGGGTGACCGGTGCGGTACGCCTCCACGAGGGCGTCGACGTCGATGAGGTCCTGCGGCAGGGCGGGGGTGCCGGGACGCTCGGCGGCGGGCAGGGCGGCGGTGTTCTCGGTCATGTGCCACACCTTGGCACGGGCGGGCGGACGGGGGAAGACGCGCGGCCCAGCGGGACGACGGCGGCGGTCACTCCCGGCAGCCGGCGCACAGCCCCCAGTAGTAGACCTCGGCCTCGTCGACCGCGAAGCCGTGGTCCTCGGGGGCGTCGAGGCACGGGGCGGAGCCGGTGCGGCACGGCACGTCCACGACCGTGCCGCAGCCGCGGCACACGAGGTGGTGGTGGTTGTCGCCCGTGCAGATCTCGTAGCGGGCCGGAGAGCCGGCGGGCTGCAGGGAGCGCACGAGCCCGGCCTCGGTGAGCGCGTGGAGGCAGTCGTAGACGGCCTGGTGCGAGGTGCCGGGCAGGGCCCGACGCACGGCGGTCAGCACGGTGGACGCGTCCGCGTGGGGGTGGTCGGCGAGGGCGGTCAGCACCGCCAGGCGGGGCCGGGTCACGCGCAGGCCGACGCCGCGCAGCAGCGTGCGCTCGTCCTCATCCCGCGTCGTGGTCTCCATGCCAGTCGATCCCATCCGGTTCTCTGGAACATGTCAAGAAAGAGCGGGCTGCTTCGCCCCCGGCGCACCGGCCATTCCCCGCCGTGCCCGTGCTGACTACGGTGAATCCTCGACCCCGGGGCGCACCGGCCCGGGCGCCGTCGACGAGGAGGTCCCCACCCATGGCCCAGCCCGAGCCCGTCCGTCTCGTCCCGGGTGGAGCCGTGGACCGCCCGGCCGAGCAGGCCCTCCTCGCGGCCGCCGCGGCCTGCGGCGGCGACGTCGACGCGATGGTCGGGCTGCTCCGTGCGTCGTCCGGTGCCGCGTCCGGCGAAGACGCCGCCCCGCTCGACCTGCCGCTGACCGGCGCGGGGCGCACCCGCGAGCAGTGGGAGCTGCTCGCCTCCGTCGCCGCGCAGGACCTCTCGGCCGCCCGCGTGCTCGAGCCCCATCTGGACGCGCTCTCGATCCTGTCCCAGGCCGGCGTCCCCGCCCCGGCCGGGCTGCTCGGTGTGTACGCCTCCGAGTCCGGCGGTCGGACCCCGGCCCTGCGCCCCGCCCCGGACGGCGCCGACACCGCCTGGCTGCTCGACGGCGAGAAGCCCTGGTGCTCGCTCGCGGACCGGTGCGCGGCCGCCGTCGTGACCGGCCGGGAGGCGGACGGCACCCGCCGTGCCGTGCTCGTGGACCTGTCCCACCCCGGCGTCGCCGAGACCGACTCGGCCTGGCCCGCGCTCGGCCTCGCCCCGATCCGCACGGTGGGCCTGGCCTTCGACGCCGTCCCCGGCAGCGCCGTCGGCGGCGCCGAGTGGTACCTGCGCCGGCCCGGCTTCGCGTGGGGCGGCATCGGCGTGGCGGCGGTGTGGTTCGGCGGCGCCGTCGGCATCGCCCGCACCCTGCGGAACGCCACCGCCGCCCGCGTGGCCGCCGAGGCCGAGGGCCGCGGACCGGGCCCGGACCAGATCGGTCAGGCCGCGCTGGGCCGCGTCGACCGGCTGCTCCACGCGATGGCCGCCCTGCTGGCCCGTGCCGCCGACGACGTGGACGCCGGCCGCCTGGACCACGGCCGCGGCATGGTCGAGGCCGACCGGATCCGCGGCACCGTGGCGCAGCTGTGCACCGAGGTGATGGACGTCGTCGGGCAGGCCACCGGCCCCGGCCCGCTCACCGGCAGCGCCGCGCACGCCCGCGCCGTCGCCGACCTGCAGGTCTACCTGCGCCAGCACCACGGACACCGCGACGACGCCCGGCTGGGCGCCGCGCTCCTGACCGGCGAGACCGACGGCGGCTGGACGTGGTGAGCTTCTCCCACACCGACGACGGCACGTCCGAGGCGGCCTGGGCCGAGGGCGGCGTCGGCGAGCTGCCGGAGCTGCGCCTGCCCGTCTGGGACGCGCAGACGCTGCTGCTCGTGGCCGTGGCGCACCCGGACGACGAGACCCTCGCCGCCACCGGCCTGATCCGCTCCGCCCTGCGCGGCGGGGCACGCGTGCACGTGCTGGTCGCCACCGCCGGCGAGGCCTCCCACCCGCACTCGCCCACGCACACGCCCGAGGACCTGGTCCGGCTGCGCCGGGACGAGATGGAGCACGCCCTCGACGCCCTCGCCGCCGGCCTGCCCGCCTCCGCAGGCCCCGGCTCTCCGGCGCGGGACCGGCTGACGTGGGCGTCCCTGGCCCTGCCCGACTCCGGCGTGGCCGAGCACGAGGACGCCGTGCGCGACGCCGTCGCCGCGGCCCTCGACGCCCACCCCGGCCCCGCCGTGCTCGCCTCCCACGACCCCGGCGACGGCCACGCGGACCACGAGGCCGTGGGCCGCGCCGTCGGCGCGGTCGCGGGCGAGTGCGACCTGCCGCTCTACGCCTTCCCCATCTGGTTCTGGCACTGGGCCGACCCGGCCGACCTGCCCGCCCGCCGCTACCGACGGCTGCCGCTCACCGACGACGACCGGGCCGCCCGCCGTGCCGCCCTCGACGCGCACGCCTCCCAGGTCCGGCCCCTCTCCGACGCGCCCGGTGACGAGGCGATCCTCGGCCCCGCCGTGCTCGCCCACCACGAGCGCCCGTTCGAGGCCCACCGCGTCTCCGGCCCCGACGACGCCGACGCCCACCGGGCCGCCGCCGTCTTCGACCGGCTCTACCGGGCCCAGGAGGACCCGTGGCGCTACCTCAGCTCGTCGTACGAGGCCCGCAAGCGGGCGCTCACCCTCGCCGCCCTGCCCCGGCCCCGCTACGGGACCGTGGTGGAGGCGGGCGCGTCCATCGGCGTGCTCACCGCGGACGTGGCCGCGCGCGCGGACCGCGTGGTCGGCCTCGAGGCGTCCCCCACCGCCGTCGAGCGCGCCGCCGCCCGGCTGTCCGGCGCGCCGCACGCCGAGGTGCGCCGCGCCGTGCTGCCCGCGGACTGGCCGGCCGACGTCGCCGGCGCGGACCTCGTGATCGCCTCTGAGATCGGCTACTTCCTGCAGCCCGAGGAGCTCGACGCGCTGATCGACGATGCCGACGCCGCGCTCGCCCCCGGCGGCGAGCTGCTGCTGTGCCACTGGCGCCACCCCATCGAGGGCTGGCCGCTGGACGGGGACGCCGTGCACGCGCGCGTCGCCGCCGACCCGCGCTGGCGGCTGCGCACCGAGCTCGTGGAGGACGACTTCCGGCTCAGCCTCCACGTGCGGGCCGCCGCCGCGACCCACGCCGTCGTCGTGGTGCCCGCCAAGGACGAGCAGGAGCGGCTGCCGGCCGCGCTCGCGGCCCTCGCCGCCGCCCTGGACCGCTGGGAGGAGCACCACGCGCAGGGCACGGCCGCGGTCGTGGTCGCCGCGGACCGCTGCGACGACGCCACGGTGGCCGCCGCCCTCGAGGCCCGCGCCGCCGACCCGCGCATCCACGTCCTCGAACTGGGGGAGCCGACCGCCGGGCAGGCCGGCGTCGGGCGGGCCCGCCTCGAGGGCGCCCGCCGGGCCCGCGCGCTGTTCCCCGACGTGCCCGCCGAGCGCCTCTGGCTCGCCTCCACCGACGCGGACAGCCGCGTCCCCGCCGACTGGCTGCTGGCGCAGACCGTGGCCGCCGGCCGCGACGAGGCGCTCGTGCTGGGCACGGTGGACGTGCGCCAGGGACCGCTGCGGCAGGCCTGGCTCCGCGGCTACCGGCACGAGGAGGGGCACGCGCACGTGCACGGGGCGAACTTGGGGCTGCCGTGGTCGCTCTACGAGGCCGTGGGCGGATTCCCGCCGGTGGCCGAGCACGAGGACGTCGGCCTGGCCGAGGCCGTGCGGGCCCTGGCGGGGGAGCGCGACGGTGGTGAGGGCCGCCGGGTGCGCGTGATCGCCACCGACACCACCCGCGTGCTCACCTCGTCCCGCCTGGAGGGGCGGACCCCCGGCGGGTTCTCCGGGTACCTCAAGGCGGTGGGCCGGCCCGGGTGAGGCCGGCCGTGGAGCAGGGGTGCGGGGCCGGGCCGGGTCCGGGGGCACCGCCTAGACTCGGCACCGGACCGCGACGCCCCGAACCGGAAGGACCGTCATGACCGACCCCCACGCCTCCCACGACCCGCGCCGTGAGGCCGCCCGGCCGAGCTGGTACGGGTCCGAGGCCGGTGCGGGCTCCTCCGGCACCGGCTCCTCCGCCGCCGGCTGGCCCGACGCCCCGGCCGGCGACGCCGACCGCGCCGCCTGGGACCGGGCCCCCTCGTACGCCGAGCAGGAGGGGCAGACCCGCCCCGCCTACGGGCAGCCGTACGGCTACGGCCAGGACGCGAACACCGTCCCCGCCTACGGCTAGGGCGTGTCTGAGAATAGATGCACGAGTCAGCTGAGACCCTGGGGACATGTCCCGGTTCCAGATGCTCTCCGACGCCCAATGGGAGTTGATCGCCCCGATGCTCCCGACCCGGACCGGCCGCGCCGGCAGGCCGTTCGCCGACGCCCGCACCATGGTGGAGGCGATCATCTACCGGTACCGGTGCGGAATCGCTTGGAGGGATCTGCCCGAGGTCTACGGGCCCTGGCAGACCGTGTGGACCTGGCATCGGCGCTTGGCCGAAAAAGGCACATGGGACACGGTGCTGGCCACGCTGACCGCCGCCGCTGACGCCGAAGGCCTGATCGATTGGTCGGTCTCGGTGGACTCCACGATCGCCCGCGCCCACCAGCACGCGACGAACATCACCCGCCACACAGGGGGATGGATCGAACTACAAGAATCCGCGTGAGGAGCCGGCCGATCACGGCATCGGGCGCTCCCGTGGCGGGCTGAGCACGAAGATCCATCAGCTCGTCGATGGGACCGGGCTGCCGCTGGTCAGCCTGATCACCCCCGGCCAGGCAGGGGACTCCCCGATGCTGCTTCCTCTTCTGGAGCAGCTGCGCGTGACCCGGCCAGTAGGGCGGCCCCGGACCCGCCCCGAGGCCGTGCTGGGCGATAAGGCGTACTCCTCCCGGGCGATCCGCACCCACCTACGCGCCCGTGGGATCAAAGCGGTCATCCCCGAACCGGCCGACCAGCAGGGCCACCGCAGACGGCGCGGTGCCCGCGGCGGGCGCCCCGTCAGCCTCGACGCGGCCGCCTACAAGGGCCGCAACGTCATCGAGCGCCAGTACGCGCACCTGAAGCAGTGGCGGGGCCTGGCGACCCGGTATGACAAGTACGCGATCATCTACAGGGCCGCTGTGGTCCTGAATGCTGTGATCGCATGGTCAAAACGATTGTCAGACATGCCCTACGGGCAGGGCACGCCCGGCCACGGCTACGGGACCCCACTGCAGCCCGGCCAGACCGACGGCGTCGGCCGCTCGGTGGCATCCATGATCCTCGGCATCATCTCCGTGGTGGGCGGGTTCACGTTCCTCCTCCCGCCGATCGTGGGCGTGATCCTCGGCCACATCGGCCTCAAGCGCGAGCCCCACGGCCGCGGCATGGCGATCGCCGGCCTCGTGATGAACTACGTGTCCCTCGCCCTGCTGCTGCTCGCCGTCGTGTTCCTCGTGATCCTGGTGATCGCCGGCATGTCCCTGGGCGACTACACCTCGACCTGACCGGCCGGCTCAGCCGGCCAGCAGCAGCTCGAGATGCGCGGCCAGGGCGAGCAGGGGTGCAGACGTGCCGGGCCGGCCGATGAGCTGGACGGACCAGTTCAGGCCCCGCTCGTCCCGGAGCACGGGCACCGCGACCGCGGGCAGGCCGAGCACGTTGACCATCGAGGTGTAGGGCGTGAACGCGCACTGCGCCTCGTAGTTGGCCTCGGGCTCCATCGCCAGGAAGTGGCCGACCGGCGGGGGCGCGGTGGCCAGCACCGGGGTCATCACCACGTCGACGGCGGCGAACTGCGCCCGCACCCCGCGTGACCACTCCTCGAGCCGGTGGGCGGCGTCGTCGATCTCGGCGCGCCCTGCGGCCCGGGCCGTGCGCAGGAAGTGCGCGGCCACCGCGCCCACGTGCGCCTCGGCGTCCTCCGGCAGCGGCGCCCGGAGCAGCCCGGCGGTCCACACCGTGCGGAAGTCCCGGTGATAGTCCTCGCCGTAGTAGGGGGAGAGGTCCTCGACCGCGTGACCGCCCGCGTCCAGGGCGGCGGCGGCCTTCGTCAGGGCGGTGACGGCGGGCCGGGCCAGGGAGATCTCCAGGTCGGGGGCGAACGGCGAGGCCGTGGTGACGCCGATCCGGCGGACGTCGACGGCGTCCCCGGCCCGGGCGGTCTCCACGGTGCGGCGCAGGTCCGACAGCACCCGGCCGGGCAGGCCCTCGGGGGTGAGCATCACGTCGTAGAGCAGGGCGGCGTCCTCGACCGTGTGGGCCAGCGGGCCCGACACCGTGAGGTTGCGGACCGTGTCCGCGTGCTCGTCCATCGGCAGCTCCCCGCGACCGGGCTTGAGGCCCACGAGCCCGCACGCCGCGGCGGGGATGCGGATGGACCCGCCCCCGTCCGAGCCCGGGGCGAACGGCAGGATCCCCGCGGCGACGGCGGCCGCGGCCCCACCCGAGGAGCCACCCGCGGTGCGGGTGGGGTCCAGGGGGTTGCGGGCCGGCGCCGTGACGAGGTTCTCCGAGTAGGAGTCCAGGCCGAACTCGGGCACGGTCGTCTTGCCGAGGGTGACGGTGCCGGCCCCGCGCAGGCGGAGCGCGAGCGGGTCGTCCTGCGCGGCCGGCGGCGCGTCGGCCAGCAGGGCGGAGCCGAACCGCGTGGGCATCCCGCGCACGTCGATCAGGTCCTTGTACGCCAGCGGAAGGCCGTGCAGGGAGGCGGGGGCGCCGTCGTCGTCCGGGGCGGGGGAGGTGTGCGGACCGGGCACGGCCCGGGGCGCGACGCGCGGGTGGGCCGCGTCCAGCTCGGCCGCACGGGTCCGGGCCCCCTCGGCGTCGAGGAGGGCGAACGCGCCGAGGTCCGCGTGGGCCTGGGCCGCGGCGAGGGCGGCCTCCGTGACCTCCCGGGCGCTCAGCTCCCCGGCGGCGAGGTCCTCCCGCAGGCGCACGGCCGAGCGGTCCAGGAGCCGGGCTGGGCCGGGGGCAGAGGGGGTGCGGTCGTCGTCGTCGGCGGCGGGTGCGGCGTCGGAGGTCTGCATGCGGCCGAGCCTAACGGGCGTGGCCCGGGTCATGGACGGCGGGGCCTTCCTGGGACGTCCGGGCGGGTGGCTACGCTGAAGCCATGAGCGCCTTCGAGACCGTCGATGTGAACGAGATCCCCGCCGATGCAACCATCCTGGACGTCCGCGAGGACGACGAGTGGGCCCTGGGCCGCGCCGCCGGCGCCCAGCACATCCCGCTGGGCCAGCTGCCGGACCGGCTCGAGGAGCTGGACCCGGACACGGACTACTACCTGATCTGCCGCACCGGCGGCCGCTCCGCCCGCGCCGCCGAGTTCATGACCGGCCGCGGCTACTCGGCCATCAACGTGGCCGGCGGCTCCGGCGCGTGGCTCGAGGCCGGCAAGCCGATGGAGGCCGACGGCGACGCCGAGCCCACCGTCAAGTGACGGGGACGGGCTCCGCTGACGCGACGCCGTCGCGCCTGCGCTACGCCTTCCTCGGCCCGGCCGGCACCTTCACCGAGGCCGCCCTGCGCAAGGTGGCGGACCCGGCCGAGGCCGAGTTCGTGTCTGCGGGCTCCGTGCTGAGCGCCGTGGCGGCGCTGCGCAGGGGGGAGGTGGACCGCGCCGTCGTCCCCATCGAGAACTCGGTGGAGGGCGGCGTCTCCGCCACCGTGGACGAGATCGCCCTCGGGGAGACGCTGCAGATCCTCGCGGAGGTGCACGTGCCCATCAGCTTCGTGCTCGTGGGCCGGCCCGGCGTCGCGATGGAGGACGTGCGGCGCGTGACCACGCACCCCCACGCCTGGGCGCAGGTGCGCGGCTGGGCCGAGACGGCGCTGCCGGGTGTGGATTTCACGCCCGCCCCGTCGACGGCGGCCGGGGCCGGCCTCGTGGCCCAGGGCGACTTCGACGCCGCCGTGTGCGCCCCGCTCGTGGCCGAGCAGACCGGGTTGCCGGTGCTCGCCGAGCGGATCGAGGACGTGCCGGGCGCCGTGACGCGCTTCGTGCTGCTCTCCCGGCCGACGGCCCTGCCCGCGCCCACGGGAGCGGACAAGACCACGCTGGTGGTGCCGCTGCCGGAGGACCGGCCCGGCGCCCTCGGGCAGATCCTGGCCGAGTTCACCACGCGCGGGGTGAACCTCTCCCGCATCGAGTCCCGGCCGACCGGCGAGGGCATCGGGCGGTACTTCTTCTCCCTCGACCTCGAGGGGCACCTGGCGGAGGCCCGCGTGGGTGATGCGCTCGCGGCCCTGTACCGGGAGTACCCCGACCTGCGGTTCCTGGGCTCGTACGCGCAGGCCGAGCCCGTGCCCACGAGGGTGCCGGCCGAGTTCACCGACGCCGCGTATCGCTCCGGCCGCGCCTGGGTGGAGTCCCTCCGCTCCCGCTGAGGCGGTGCAGCACTTTCGTTCGGGAAACGGCGGCCCCCGGGCCACTTTCGTTCGGGAAACGGCGGCCCCCGAGGGACTTTCGTTGACGAAACGGGAGGTTCCTAGGCCCCTTTCGTGGCCGAAACGGGACGATCACCACGACGACGGGCCGTCGTCGTGCTTCCCGTCCGCGCGTCGCCCCGGCGCCCGTTTCCCGAACGAAAGCGCTGGGGAAGCCGCCGTTTCCCGAACGAAAGTGCTGGGGAAGCCGCCGTTTCCCGAACGAAAGCGGGGACGGGGGATCAGATGCGGGG
>NZ_JABFBB010000007.1:290274-322965 GCF_017168555.1 Micrococcus sp. KRD012
GATCAGATGCGGGGGGCCGGTTGCGGGACGGGGGCGGCGGCGGAGACGCCGTCGTCGCGGACGGAGGCGTCGTCCTCGGCCACGAGCATCACGACGAGCGAGTCCGGCTGCACGCGGGCGTCGAGGGCGGTGATGACCCCGGTGGCGTCGCCGTCGAGCTGGGAGGGCATCGGCTCGGCGAACTCCACCTTCACGCGCTGCGCCTGCTCCGTGTGCATCACGGGGATGGAGCTGCGAGACCGGGTCACGGTCTTCACGGCGATCCGCGCCCAGTCGAGCGCGTGCCGGGGCGAGAGGACCATGACGTCGAGGAGGCCGTCGTCGAGCTTGGCCTGGGGCAGCAGCTCGACGCCGCCCGTGAGCATCCCGCAGTTGGCCACCATCACGGTGCGCACCTTGAACCGGCGGGGCTGACCGCCGTCGAGGGCCACGGTCACCTCGTGCCGCTTGCCGCGCAGGTGCCGTATGCCGGCCTCGCTGTAGGCCAGCCAGCCGGCCAGATCCTTCAGCTCATCCTTGGTGTCGCCCATGATGTCCGCGTCGTAGCCGGCGCCACCGATCACGGTGAAGGTCTGCCGGGTGACGCGCCCGTCCTCGTGCGTGAAGCGGACGTCCACGGTGTCGATGCGTCGCTGCCGGCCCCCCACGGCGATCCGCAGGCATTGCTCGACGTCGTTGATCGGCAGGTCCAGGTTGCGGGCCAGCAGGTTCCCGGTGCCCAGCGGCACCACGCCGAGGGCGACGTCGGTGCCGGCCAGCTGCTCGGCCACGGTGCGGACCGTGCCGTCGCCGCCCGCGGCGATCACGAGCCGGGCGCCGGCGCCGAGGGCCTGCCGCGCCATCGCGGTGCCGGGATCGTCCTCCTGGGTCTCGAGCACGAGCACCTCGCCGAGGCCCTCCGCCTCCGCGAGCCGCTCGAGCTCGCGCCGCACCTGGCCCGCGTTCGTCTTGATGGGGTTCAGCACCAGCGCGACCTCGTGGCGGCCCGTGCCGATGCCGGGCACCTTCTCCAGCCGGCGCTGCACGCCGCCCACCCGCGCGTCGAGGGCGTCCACCCGGAGACGCATCCGCTTGTGCTGCACGCCGAGGCGGACCTGGCGCGCCGCCAGCACCACCACGACGACGATCAGCACGGCCAGGAGCACCAGGGCGGCCAGCGCCATCCACCACTCGGGAGTCATGCCCCGAGTCTAGGCGTCGGCCCCGCCCGCTAGGCTGGCGCACGTGATCGACGTCAAGGACCTCATCGAGCAGCCCGAGAAGTACCGCGCCTCCCAGGAGGCGCGCGGGGAGGACGCGTCCCTCGTGGACCGCGTGGTCGAGGCGGACGCGGCCCGCCGCTCGTCCATCGCGGGCTTCGAGCAGCTGCGCGCGGAGCAGAAGGCCTTCGGCAAGCGCGTCGCCCAGGCGAAGGGCGAGGAGAAGCAGGCCCTGCTGGCCGAGGTGAAGGACCTGGCCGCGCGCGTGAAGGAGGCCGAGTCGGCCGCCGGCGCGGCCGAGGCCCGCCTCGCGGAGCTGCAGCGTGCCTTCCCGAACCTGATCGTCGACGGCGTCCCGGCCGGCGGCGAGGACGACTTCGTGGTCCTCAAGGAGGTCGGCACCCCGCGCGACTTCGCCGCCGAGGGCTTCGAGCCGCGCGACCACCTCGAGCTCGGCGAGCTGCTCGGGGCGATCGACATGGAGCGCGGCGCGAAGGTGTCCGGCGCCCGGTTCAGCTTCCTCAAGGGCGTGGGCGCGCGTCTCGAGCTCGCCCTGATGCAGCTGGGCCTGGACCTGGCCCTGGAGAACGGCTTCGTGCCGGTCATCCCGCCCACCCTGGTGCGTCCGGAGACCATGCAGGGCACCGGCTTCGACGTTGAGCACGACGACGAGATCTACCGCCTGGAGCGCGACGACCTGTATCTCGTGGGCACCTCCGAGGTGGCCCTGGCCGGCTACCACGCGGACGAGATCATGGACGTGAGCGCCCCCGTCCGGTACGCCGGCTGGTCCACGTGCTACCGGCGTGAGGCGGGCTCGGCGGGCAAGGACACCCGCGGCATCATCCGCGTGCACCAGTTCAACAAGCTGGAGATGTTCATCTACGCCGCACAGGAGGACGCGGAGGCGGAGCACGAGCGCCTGCTGGCGTGGGAGGAGCGGATGCTGGGCGCCATCGAGGTGCCGTACCGCGTGATCGACATCGCCGCCGGCGACCTCGGCCTCTCCGCCGCCCGCAAGTTCGACTGCGAGGCCTGGGTCCCCACGCAGGGCACCTATCGCGAGCTGACGTCCACCTCGAACTGCACCACGTTCCAGGCCCGCCGTCTCAACATCCGCGAGCGGGTCCGCACGGAGGACGGTTCCAAGGGCGGCACCCGCATGGTGGCCACGCTCAACGGCACCCTGGCCACCACCCGCTGGATCGTGGCGATCCTGGAGAACCACCAGAACGCGGACGGCTCGGTCACCGTGCCCGCCGCGCTGCGTCCCTACCTCGGCGGGATGGAGCGCTTCGAGCTGGTCTGAACGGACGACGTCGTCCCCCGCGGCGCCGGTCGCCTCGCCCGCCCGCCCCGCGGCGCCCCTGCGGCGCCCCTGCGGTTCACCCGCGCGTCGCCGTCGTGTCCGGGCCGTGTGGTTGGGTGGAGGTCATGACGAAGAAGCTCGTGTGCCTGGACGTGGACGGAACGATCGTGGACCATGACGGCCATCTGCATGAGCCCGTGCGCGCGGCCGTGCGGGCCGTGCTGGACGCCGGGCACCACGTGGTCATCGCGACGGGCCGCTCCCGCGCGGCCACCCTGCCCGTGGCCCGCTCCCTGGGGATCGGCGCCGGCTTCATGGTGTGCTCCAACGGCGGCGTCACGCTGCGCCTGGACCCCGAGCTGGAGGAGGGCTACGAGGTCACGGACCTGCGCACCTTCGACCCGCGCTCGGTCCTGACCCAGCTGCGCCACCGCCTGCCCAGCGCCAAGTACGCGCTCGAGCTGCCGGACGGCACCTTCCGCTCCACCGAGCGGTTCCAGGACATGTCCTTCGGCGTGGCCGCGGAGGGCGTCACGTTCGAGGAGCTCATGGACACCACGGCCGTGCGCCTCGTGGTGTTCTCCACGGACTCCTCCGCCGAGGAGTTCGGTCGCGCGGTGGAGGGCATCGGCCTGTCCGGCGTGACCTACTCCGTGGGCTGGACGGCGTGGCTCGACGTCGCCGCGGCGGGCGTGACCAAGGCCTCCGGGCTCGAGGCGCTGCGCACCGTGCTGAAGGTGGCCCCCGAGGACACCGTGGCCGTGGGCGACGGCCGCAACGACATCGAGATGCTGCGCTGGGCCGGCCGCGGCGTGGCCATGGGCCAGGCCGTGGAGGAGGTCGTGGCCGCCGCGGACGAGGTCACCGGGCACGTGGACGAGCACGGGCTCGCCACGGTGCTGCGCTCGCTCCTCGAGGAGCCGGCCGCGGCCTGAGCGGCGCGACCGGCCCGGGCCGCCGGGTCAGCCCCCCGCCAGCGTGAGCAGCCGCGCGGCGGCGGGGCGGCAGGCGTGCTCCTCGTTCCAGTAGGAGCGCTGCACCGCCTGCGAGACGGCCTGCGCCGTGATCCCGAGCGCGGCGGCCGCCGGCTTCTGCTGGCCGCGCACGCCGGGCACCAGCAGGTCCAGCACCGCCCACTCGGCGTCGGTCCGGGACCACACGAGCTGCCCGACGAGTCGCAGCACGGCCTCGGCCTCGGCGGCCGCCTCCTCGTCGCGGCCGCGCACGGCCAACGGGATCCGCGCGGTGGACACGGCCGCCGCCTCCACGGCCCGCCGCGCCGCCGCGAGACCGGGCCCGCCGGCGTCGTGCAGGTCCCCGGAGGCGGGCGCGCCCGCCGCACCGTCCGCGTGCGTCACCGTCCCGACGCCGACCCCCACGTTCCAGCGGCGCTGCCGCAGGGCGCGCAGCGCCACGTCCACGGCGACGCGCGGGTCCTCGACGGCGCCGATCAGCTCGTCGCCCACGGCGCGCTGGAACGGGAGCACGACGGCGTCGTCCAGCCCCGGCACGTCCTGGAGGGCGCGCAGGAACGTGTCCACGCGGTCGCCGGCGTCGAGGGTGTCCCGCTGGTTGATGGTGAGCACGAACATGGTCGTCGATTCTGCCAGCCCGCAGACGACGCCGGCCGCCCACCCCGAGGGGTGAGCGGCCGGCGTCGCGCGCGTGGGCGGTGCGGGGGTCAGCGGCCCTGGGGCTCGCCCTCCTCGGTGGCCGGCTGTGCCTCCTCGGTGTCCACGTCGCGCCCCTGGGGCTCGTCGGTCGGGGACTCCTCGCCCTCGGCGTTGAAGCGCTGGATGGAGGCCTCGAGCTCGGCCTCGGCCGCCGCGCGGCCCTCCCAGCCCTCGGCCTTGACCCACTTGCCCGGCTCCAGGTCCTTGTAGCGGGTGAAGAAGTGCTCGATCTCCTGCTTGAGGGACTCCTCCACGTGCTCGAGCTCGGTGATGTGGTCGTAGCGCTTGTCCGCCGGGACGCACAGCAGCTTGGCGTCGCCGCCGCCGTCGTCGGTCATGTTGAACACGCCGATCGGGCGGGCCTCGACGACGCAGCCCGGCACCAGGTCGAAGCCCGGCAGGTACACGAGGGCGTCCAGCGGGTCGCCGTCCTCGCCGAGGGTGTTCTCGAAGTAGCCGTAGTGCGTGGGGTACTGCATGGAGGTGAAGAGCACGCGGTCCAGGCGCAGGCGGCCGGTCTCGTGGTCGAACTCGTACTTCACGCGGGAGCCCGCGGGGATCTCGATGGTGACGTCGTGCGCCATGACTCTCCTTCGCACAGAGGGTGGGGTGTCCGGGCGGCGCGGCGCCGCCCGGCGGTGCTGCCGTCAGCCTACCGGGGGCGTCCGTCATGATGGACGCATGGGACAGGTGGACACGGGGCGCGCTGGGCGTCGGGATCGACGCACGGAACACCGCCGGAGCCGCTCGCTCCCCGCCGTCCTCCTGGCCGCGCTCGCGGCCGTCCTGGTCGCCTGCGGTCCCGTGACCGCGCCGACGGCCCCGTCGAGCGCGTCCGCCTCGACTTCGACCGCCGCGCCGACGTCGTCGTCCCCGTCCGCCGGCCCCACCGCGGCCGAGGTGGCGGCCGCCGTCGAGCCGGGGCTGGAGACGTCCCCGGGCACGGTCTCCGCCGAGTTCCGCGACCTGGCCACCGGCGAGGTGCTCTACGCGCGGGACGCGGACGAGCCCGTGGCCCCCGCGTCCTCGCTCAAGGTGCTCGCCGCCGCGGCCATCGTCTCCGCCCTGGGTCCTGAGACGACCCTGCAGACCACCGTGGTGGCCCAGCCCACCGCGGACGGCGCGGCCACCGAGCTGGTGCTCGTGGGCGGCGGCGACGTGCTGCTGGGCACGGGCGCCTCGGACTCGAAGGCCGTCTCCGGACGCGCGGGCCTGCGCACCCTCGCGGAGCGGACCGTGGCCGGGCTGGTCGAGGACGGCGTCACCGGGCGGGTGGTGGTCAGCACGGACCTGCGGCTCTTCGCGGACCGCACGGCCCTGAACCCGCGCTGGACGTCGGACATCCCGGAGAGCGGCAACATCGCGCCGGTGCAGCCGTTGGCCACCTACGGCGGCCGTGAGGCCCCTGGCACCGGGGAGGACCGCATCGAGGACCCGGCGCAGTTCGCCGCGCTCACCTTCCAGGCCGCGCTCGACGACGCGGTGGCCGCCTCCGGCGCCGACCTCGAGGTGGGTCTGCGGGACACGTTCCCGGCCACCGAGGTGCCGCGCGCCACGGTCCTCGCCGCCGCCCCCGTCGCGGCCGTGGAGTCCGCACCCGTGGGCCAGCAGGTCGCGTACCTGCTGGCCCACTCGGAGAACCAGGTGGTCGAGGCCCTGGCCCACACGGCCGCGCCCGCCACGGACCTGCCGGCCACCCACGAGGGCGCCACGCAGCTGCTGACGGCCACCGCCGAGGACCTCGGCGTGGACACCGCCGGGATGGCGCTCGTGGACTCCTCGGGCCTGTCCCCGGACAACCGCGTCAGCGCGGGCCAGCTGGCCGGCGTCGTGGCCGGGGTGGCCCGCACGCCCGCCCTGGGCACCGTGCTGGAGGGCCTGCCGCGGCCCGGCGAGGACTCCACCCTCGGCGACCGGTTCCCGGATGCCCCTGCGCGGCAGGCCGTGGCCGCGAAGACCGGCACGCTCGACCAGACGGTCTCCCTCACCGGCACCGTCACCACGACGTCCGGGCGGGTCCTCGCGTTCAGCATCATCTGCTCGGATCTGCAGTGGAAGCTGGAGCCCGCGCGCGCGGCGGTCGACGAGGCCGTCAGCGCCGTCGCCGGGCTCTGATCCGAGGTTCGGGGCCTGTGATCTGATGGAGCCCATGAGCGACGACCACGCGACCGACCGCCCCCGCGCCGCCGCGGACGCCGAGCCGGGCGCCCCCGCCGAGCCGGGCCCCGCCGTCGCCCACCCGGTGGACTGGGCCTTCGCAGCACGGACCGCCCGGTCCCTCGCCGCCGCCGGGCCCCGGTTCACGCCGCGCGAGGCGACGCGCGAGGCAGAAGGCCTGCGCGCCGCCGCGGAGGCCGCCGTGCCGCACGTCCACCGCCTGACCGGGCTCGAGGCGGCACGGGACCTGCGCGACTCGCAGGTGCTCGTGGTGGACCGCCCCACCTGGTCGCGCGCCGCCACCCAGTCCTTCGCCACGCTGCTGGACCCCACGTTCGCGCATCTGCGGGACACCCGGCCCCGCGAGCACGCCGCTGCCACCACCCGCGTCACCCGGCATGCCACCGCCCTGGAGATGGGCGGGATCCTCGCCTGGATGTCCGGGAGGATCCTCGGCCAGTACGACCCGTTCATCGCGCTGCCCGGCCCCGGGGGGACGGCGGGCGGCCCCGCCGGCGGACGCCTGCTGCTCGTGGCCCCGAACGTCGCGCAGGTGCGCGCGGAGATCAACGTGGACCCGGCGGACTTCCGCCTCTGGGTGTGCCTGCACGAGCAGACCCACCGCGTGCAGTTCGCGGCCGCGCCCTGGCTGCGCGAGCACCTGCGGGCCGAGATCACGGCGCTCACCGTCGGCCTGTTCGACAAGGCCGAGTCCCTGCCCGAGCGCCTGCGCACCGCGCTCGCGGCGGCGAACCCGCTGGGTCGGGAGGCCGACGCCGGCCGGACTGGGGCGCGGGACGGACACGACGCGCAGGACGCGGCCCCGGCCCGCCCCACGCCGGGCCTGCTCGGTGCGATCCAGGACGAGGAGGACCGGGAGCGCCTGTCCCGGCTGACGGCCGTGATGTCCCTGCTCGAGGGGCACGCGAACGTGGTGATGGACGGCGTCGACTCCTCCGTCGTGTCCTCCGTCAAGACCATCCGCCGCCGCTTCGACGAGCGCGGCGACCGCCGCTCGCCCCTGGACCGCATGCTCCGCCGCGTGCTGGGCATGGACGCGAAGATGGCCCAGTACCGCGACGGCCAGAGGTTCGTGGCCGCCGCCGTGGCCCAGCTCGGCATGGCCGGGTTCAACGTGGTCTGGGACGCCCCCGAGCTGCTGCCGAGCGAGGCCGAGCTCCACGCCCCCGAGACGTGGGTGGCGCGCATCCGTGCCCAGGCCTGAGGCGCGGGACCCGGGGCCGACGCCGGCGGGCGGGGCCGGCGGCCTGCCCGCGGTCGGCGCATGGCCGCCGCGCACCCGCTGGCCCGAGCCCCTGCACCGGGCCGTCGCGGCGGTGCGGGAGGCCCTCGCGGGCGACGGGTCCTGTCGCGCGGATGCCGGGCCGGGCCGGGCGGGGAATCGCCCCCGCGGGCTCGTCGCCCTCTCCGGCGGCGCCGACTCCCTCGCGCTCGCCGTGGCCTGCGCCGTCCTCGTGGGCACCCGGGACGGTGCGCGGCTCGGCCCGATCGGCGCGGCCGTGGTGGACCACGGGCTGCAGTCGGGCAGCGACGCGGTGGCAGCGGCCGCCGCCGACGTCGCCCGCATCCTCGGTCTGACCCCGGTCACCGTCACGCGGGTCGAGGTGGCCCGCACCGGCGACGGCCCCGAGGCCGACGCCCGGCGTGCCCGCCGGGAGGCCCTCGCCGCCGCCGCCCGGGACGCGGGGCAGGGGCGCGCCGCCGTCGTCCTCACCGCCCACACCGCCGACGACCAGGCGGAACAGGTCCTCCTCGGGCTCGCGCGCGGCTCCGGCACGCGGTCCCTCGCGGGGATCCCGGCGCGCGGGACGCTGCCGGGCGGGGCCGCCGTCGCCCGCCCGCTGCTGGGCCTGACCCGGGCGGACACCGAGACGATCTGCCGCTGGGCCGGGCTGACCTGGTTCGAGGACCCGCACAACCGCGATCCCGCGCTGCTGCGTTCGCGGGTCCGCACCCGCGTGCTGCCCGCACTCGAGGACCCCGACGCCGGCCTCGGCCCCGGCGTGCGGGCCGGGCTGGTGCGCACCGCGGCCATCGCGGCCGAGGACGCCGCGGCCCTCGAGGCATGGGCCGGCGCCGAGGTCACCCGGCTGCGCGTCGACCCGCCCGCCCGGGACCCGCGCGTCGTCTCCCTGGATCTGGACGCCCTGGCCGCGCTGCCCGCCGCCGTGCGCCACCGCGTGATCGCGCGCGCCGCCCGCGCCGCGGGAGGGCAGGCCCCGCCCCGCGAACGGATCCTCGCGGTGGACGCCCTCGTGACGGGCGCCCGCGCGGGGTGCACGTCGGCCGGTCCGGTGGAGCTGCCCGGCGGGGTGGCCGCGCATCGGGCGTGTGCCAGACTGGACCTCATCCCCTGCCTGCCCGGTCCCTGACTGCGGCCCGGCCCGGCATTCCCGCACGAGCACTCACCAGGAGCGGCGCATGGACGCACAGGATGTCCAGAACGATCTCACCCACGTCCTCATGTCCCGCGAGGACGTGCAGGACACGATCACGGACCTGGCCCGCCAGATCGACCGCGACTACGCGGACAAGGACCTGCTCATCGTCGCCGTGCTCAAGGGCGCCGTGATGGTGGTCGCCGACCTCACCCGCGCCCTGCACTCCCACGTGGAGCTGGACTTCATGGCGGTCTCCTCCTACGGCTCCGGCACCAAGTCCTCCGGCGTGGTGCGCATCCTCAAGGACCTCGACGCGGACCTCACGGGCCGGCACGTCCTGATCGTCGAGGACATCATCGACTCCGGCCTGACCCTGTCCTGGCTCAAGGCCAACCTGGAGTCCCGCGGCCCGGCCTCGGTCGAGATCTGCACCCTGCTGCGCAAGCCGGAGGCCATGAAGGTGGACATCGACGTGAAGTACGTCGGGCGGGACATCCCCAACGAGTTCGTGGTGGGCTACGGCCTGGACTACGCGGAGAAGTACCGCAACCTGGACTTCGTGGGCACGCTCGCCCCGCACGTGTACAGCTGACCGGGGGCCCGGCGTGGCCCGGCGTGGCCGACCTGTCACGCGTGGTGTCGCTCTGATGCCGGATCTCCGCCCCATTCCGACTCCTTGCGTGACAGGCCGCCGGCGTCCCCGAGGTGACGGCGCACCTCCACGATCACGCGCGTGAATCCGCGGCGAGCGTCGGAGGAGGACACGGTGATGTTCCGGTAGCCCCGTCGCTCGAAGGCCGCGTTGCGCTGCACGTCGCGGTCGATCTGGCGATCCGCGCCGTGGTGGCCGCCGTCGTAGTGCAGGGCCACTCTCGCCTGCCGATAGCCCAGGTCCGCCGTCGCGGGGTGGTGCAGGGAGAACTCCGGGTCCCAGACCTCGAGCTGCAGTGCGGGCTCGGGGAGCCCGGCGGCCCTCAGCGCGAGCCGCAGCCGCGTCTCCTTCGGCGAGTGCGCCCCCACCCGGACCAGTGTGGCGGTGGTGCGGAGCCGTCGTCGTCGGTTGTGCGCGGACGGGCTCGCTTCGGCCGCCTGGGCCAGGGCCGCCCGGGTCCGCTCGGCGGCGTCCGGGCCGCCGGACAGCTGCGCCCGGCGGACGAGATGGTCGCCGAGGATGACGAGCTCGTCGTCGTCGAGCAGGGCCGAGAGGTCGACCCAGAGACGGGGCGGGGCGGTGACGTACCAGGCCAGGCCGCCGATCCGCACGCGCTCCACGTCCGCGGGCGGGAGCGCTGTTCGGTGGGAGGTGACGCCGGGGAGGGAGAGCTGGCCACGGTCTCGCGGGCGGCTCACGTGGACGTCGTCCCCCGCGTCCAGTCGCTCCGGCAGCCAGATCTCCCGGGCGCGGGCCGCGGTCTGGTGCGACACCACCGTGGTGGCGCGGTGCCGGGCGAGTCGCAGCAGGAGCTCGTGTTGGGTGGCCGAGAGCGGGGTGCTCCACCGGTAGGGGGAGGAGCCGGCCACGGGGCGTTCGACGGCGGCCGGGGTGGCCTCACGCCGGCGGTAGAGGCCCCGGGCGAGGCGTTCGACGTCGGAGCGACGCAGCCGGTTGCGGTCGATGCCGGCGGCCCTCGCCTGCGCGGCGGTGAAGGGACCGTCAGGCAAGGCCGCGGGAAGCGGGGCGGGGCGACGCATGGTGCCAGCCGTGCCAGCCTGGCGTGGTGGGGCGGGCGGCGTCCTGGGCCGCCGTCGGCCTGGGGAGGGATGCGGGTGCACGGGGGCCTGTGCAGGCGGGGACGCAGGGCGCGGCCGCAGCGCCGGCTGACCGCCCGCGCCCTGTCCACCTGACGCGAACAGTCAGCGGACACCCGGGCCGGGCCGGTACCGTGGGGGCTTGACCCGGGCGCGACGTCGGCCCTGCGCCGTCCCCGGCCGCACGGCGGCCGCCCCGGGCAGCCCGGCCCCCGCGGCAGACCAGGAGACACTCGGACCGTGAAGAAGCTGTTCAACAAGCCCTACGTCTGGATCCTGCTGGGCCTGCTGGTCCTCGCCGTCGCGATCCCGCTGACCACGTCGCAGAGCGGCCGCACCATGGTGGACACCAACGTGGGCATGGCCCTGCTGAAGGACGACAAGGCCGCGCAGGCCCGCGTGGTGGACGGGGACCAGCGCGTGGACCTCACCCTGCGTGAGCCCTACAAGCAGGACGACCGGGACCTCGGCAAGGAGGTCTACTTCTACTTCGCCAGCGCGCGCGCCACGGACGTGGTCACCGCGGTGGACGACTCGGCCCTGGACGGCTACACGGACGAGCCGGTGCGGAGCAACTGGTTCCTCTCGCTGCTCGGCTTCATGGTCCCGTTCCTGCTCATCGCACTGCTGTTCTGGTTCCTGATGTCCCGCATGCAGGGCGGCGGCGGCAAGGTCATGCAGTTCGGCAAGTCCCGCGCCAAGCTGATCAACAAGGACAACCCGGACGTGCTGTTCAAGGACGTCGCGGGCGCGGACGAGGCCGTGGAGGAGCTCCAGGAGATCAAGGAGTTCCTCACCGTGCCGGACCGCTTCCGCGCGGTGGGCGCCAAGATCCCCAAGGGCGTGCTGCTCTACGGCCCGCCCGGCACGGGCAAGACCCTCCTGGCCAAGGCCGTGGCCGGTGAGGCCGGCGTGCCGTTCTACTCGATCTCCGGCTCGGACTTCGTGGAGATGTTCGTGGGCGTCGGCGCCTCGCGCGTGCGCGACCTCTTCGAGCAGGCCAAGTCCAACGCCCCCGCCATCATCTTCGTGGACGAGATCGACGCCGTCGGCCGGCACCGCGGCGCAGGCATCGGCGGCGGCAACGACGAGCGCGAGCAGACCCTGAACCAGATGCTCGTGGAGATGGACGGCTTCGACGCCTCCACGAACGTCATCATGATCGCCGCGACCAACCGCCCGGACGTCCTGGACCCGGCGCTGCTGCGCCCGGGCCGCTTCGACCGCCAGATCCCCGTGGACGCCCCGGACCTCGAGGGCCGCGCCAAGATCCTCGAGGTGCACGCGCAGGGCAAGCCGATCGCCCTGGACGTGGACCTGCGCTCCCTGGCCAAGCGCACCCCCGGCTACACGGGTGCGGACCTGGCCAACGTGATCAACGAGGCCGCGCTGCTCACGGCGCGCTCGAACAACAACGTGATCGACAACCACGCCCTGGACGAGGCCGTGGACCGCGTGATGGCCGGCCCGCAGAAGCGCACCCGCCTGATGAACGAGCACGAGCGCAAGGTCACCGCCTACCACGAGGGCGGCCACGCGCTCGTGGCGGCCGGCCTGCGCAACTCCGCCCCGGTCACCAAGATCACGATCCTGCCCCGCGGCCGCGCCCTGGGCTACACGATGGTGGTCCCGGAGGACGACAAGTACTCCGTCACCCGCAACGAGCTCCTGGACCAGCTCGCGTACGCGATGGGCGGGCGCGTGGCGGAGGAGATCGTGTTCAAGGACCCGTCCACGGGCGCCGCGAACGACATCCAGAAGGCCACGGACACGGCCCGCAAGATGGTCACCGAGTACGGCATGTCCGCCAAGGTGGGCGCCGTCAAGCTCGGCGGCGGCAGCTCCGAGCCCTTCGTGGGCGGTGCCCCCGGCGGCTCCTCCCGCGAGTACTCCGAGGAGCTCGCGTACCTGGTGGACGCCGAGGTCCGCACCCTGCTGGACCAGGCCCACGCCGAGGCCCACTGGGTGCTCACGGAGAACCGGGACGTCCTGGACCGGCTGGCCTACGAGCTGCTGGAGAAGGAGACGCTGACCCAGGAGGCCATCGCCGCCATCTTCGCGGACGTCCGCAAGCGGCCCGAGCGCGGCGTGTGGCTGGCCTCGGACGACCGGCTCCCGCAGGACATCCCGCCGGTCCTCTCCCCCTCCGAGCGCCGCTCGCGCCACGACGGCGGGGAGCAGACCCCCGTCGGCGTCGAGGGCACCACGGTGCCGGTGCGTCCGGAGGGTGCGCCGCCGTCGTCGCTGGGCGGGGACGCGGCCGGCCCCGGCCTGCCGCCGCACGGCGGTCCGAGCAACACGCCGGGCCCCGGCGAGGGACCGACCTTTTGACCGCGCAGGAGACCCGCATGACAGCCCACACCCCCGACGACGCCGTCCCCGGCACGTTCGACCCGGACTCGACCGCGGTGGACCGGCCGCGCATCGAGGCGGCGGTGCGGGAGATCCTGCTGGCGATCGGTGAGGACCCGGACCGCGAGGGCCTGGCGGACACCCCGGCGCGGGTGGCCAAGGCGTACGCGGAGTTCTTCGCGGGCCTGCACCAGAGCCCGGACCAGGTGCTCGGCACCACGTTCGACATCGCGCACGAGGAGCTCGTGCTGGTGAAGGACATCCCGTTCTACTCGACCTGTGAGCACCACCTGGTGCCGTTCCACGGCACCGCGCACATCGGCTACATACCCTCCGCCGAGGGCCGCGTGACGGGGCTGTCCAAGCTGGCCCGTCTCGTGGAGCTGTACGCGCGGCGTCCGCAGGTGCAGGAGCGGCTGACCACGCAGGTGGTGGAGGCGCTCATGGAGCACCTGGCCCCGCGCGGGGCGATCGTGGTGGTGGAGGCCGAGCACATGTGCATGTCCATGCGCGGCGTGCGCAAGCCGGGCGCGAAGACCGTCACCTCGGCGGTGCGCGGCCAGCTGCGGGATCCGTCCACGCGCTCGGAGGCGATGAGCCTCATCATGCACGGCTGAGGACCACCGACGGCGGAGGAGGACACGTGGACGAGAGCATCGACGCGGCGGCGCGGGAGGCGAACCGCGCCCTGCTGGGGCGGCTGCCCGCGGACCGGACCCTGGTCATGGGCATCCTCAACGTCACCCCTGACTCGTTCTCGGACGGCGGGGAGCACGCCACCGTCCGCGCGGCCGTCGAGCACGCCCGGCGCATGGTCGCGGACGGCGCGGACATCGTGGACGTGGGCGGGGAGTCCACCCGCCCCGGGGCCCGCGCCGTGCCGCCGGCCGAGGAGCAGGAGCGCATCCTGCCCGTGATCGAGGCGCTGCTGGCCGAGGACGTCGTCCTCTCCGTGGACACGCGCCACACCGCCACCGCCCGGGCCGCCCTGGCGCTGGGGCCGGTGATCGTCAACGACGTCTCCGGCCTCGCCCACGAGCCGGAGATGCCGGCGCTGATCGCCGCGTCGGGCGCGCCCTACATCCTCATGCACAACCGCGGGAACCCGCAGACCATGGACGGGCTGGCCGTCTACGAGGACACCGTCCCGGACGTCGTGTGCGAGCTGCGGGACGTGGCCGGCCGCTTCCTCGCCGCGGGCGTCGAGCCCGCGCAGCTGATCGTCGACCCGGGCCTGGGCTTCGCGAAGGCCGGCGAGCAGAACTGGGAGCTGCTGCGCGGCCTCGAGTGGCTCCGCGCCATGGGCCACCCGGTGCTCGTCGCCGCCTCGCGCAAGCGGTTCCTGGGCACGCTGCTGGCGGACGACGACGGCACCCCGGCCCCGCCCGCCGTGCGCGACGCCGCCACCGCGGCCATCTCCGCCCTCGCCGCCGCCCAGGGCGCGTGGGGCGTGCGCGTGCACGACGTGCGCGCCAGCGCCGACGCCGTCCGCGCCGCCGCCGCCTGGGTCGGGGCGCACGCCCCGGGTGAGCCCGTCTCCGAGGACGTGCTGCCGTGAGCGCCCGGGACCGCATCCGCCTGGCCGGGCTGTCCGCCGTCGGGCACCACGGGGTCTTCGACCACGAGCGCCGGGACGGGCAGCCGTTCGTCACGGACGTCGTCCTCCACCTCGACGCCGGCCCCGCCGCGGCCGGCGACGACCTCGCCCGCACCGCCAACTACGCCGGGGTCGCGGACACGGTGGTCCGCCTGGTCACCGGGGAGCCGGTGGACCTGATCGAGACCCTCGCCGACCGGATCGCCCGCGCCGTCCTCGCCGAGCAGCCCGTGGTGACCGCCGTCGAGGTCACCGTGCACAAGCCGCAGGCGCCCATCCCGCACGACTTCGCGGACGCCGCCGTCACCGTGCACCGCACCCGGGAGGGCCTCGCGTGAGCACCGTCGACTGGACGCACCCGGCCGAGGGCCCCGCGCCCGTCCCCGAGCTGGGCGCCCGCCCGGACGCGCCCGTCCCGGCCGTGCTGGCCCTCGGCGCCAACCTGCGCGAGCCCGCGCAGACGCTCGACGCCGCCGTCGCCGCCCTGTCCGCGCTGCCGCACATCACGGACGTCCGGGCCTCGCCCCGGGCCGTCACCGCGCCCGTGGGCGGGCCGCCGGGGCAGCCCGACTACCTCAACCAGGTGGTCACCCTGCGCACGGACCTCGCGCCGTGGGAGCTGCTCGCGGTGGCGCACCGGCTCGAGCAGGACCACCATCGGCGGCGTGAGGTCCGCTGGGGCGCGCGCACCCTGGACGTGGACGTGATCGCCTACGGAGACGTGCGCAGCGACCACCCGGACCTCACCCTGCCGCACCCCCGCGCGGCCGAGCGGGCCTTCGTGCTGCTGCCGTGGCTGTGGCTCGACGCGGACGCCACGCTCGCCGGCACGCCCGTCGCCGACCTCGCCGCCGTCGCCGCGGACGCCCCCGGGGTGCGCCGTCAGGAGCCCGAGCGGCACCGGCTGCTGGCCGGCACCGACGACGTCGCCCCGCTCCGTCCGGCACGCCCGGACGCCCTCGGGAGGGAGGCCACGTGATCGCGCTGCGCTCCGGGTGGACCCTGCTCGTGGTGCTGGTGGCCGCCGTGCTCGGCTGGCTGGCCGGGCTCGCCGCGCCGTCCCTGGGCTGGCCGGCGCCCGTGGTGGGCCGCGGCGGCCTGATCACCGTGGCCGCGGTCTCCGTGCTGTGCCTCGCGCTGGGCTGGCGGGTGCGCCGCGACCGGGAGAAGCCCGCCGCCGCGCGGATGGACCCGCTCGCCGCGGCCCGCACCCTCGTGCTCGGCCAGGCCTCCGGCTTCGCGGGAGCGGCCCTCGGCGGGTGGCACGCCGGGGTGGCGGTGCAGGTGCTGCTGCGGGCCGGCGTGGAGGCACCGACCGTGCGGGAGGCCGCCCTGCAGGCCGTCGGCGGTCTCGTCCTGCTGGTGGTGGGGCTGATCGTCGAACGGTGGTGCCGGATCCCGCCTGAGGAGGATGCGCCCGAGGGCGGTCGTGGGCAGGATGGGTCCCCGGGCCGACCGGCCCGTCCCGAGACCGAAGGAGGGTATGCCCGTGCCCGGCATTGACCTGAGCGGCGTGGCCTTCACGCCGGCCTCGCCGCGGCTGACCACGGTGAAGCTCATCGCCACGACCATCGGCCACCTGATCTGGCTCGCCGCGTTCTCCGTGCCGCTGATCCTCAAGCTCACCGGCCCGTGGGCGGGGATGGCCGCGTGGGTCGCGTGGGGGCTGCCGGCCGTCGTCGTCGTGTCCTGGATCGTGGACCTGATCCTGATCCCGCGGCGCGTGCGCGCGATGGGCTGGGCCGAGCGCGAGGACGACGTCCTGTGGCGCGAGGGCATCCTGTTCCGCAGCGTGCACGCGGTGCCGTACGGCCGCCTGCAGTACGTGGACGTCTCGGACGGTCCGCTGCTGCGCCGGGTCGGGCTGCAGACCCTCACCCTGAAGACCGCCGCCGCGGGCGGGGACGTCACCCTGGAGGGCGTGCCCCGCGAGAGGGCCGAGGAGCTGCGCGAAGTCCTCATGGCGCGCGGCCAGGCGCGGCTGGCGGGCCTGTGAGCGCGGCCGCCCCGCCCCCCGCCGACGACGCCGGCTGGGTCCGCGTCCACCCCGCCTCGCCCTGGGTGCGGGGCTGGACCTTCCTGCTGCTGATCCTGTTCTTCGCGGGCCGCAACGCGGTGGAGGACTTCGCGGCGGGCCGGCTCAGCGGGGAGGACGCCCCGGGCGGCGGCGACGGCAGCCTGCTCGTGGCCGGCGGCATCCTGCTGGGGGTCACCCTGCTGATCAGCCTCGTGTTCTTCTTCTCCTGGTGGTTCACCCGGTTCCGCTGCGGGGAGGACCGGATCGAGCTGCGCCAGGGCTGGCTCTTCCGCAGCCGCCGGCAGATGCGCTACGACCGCATCCAGGCGGTGGACCTGCAGCACCCCCTCGTGGCCCGGCTGCTCGGGCTGGCCACAGTGAAGGTCGAGGCGGCCGACGGCGGCGAGTCCGCGCTCGAGCTGTCCTTCCTGCGCCGCGCCGAGGCCGAAGCGGTGCGCCGGGAGATCCTGGACCGCGCGTCGGGGATGCTCGGGGGAGCCGGGGCGAACGCGTCCGCGCCGGAGCGCGTGGCCGAGCCCGGCCTCCCCGACGCCGACGCCGCGGACGCCGGCGAACTCATGCTGCAGGTGCCCGCGGGGCGGCTCCTCGGCTCCGTCCTGCTCTCCGGAGGCGTGCTGGGGGTGCTGGCCGGGTCCCTGATCTGGCTGGCCGGCCTCGCCCTCGTGGTCGCGCTGCTGCCCGAGGCGGTGCTGGACGAGGGGGAGACCCTGACCGGGATCGGCGCGGCCGCGTCCCTGCCCGCCCTGTTCTCCGTGGCCGGCGTCGCGTGGTCCCGGTTGAACGCCGGCTGGGGTTTCCAGGTGCGCCGCTCCACCGACGGGCTGCGACTGCGGCACGGGCTCACCGAGACCACCCACCAGACCGTCCCGCCGGGGCGGGTGCAGGGGGTGACCGTCTCCCAGCCCCTGTTCTGGCGGCCCTTCGGCTGGTATCGGGTGAACATGGCGGTGGCCGGGTACCTGCAGGAGTCCGACGGCGCCCGGGACGTCGCGCTGCCCGTCGGCCCGTGGGAGGACGTGCTCCGCGTCCTCACGGTCGTGGCCCCGGACCCGGGCCTGGACGGCGATCCGCGCGCCGCGCAGGGGCTGACCCCCGCCGGGCTCATGCACCTCGGCGTGCACGGCACCGGCACGGAGGGCGGCTTCCAGCACGTGCCGCGGCGCGGCAGGTGGTGGTTCAACTGGTTCGCCTGGCGGCGGATCGGCTTCACGACGACGCGGTCCCTGCTGGTGGTGCGCAGCGGCTGGTTGAACCGCCGGCTGCAGACCCTCCAGCACGAGCGCGTGCAGGCGGCCGAGCTGGTGCAGGGGCCGGTGCAGCGGCGCCTGGGCCTGGCCACGGTGCGCGTGTGGGTCGCGGGGGCGAACGCCGTGGTCCGCGACCTCGACGAGGACGTGGCCGTGGACCTGTACGCCCGGGAGGCACGGCACGCGGCCGTCTCACGTCGCCTCGCCGACCGCGACCAGTGGATGCGCCCGGAGGAGCTGGCCCGCTTCGAGCAGCGCACGCGCGAGGTCGCGGCCACCGAGGTGGGCCGCCGCGAACTGGCGCGGGCCGGCGTCGGCGGCGGCGTCGTCGTCGGGGAGGAGAGCGGGGCAGACGTCCCCGCCGTGCGCGGCGAGGAGGAGCGATGACCGGCGGACTCGACCTGAGCCTGGACCCGCATGACCCGGCGCAGCGGCCCGGGCGGCTGGGCGTCGGCGTGGTGAGCGCGGGTCGAGTGGGGGCCGTGCTGGGCTCGGCGCTGCGGGCTGCAGGCCACACGATCACGGGCGTGCACGCCGTCTCCGAGGCCTCGCGGGACCGCGCGGAGATGCTCCTGCCGGGCGTGCCCGTCCTGGAGATCCCCGAGATCCTGCGCCGCTCCGAGATGGTCGTCTTCGCCGTCCCGGACGACGCGCTGGGCGAGCTCGTGGCCGGCCTGGCCGCCGCGGGCCACGTGCAGACCGGCCACCTGCTCGTGCACACCTCCGGCCGCTACGGGGTGGGGGTGATGGAGCCGGTGCGCGCGCACGGGGCGATCCCCCTGGCGATCCACCCGGCCATGACGTTCACGGGGCTGAGCCTCGACGTCGCCCGGCTGCAGGACTGCGTGTTCGGCGTGACCGCGGACCCCGTGGTGCTGCCCGTGGCCCAGGCGCTCGTGGTGGAGATGGGCGGCGAGCCCGTGGTCGTGAAGGAGGCCGACCGGGCGGCCTACCACCTGGCGCTGTCCCACGGGTCGAACCACCTGGTGACGCTGACGGCGCAGGCCCGCCAGATCCTGGAGACGATCGGGGTGGCCGACCCGGAGCGGGTGCTGCGCTCACTGATGACCGCCGCGCTGGAGAACGCGCTCACGGACGGCGACGGCGCCCTCACCGGCCCCGTGGCCCGCGGTGACGTCGACACGCTGCGGACCCACCGCGAGACCCTCGGCGAGCTCGAGGCCGGGGGATTGCCCCCGGACGTGCGGGCCGTGTGGGAGACCCTCGCCCGCGCGACGACCGACCGCGCCGAGACCCGCGGCACCCTGCGCGCGGACACGGCGGCGCGGCTGCGAGAGGTCCTCGACGACTCCGACGACCCCCACGACGACTGACCGACCCCCCGCCGCCACCCCGCTTTCGTTCGGGAAACGGCGGGTCCCGGGCCGTTTTCGTTCGGGAAACGGCGGGTCCCAGGCCGTTTTCGTTCGGGAAACGGCGGGTCCGGCGGCGTTCGCGTCGCTGGGACGAGACCCCGGGACCGCGCCCCGGCCGTCAGAGGCGCCCGTCGCGGATGGCGGCGACGACGCCGTCTGCCGCGTCCTCGATCTGCCGGTACATCTCCTCGAACTGCGGCCGCGGACACCCGTACGGATCGGGGACCTCGCGTACCCCGGCGCTGTCCGCATCCGGCGCGAACTCGCCCATCAGGTGGATCCGGTCCCGCTGCTCGTCCGTGGTCGCGAGCCGCCGCGCGTCGGCGAGGTTGGCCTCGTCCATCACCAGGATCAGGTCGGCCTCGTCCACGAGGTCGGCGGACAGCTGCACCCCCACCGTCGGGAACTCGTACCCCAGTTCCCCGCCGACCTCGCGGGTGAGGTGATGCGGCCGGGCGCCCACGTGCTCGTCGGACGTGCCGGCGGAGGTGACCTCGACGTCGTGGAGACCGGCCTCCGCGAGCTTGCGGTTCAGCACGGCCTCGGCGGCGGGCGAGCGGCAGATGTTCCCCAGGCAGACGGTCATGATGCGCATGGGGACAGTGTCTCAAGTCCGGGCGAGGGCGGCGGACGACGACGGCCCGCACGCTCGGCTCGTCGCCGGCGGGGCGGCATCGGGTGCGTCCACGAGTGCTCCCGCTGGGGGATCGCAGGCCTCCGGCGGTGTGTCCCCCCGGTTCCTCGCCGTTTCTCGAACGAAAGCGCTGCGACACGCCGCCGTTTCTCGAACGAAAGCGCGGCCGGCGCCGCCCGTTCCGGCGACGGCGGCACCGGACGCGACTGGCAGGATGGAGGCCATGACCGACCAGCCCGAGATGAGCCCCCTGACCGAGCCCGAGCGGGAGTGGGTGCGCGTCCGTCGCGACTTCGCCGCGCAGGAGGGCGTGGACCACCTGGACCTGGACGCGGTCGCCGCCTACTACGACGCCGTGCTGGCCCGCTCGCAGGCCGAGGCCGAGGAGCTGGAGCCCGAGGAGCTGGCGGTGCTGCTGGACGTCGTCGCGGTGCTGCTCGGCGAGCATCTGGGCGCGCGCCACGGCATGCAGTGGGTGACGGTCGCGGACGAGGAGGGGCCCGCCCTCGCGCTGCGGGACACCCTCTCGGACGCCGTCGTCTTCCCGCAGCCGGTGGTCGGCCAGAGCTGGAACCACCAGGCCACGGGGGAGTGGATGGGCGGGTACGTCGACTGGCTCGGCGAGCAGCTCCAGCAGATCCGGGCCGACGCCGGCATGCGGCCCGGCGCCTGAGGCGCGGCGGGCACCGGGGCGGCCCGCCGTCGAGGCCACCACCACGCCGCCCTCCGTGTTGCCCGGATCACGTGCGGGCCGATAGAAACGAATGCATGACCTCCACCCCCGCCACCCCCTTCCACGACCTCGACGCCTTCACCGCCCTGCCGCGCGTCGCCGGTCTCACGCTCAGCCCGGACGGCGCCCGCCTGGTGACCACCGTCGCCACCCGGGACGCGAAGGGCACCGGCTACGCCACCGCCCTCTGGGGCCCACCGCCTGACCCGCTCCCGCGAGGGCGAGGCCGGCGCACAGTTCGCCGCGGACGGCACCCTCTTCTTCACCTCCGCCCGCCCCGAGCTCTTCGTCCTCGAGCCCGGCCCGGACCCGCAGGGCGAGCCCGCCACGGACGCCGACGCCGCCGAGCCCGGCCCCGCCGCCTCCGGCCTGGCCCCCGAGGCCGACGACGTGGCGCACCACCTGCGCCACGTCTCCGGATTCCCGCGCTCCCACGCGTTCGGGATCGGCGCGCAGGTGGCCCCGGACGGCTCGTTCCTGCTCACCACGGCCGCCACCGCCGAGGCCCGCGGCAACGTGCGGGAGGGCACGGTGGTGCGCGTGGACCTGGCCACGGGCGAGCACCGCGTCCTGCACGACGTCCCCGGTGAGGACGTGGCCGTCGGCCCCGTCAGCCATGACGGCACGCGCGCCGTCGTCGTCCGCACCCCCGACTCCACCCCGCACTCCGCCGTGCGCCCGCGCCTGTACGTGATGGACACGGCCACGGGCCAGACCACGCCCCTGGCCCACGGCTGGGACCGCTGGGCCGACGTCGTCGCGTGGCTGCCGGACGACTCCGCGGTGATCGCGCTCGCGGACTCGGAGGGTCGCCGCCCGGTGTTCCGCATCGAGGTGGCCACCGGCGCCGTCGCGCAGGTGACCCGGGAGGACGAGGCGTGGACCGACGTCGTGCTCTCCCCGGACGGGGCCACGGCCTACGGCGTCCGCTCCTCCTACCTGTTCCCGCCGGAGGTGGCGCGGATCGACCTGGCCACGGGTGAGACCACGCGCCTGCCGAACCCCGTGGAGCGCCCCGCGATCCCGGGCACGCTCGAGGACGTGGAGACCGTCGCCGAGGACGGCACGCGCGTGCGCGGCTGGCTCGTGCTCCCCGAGGGGGAGGCGCCGGCCGGCGGCCACCCGCTGCTGCTGTGGATCCACGGCGGGCCGCTGGGCTCGTGGAACGCGTGGAGCTGGCGCTGGACCCCGTGGATCATGGCGGCGCGCGGCTACGCGGTGCTGCTGCCGGACCCGGCGCTGTCCACGGGCTACGGCCAGGACTTCATCGAACGCGGCTGGGGTCGCTGGGGTCAGGCGCCCTACACGGACCTGATGGCGCTCACGGACGCCGTCGTGGCGCGTGAGGACGTCGACGGCGACCGCACCGCCGCCATGGGCGGCTCGTTCGGCGGCTACATGGCGAACTGGGTGGCCGGGCACACCGATCGGTTCCGGTGCGTGGTCACGCACGCCTCGCTGTGGGCGCTGGACGGCTTCGGCCCGACGACGGACGCCGCGTTCTACTGGGCCCGCGAGATGGACGAGCAGATGCAGCAGGAGAACTCTCCGCACCGGTTCGTGGGCGAGATCGTCTCCCCGATGCTCGTCATCCACGGCGACAAGGATTACCGCGTGCCGATCGGCGAGGGGCTGCGCCTGTGGTCGGACCTGCTGGCGAAGTCCGGGCGGCCGGCCGCCGCGGACGGCACCACCGACCACCGGTTCCTCTACTTCCCCCACGAGAACCACTGGATCCTCGCCCCGCAGCACGCGAAGGTCTGGTACGAGGTCGTCCTCGGCTTCCTGGGCGAGCACGTCCTCGGCGACGGCGCCCCGTCGGCCCCGGAGACGCTGGGACTGACGCGGCCGTCGTCGACGGCGGGCTGAGCCGCCGGGCCCGGCGCCGCGCATCGTGACGGGCGGCTGAACCTCTCGGATCAGCCCCCGTCACCGGCTGTTCACCGGGCGGGCCGGCTGTGGCCGGTGGGGGGCCACCCGGTCGACACCCGGATCTGGCCCACTGGAGCGGTCATCCCCCTCCCGGAAAGGACCGTTCCATGACCTCCGTCCGTCGTCACGCCGCCCGCGGCCTCGTGGCCCTCGCCGCCGCCGTCGCCGTCAGCGCCCCGCTGGCCGCCCCGGCCGCCGCCGCCCCCGCCGCACCGACGACCCCGGCCGCAGCGCAGTCCGTCACGGGCAAGCCCGTGGTGCGCCCCGACGTCGTGGGTCACCGTGGTGCCTCCGGCTACCGCCCCGAGCACACCCTGGCCGCCTACGAGTTGGCCGCCGCCCAGGGCGCGGATGTGATCGAGCCGGACCTGGTCTCCACCAAGGACGGCGTGCTCGTGGTCCGCCACGAGAACCTGATCGACGGCACCACGGACGTCGCCCAGCGGCCCGAGTTCGCGGACCGCAAGACCACCAAGGTCGTCGACGGCGTGGCCCTCACCGGCTGGTTCACCGAGGACTTCACCCTCGCCGAGCTCAAGACCCTGCGCGCCAAGGAGCGCCTGCCGCAGGTCCGCCCCGAGTCCGCGTCCTACGACGGCCGGTACCAGGTGCCCACCTTCGAGGAGGTGCTCGAGCTGCGGGAGCGCCTCTCTGCCCGGTACGGCCGCGAGATCGGCGTCATCCCCGAGATCAAGCACCCCACCTACTTCGACTCCATCGGCCTGTCCATGGAGGAGCGCGTCGTCGAGCTGCTCGACGAGTACGGCCTGAACAAGCGCAACGCCCCCGCCACCGTGCAGTCCTTCGAGCTCGCCAACCTGCGCGATCTCAACGAGAACCTCGGCCTCAAGGCCGAGACGGTGTTCCTCTCCAGCGTCACCGGCGCGCCCTATGACTCCGTGGCCGCCGGCGACGGGCTCCGCGACTACGACTTCTACGAGACCGCCGCGGGCATGCGCGAGGTCCGCGCGGCCGGCGTCGACACGCTCGGCCCGGCCTTCGCGCAGATCATCACCAAGGAGAAGGACGGCTCGATGGGCGAGGAGACCGCGTTCGTCTCCCTCGCCCACCGCGCGGGCCTTGAGGTGGTGCCGTACACCTTCCGCGCCGAGAACCAGTTCCTCTACACGGAGTTCCGCTCCTCCACGGACCCGAACGCGCGGGGCGACATGGTCGGCATGATCCAGCCGTTCCTCGACGCCGGCATCGACGGCTTCTTCACCGACCACCCCGACCTCGGCGTGCAGGCCGTGGACACCTGGATGCAGGGCAAGAAGGAGCACCCGGGCCGGGGCGTCGGCAAGACCGCCCAGCGGGGCCTGAAGGTGCGCTGACCCCGTCCCGACCGGAGACGATCCCGGCGGACCCGAGGTCTTCCGGCAGGGTCCCTGCGGTGCTTACCTTGGCGCTCAAGACCGGTGGACCCGGTGACGTGGACGGCCAGAAGGGCCGGCCATGAGGGACGCCGACCCGGACGAAGGAAGGCACAGCATGACGACGAACACGCCGAAGAACGCCCACGGCTCCTCAGCCGAGGGCCGTGACGCCAAGGACCAGGCGAAGGGCAAGGCCCAGCAGGCCGCGGGCGAGGCCCAGGGCCAGGCGAAGGCCGTGGCCCACGACGCCAAGGACAAGGCCCAGGACCTCGCGGCCACCGCCAAGCACGAGGCCGGCCAGGTGAAGGACGAGGCCGCTGACCAGGTGCAGTCGCTGGTCGGCTCCGCCCAGGAGCAGGTCGGCGCGCAGGTGCAGACCCAGCAGGAGCGGCTCGCGGGCCAGGTGCGCAGCTACACCGACGACCTGCACCGCGTGGTCTCCGGTGAGCAGCCGCAGACCGATTTGGTGCGCCAGGGCGTCGCCTCGGTGGCGGACCGTGCCGAGGCCCTGACCCAGCGCCTGGAGACCGCTTCCCCGCAGGACCTGCTGCAGGACGTGCGCGGCTTCGCCGCTCGCCGTCCGGGCACGTTCCTGGCCCTCGCCCTGGGCGCCGGGCTGGTGGCCGGTCGACTGACGCGCGGCATCCGCGACGCCGCCCAGCCCGACTCCACCGCCTCCACCTCGCCGCGCCGTCACGAGACCCGTCCGGACGCGGTGCACGCGGACGTGACTCCGCACCACCTGGACTCGCAGGCCCCGGCCTACTCGAGCGATTCGCTCTCCCAGGCCGACGGCCGCGTCGCGGACGGCGCCGGGCCCCGCCGCGCGGCCGGCGTCGGGGACGTCCCGTACGGCACGCAGGCACCGGTCCAGCAGGGCCTGACCGCCGAGCGGCCGTTCGACCAGACCCGGCCCGGGGGTGACGCATGAGCACCGCCCACGAACCGTTCCGCGACGCGACGCCGCACTCCGGCGCGCACACCCCGCCGCCCACGCAGGCGGAGTTCCGCGCCGAGCACGAGAGCCTCGGCGAGATGTTCCAGAGCCTGTCGGCCAAGCTGTCGACGCTGGTCAGCCAGGAGATCGCCCTGGCCAAGGCCGAGGCCACCGAGTCCGCGAAGAAGGCCGGCAAGGGGGCAGGCCTGCTGGCCGGCGCCGCCGTCGGCGGCTTCTTCCTGCTGATGTTCCTGTCCCTCGCCCTGATGCACCTGCTCGACGTGTTCCTGCCGATCGGCTGGGCCGCGCTGATCGTGGCCGTGCTGTGGGGCGTCGTGGCGGCCGTGCTGGCCGTGCAGGGCAAGAAGGACATCGAGAAGATCAAGGGTCTGCCGCAGACCCAGGAGACGCTTCAGGAGATCCCCGAGACCCTGAACCCCGCGAAGGAGACGCGATGACCACGAGCAACAACCCCGATGAGATCCGCGCCGACATCGAGCGTACGCGCCGCGAGCTCGGCCAGGACGTGGACGCCCTCGCCGAGAAGGTGAGCCCCACGAAGGCCGTGTCCCGGCAGACCAACCGCATCAAGGACGGCTTCATCCACGCGAAGGAGAACATCATGGGCTCCCCGGAGCAGCACCGCCACGAGCCCTCGCTGGGCGATCGCGCCCACGGGGTGATCGACGACGCCCGGGCCTCCGCGTACGACGCTGCCGGCCAGGCCCAGGACCGCCTGGGCGATGCCGGCGACCGCGTGTCCGAGTGGGCCGACGACGCCCAGCTCGCCCTGCAGCAGGCCCCGGCTCAGCTGCGCGGCCGCACCGCGGGCAACCCGCTGGCCGCCGGGCTGATCGCCTTCGGCGCCGGCCTGCTGCTCAGCTCGCTGATCCCCGCCTCACGCGTGGAGCAGCGCGCCGCGGAGGGCCTCAAGGAGCAGGCCGCCCCGCTGGTGGACGAGGCCAAGCAGGCCGCCCAGCAGCTGCGCGAGGACCTCGAGCCCGCCGCCCGCGAGGCCGCCGGGAGCGTGAAGGAGTCGGCTGCCGAGGCCGCTTCCCACCTCAAGGAGCAGGGCACGGACACGGCGCAGGACCTCAAGGCGGAGTCCCAGGACGCCGCCCGCCAGGTGAAGGACACCGCGAAGGACGCCTGAGCCCGACCCGAGCACGACGCCGGCCGGTCCCGTTGACGGGACTGGCCGGCGTCGCGCGTGGTGGGGCCGAATCCGGCCCGCGGCTCAGGCCTTGGACCAGATGCGCGTGGTGAGGCGGAAGTCCTCCCCGAGGCCCCGTGCCTAGACTCGGAGGGTGACCCCTCTCGACCGCGTCCCCGACCAGCGCCCCGTCCCCGCCGGCACCGGCCTGACCCTCGAGGACGCCCTCCCCGCTCCCGTGACGGCCGAGGCCGACGGCGTCTCCGCGCGCCCGCGTCTGGCCCGGACCGTCGCCGAGATGCGCTCCGCTCTCCGTGAGCTCGTCGCCCACGCCACGGACGACGGCGACGCCGAGCCCGTCACCGTCGGCCTGATCCCCACGATGGGCGCCCTCCACGGCGGCCACGCGGCCCTGGTGCGGCGGGCCCGCGCCGAGAACGACGTCGTCGCGGTCAGCATCTTCGTGAACCCGCTCCAGTTCGGCGATCCGGCCGACCTGGAGCACTACCCGCGCACCCTCGACGCGGACCTGGACCTGCTGGCGGCGGCGGGCGCCGACGTCGTGTTCGCCCCGGACGTGCAGGAGATGTACCCGGGTTACCCGGACGCGCCGATCGTCACCGTCTCCGCCGGCCGCATGGGGGAGGTCCTCGAGGGCGCCTCCCGCCCGGGCCACTTCGACGGCGTGGCCACCGTCGTGGCGAAGCTGTGGAACATCGTGCGCCCGGCGGCGCCGGTCCTGCGCAGCTACTTCGGCCAGAAGGACGCGCAGCAGCTCACCGTCCTGCGCCGCCTGGCCACGGACCTCGACATCGACGTCGACGTCCGCGCCGTGCCCATCGTCCGCTCGCCCGAGGGCCTCGCGCTCTCCAGCCGCAACACCCGCCTGGACGCCGCGGGCCTGGAGCACGCGCTCGTCCTCAGCCGCGCCCTGCGCTCCCTGGCCGACGCCGCGGCGTCCGGTGAACCCGTCGACGTCCAGGCCGCGCGCCGGATGGTCGAGGACGAGCCGGGCGTCGAGCTGGACCACCTCGTGGTGGTGGACCGGGACACCTTCGCCGAGCTCGGTCCGGAGCTGCTGTGCCAGCCGCTGCGCCGCGAGGCCCTCGCCCTCGTGGCCGCGCACGTGCCGCCCGTCCGGCTGATCGACACCATGGTGCTGCCCGCCGCGGGGCCCCTGCCGTGACCCCGGAGCGTCTCGCCGCCGCCTTCGACAGCCCCTCGCCCACGCTCGCCGCGACGCTGCTGGGGTGCCGGCTGACCGTCGTCGCCCCGGACGGCGCCGTCACCGTGCGGCTGACCGAGACCGAGGCGTACGGGAACGCGGGCGCGGACCCCGGCGCCCACTCGTTCCGCGGTCGCACCGAGCGCAATGCCGCGCTGTTCGGGCCGCCGCGGCGCACGTACGTGTACCTGAACTACGGCATCCACCGCTGCCTGAACCTGGTCGGCCACCCCGAGGGGGAGGCCGGCGGTGTGCTGCTGCGTGCGGCCGAGGTGCTCGCGGGAGGGGACCTCGCGGTGGCCCGCCGTGGCCGGGACACCGGCCCCAAGCTGCTCTCCGGCCCGGGCAACCTCGGCCAGGGCCTCGGCATCACCCTGGAGATGGGCCACGCGCCCGTGGAGATCGTCGCCGCGCCGCCGGAGGTGGCCGACGACGGTGGCACCTCGGCCCGCCTCGCCGCGCCGGCCGCGCCCGCCCGCTTCCTCCTGGCCCCGCCCGCGCCCCGCGATCCGGCCGAGCCGCCGATCGAGGTCGTGACGGGCCCGCGCGTCGGCGTCTCGGGGGAGGGCGGCTCCGTGCGCTTCCCGTGGCGGTTCAGCGTGGCCGGCCACCGCAGCGTGTCCGCGTTCCGGCGTGGCCGCAACGTGCCGGACTGACCCCCAGACCTTGTCGACCGCCCCGGCCCCGTGCCTAGGTTGATCCCATGACCGAGATGAACAAGACCGCCCACGGCGAGACCCAGCAGACCGTCACCCGGACCATCGACGCGTCCGCCAAGGACGTGTTCGACTTCCTGACCCTGCCCGCGAACCACGCGAAGTTCGACGGCTCGGGCATGGTGCAGTCCGACGACAAGACCCAGCGCATCCAGAAGGTCGGCGACGTGTTCACCATGAACATGCACGCGGAGCACATGGGTGGCGACTACCAGACCGACAATCACGTGGTCGCCTACGACCCGAACAAGCTGGTCGGCTGGAAGACCGCCCCCGCCGGCACCGAGCCCAAGGGTTGGCAGTGGGTCTACCGGCTCGAGGACAACGGCTCCGGCAGCACGGTCGTGTCCCTCACCTACGACTGGACCGCCGTGACCGACCCGGAGCTGCTGGCGAAGAACCTCTTCCCGATGGTGTCCGAGGAGCAGATGGAGGAGTCGCTCGCGAAGCTGGCCGCCGAGGTCGGCTGACCCCCGCCTCCCGACGGCGGCCTCCGGGCTGGCCGTCCCCTCGACGACGGGCACGCACCCGGCCAGGGTGCGGTGCCCGTCGTCGTGTCCGGTGTCACGGCTAGAGTGCCGTGCGAGACCGTCCACCCCCACGTCCAGGAGGATCCGCCGTGACCGCCACCGCCGAGCCCGAAGTCCCGTCGCCGCGCGAGGACCTGTACCGCCACGTCAACGCCGGGTGGCTGGACACCCACGAGATCCCCGCGGACCAGGGCGCCTACGGCGCGTTCCTCGAGCTGCGGGACGCGGCCGAGCTCGCCGTCCGGCACCTGTGCGAGGACGCCGTGCGCGAGGTCGGCACGGGCTTCGACCCCGCCCAGGCGCGCGTGCAGGCCACGGCCGCGGCCGGCGCGCACCGGGACGTCCCGCTCGCCCCGCTGGACGAGGAGGACGCGGAGGGCACGGAGCATCCGGAGCTCAAGCGCCGGATCGCCGCGCTGTACGCCTCGTTCATGGACGACGAGACCGTGGAGGCCCGCGGCCTCGAGCCGATCGCCTCGGACCTGGCGGCGGTGGCCACCGTGTCCACCCCCGCGGAGCTGCTCGCCCTGTCCGGGCGACTGCAGCGCCAGGGCGTCTCCGGCCTCATCAACACCGGCGCCCTCAACGACGCCGGGAACCCGGACCGCATGCTCCTGCACCTGCTCCAGGGCGGCCTGGGCCTGCCGGACGAGTCCTACTACCGGGACGAGGCCTACGCCGAGATCCTCGAGCAGTACACCGAGCACACCGGCCGTCTGCTGGCGCTGGCCGGGATCGGCGCGGACCGGGACGAGGCCGCCGCGCTGGGCGTCCGGGTGGTGGAGCTGGAGAAGCGCATCGCCGCCCTGCACTGGGACCTGGTCCGCAGCCGGGACGCCGTGGCCCGCTACAACCCCATGACCCACGACCGGCTGACGGAGCTCTTCCCCCTGGCCGACGCGTGGCTCGAGGGCGTGGACGCCGCCGGCGAGCGCGCCGCGGAGGTCGTGGTGTGGCAGCCGGACTTCCTCTCCGGTGTGCAGGGGCTGCTCGAGGGACCCGAGGCCGCCGACCTCGAGGACTGGCGTCACTGGCTGATCCTGCAGGTGCTGCGCTCCTTCGCCGGCTTCCTGCCGGACGCGTTCGTGCAGGAGAACTTCTCCTTCTACGGCCGCCGCCTGGCCGGCACCGAGGAGGTCCGCCCCCGCTGGAAGCGCGCGGTCGCGTTCGTCAACGGGGCGGCCGGCGAGGACGTGGCGCAGCTCTACGTGGCCCGCCATTTCCCGCAGGGCCACGTGGCCGCGATGGACGAGCTCGTGGGCCTGCTCCAGGAGGCCTATCGCCGGTCCATCGAGGAGCTCGAGTGGATGGGCGAGGAGACCCGTCAGCGGGCGCTCGAGAAGCTGGCGATGTTCCGCCCCATGGTGGGCTACCCCTCGAAGTGGCTGGACTACTCCGCCCTCGAGGTCCACGCCGGCGACCTGCTGGGCAACGCCCGCTCCTCCTCGGAGCTCGAGTGGGAGCGGGACCTGCGCAAGATCGCGGACGGGCCGGACCCGGAGGAGTGGCACATCACGCCGCAGACGGTGAACGCGTACTACTCCCCGCTCGAGAACGCGATCGTCTTCCCGGCCGCCATTTTGCAGCCCCCGTTCTTCGACCCCGAGGCCTCGATGGCCGCGAACCTGGGGGCGATCGGCGCCGTGATCGGCCACGAGATCGGCCACGGCTTCGACGACCAGGGCTCGCGGTACGACGGCGCCGGTCGGCTCGAGGACTGGTGGACCGAGGAGGACCGCGCGGCGTTCACCGAGCGCACCTCCCGGCTGGTGGCCCAGTACAACGCGCTCTCCCCGGCCGAGGCCCCGGACCACCGCGTCAACGGCGAGTTCACCCTGGGGGAGAACATCGGCGACCTCGGCGGCCTGGGCATCGCCCACCGCGCCTTGGAGATCTGGCGGGACGAGGGCGACGGCGCCTCCCTCGACGCCGCGGCGGGGGACCGCGAGTTCTTCACCGCCTGGGCCACCGTGTGGCGTCAGCTCACGCGACCGGAGGCCATGGTCACCCGCATCGCCTCGGACCCGCACTCGCCCAACGAGTTCCGCTGCAACCAGGTGGTCAAGAACATCGACGCCTTCCACGAGGCGTTCGGCACGCGCGAGGGGGATCCCATGTGGCTGGCCCCGGAGGAGCGCGTCACCATCTGGTGATCCCGCCCGCCGGCCGGGCCCGCGGGTCCGGCCGGCGGCTCACTCGGACTCGGCGGGGTCCTGCATCCGGGTCTGACGCTCGGCGGCCAGCCGGTCCAGCAGGCGCGTCAGCGTCCGGATGTCCTCGCGGTCCCAGCGCGCCAGGTCGTCGCGCAGCCCGCGACCCGCCGGGCCGCCGCGCACCGCGTCGAGGCGGGCGAGCCCCTCGGGGCTGGCGCTCAGGAGGGCGGAGCGGCGGTCCCGCGGGTCCGGCTCTCTGGTGATCAGCCCGGCGGCCTCGAGGTCGCGGACCATGCGGGAGACCTGGGCGCGGTCCACCAGCAGGCCCTCGGCCACGGCCGAGGGCGTCATGGTCCCCTCGTTGGCCAGCATCATGAACGCCTTCATCGCCCCGACGGACAGGGCCGGGCTGAGGGCCGCCGCGTAGCGGACCATCACCTGGCGGTGCTGCAGGACCAGACGCGAGAACGCCTGCTCGAGCCCCTGGACGGCGGCCTCGAAGCCCGCGTCGTCGCCGCCCCCGCCCGGGCCCGGGACGTCGTCAGCCACGGCGGGCCCGGACCAGCGCGGTGACGACGGCCGCCAGCAGGGCCGTCCCCGCCACGGCCAGCGCCGCGGGGACGACGGGCCGGCCGGCCACCGGCGACGCCGTCGCCGGGCGCTCGGCCGACACCGCCCGGGACCCCTGCGGGCCCTCGGCCGGATGCTGCCCCTGCGCCGCGGTCACCACGGGGACCGGGCCGGTCGCGGGCAGCGTCTGCATGGCCTCGGCCGTGGCGTGGGTGGCCAGGTCGGCGCGGGCGGCGTCGAGACGCTCGGAGGTGGTCATGCGGCCCAGCGGCAGGTTCGGCAGCCCGAGGATCGCGATCAACGCGACGATCGCGAGCGGCACGGCCACGAGGAAGGCGAGGGCGATGCCCTGCGCGTAGACGTCCTCGAAGATCACCCGCAGCGAGTCGGGCATCTCGGCGACGCGGGGCAGCGCCCCCGAGCCCAGGCGCTGGGCCCACTCGGCGCCGTCGGGACCCAGGCCCTGGAGCGTGGCCGCGATGTCCGCGCGGCGCTCCTCGACCCGGTGGGAGACCACGTTCGCCACGACGGCGCCCATCGCCGTGACGCCGACGCTGCCGCCGAGCGTGCGGAAGAAGGTGACGCCCGAGCTGGCCACGCCCATCTGCCGCGGGTCGGTGGTGTTCTGCACGACCAGCACGAGGTTCTGCATGGTCATGCCGACGCCCGCGCCGAGCAGCAGCATGTACAGGGAGACGAGCGCGAACGGGGTGTCGTAGTGCAGCGACCCCAGCAGGCCCGTGCCCGCGATGAGCAGGACCGCGCCGAACACGACCCAGCCCTTCCACTCGCCCGTGCGGGTGATGATCCGCCCGACCCAGGTGGAGGAGACCAGCAGGCCGATGATCATGGGGATGGTCATGAGGCCGGCCTCGGTGGGCGTGGCACCGCGGGCCAGCTGCATGTACTGGGCCAGGTAGACGGACGAGCCGAACATGGCCAGGCCCGTGGCGATCGAGGCCACGGTGGCGAGGGTGAACGTGCGGTCGCGGAACAGCGTCAGCGGGATCAGCGGCTCGGCCACCCGCAGCTCCACGACGATGAACAGCACCGTCGCCACGAGGACGCCGCCGAGCATCCACGCCGTCGTCGTGCTGGCCCACTCGAACTGGGTGCCCCCGTTGGTGACCCAGATCAGCAGCAGCGAGGTGGCCGCGGCGAGCAGCGCCGTGCCCACCACGTCTACGCGGACCCGGCCGCGCTCGCGGGGCGGCAGGTGCAGCGTGCGCTGGACCATCACGAGGGCCGCGACGGCGAACGGCAGGGACACGAAGAAGTTCCACCGCCAGCCCCACAGGTCGGTGATCACGCCGCCGGCCAGGGGGCCTCCCACGGTGGCCACGGCCATGACGGCGCCGAACAGGCCCATGTACCGGCCGCGCTCGCGGGGGCTGATGATGTCCGCCATGATCACCTGGCTGAGGGCCACCAGGCCGCCGCCGCCCAGCCCCTGGACCGCGCGGCACGCGATCAGGAAGTCCGGGTCGTGGGTGAAGCCGGCCGCCGCGGTGGCGAGGGTGAACGTGCGGTCGCGGAACAGCGTCAGCGGGATCAGCGGCTCGGCCACCCGCAGCTCCACGACGATGAACAGCACCGTCGCCACGAGGACGCCGCCGAGCATCCACGCCGTCGT
>NZ_JABFBB010000007.1:323065-357164 GCF_017168555.1 Micrococcus sp. KRD012
CGATCCGAGAGTGAGGCCCCGCCGTGACCCCCCGTTTCCTGCTCATGACCCGCCTCCCCGAGCCCGGGCTCGGGATGCTGCGCGCGGCCGGAGAGGTGGTGGACGGCGCCGACGTCGGAGGGGACGCCGCGCTCGCGCGGCTGGTGGCCTCGGGGGACTACGACGTCGTCGTCTCGGCCCTGGACCAGAAGTTCACCGCCGGCGTGCTCGCCGACGCGCGGATCAGGGGCATCGCCAACTACGCGGTCGGCTACAACAACGTGGACGTGGCCGCCGCGACGCGACGGGGGATCGCCGTCGGCAACACCCCGGACGTGCTCACGGACGCCACCGCGGACATCGCGATGCTCCTGATCCTCGGTGTGACCCGCCGCGCCCACGAGGGTGAGCGGATGGTGCGCGAGGGGCGCTTCCACGGCTGGGCGCCGGACCTGCTCGTGGGCCGGGACGTGCGCGGCGCGACCCTGGGCCTGGCCGGTTTCGGGCGGATCGGCAAAGCGGTGGCCGAGCGCGCGCTCGCCTTCGGCATGGACGTCGTGTTCGCGCCGCGGCCGCCCGCGCACCGGGAGGTCGCGGCCGAGGAGCTCGGCGACCTCGCTAGGCGCGTCCGTCAGGTCCGCTGGGAGGAGCTCGTCGAGGTCGCGGACGTCCTGTCCCTCCACGTGCCCCTGACGGACGACACCCACCACCTCGTGGATGCAGACGTGATCGCGAAGATGAAGGACGACGCCGTCCTCGTCAACACGGCCCGCGGGCCCGTGGTGGACGAGGCGGCCCTCGTCACCGCCCTGCGCGAGGGGCGGCTCTTCGGCGCCGGTCTGGACGTCTACGAGGACGAGCCCGCCCTCGCCCCGGGCCTGGCCGAGCTGGAGAACGTGATGCTCCTGCCGCACCTGGGCTCCGCCACCCGGGACACCCGCGCCGCGATGGCCGAGCTGGCCGCGCGCAACGCGATCGCCATGGCCACGGGCGCGGAGGTCCCGGCCCTCGTCAACCCCGAGGTGCGCGGCTGACCGGAGGGGCGCCGTCGGTAGACTCGGGGACCGTGACCACCCAGAACTCCGCCTCCGCCGCCGTCGACCACCACGATCAGCAGGCCGTCCGCGCCGCCAAGCGTGAGCAGCTGCTCGCCTCGGGCCGCGAGGCCTACCCCGTGCAGGTGCCGCGCACCCACGCGCTGGCCGAGGTGCGTGAGCGGTTCGACGGCCACGAGCCTGACTGGGCCTCGGGCGAGACCGTGTCGGTGACCGGGCGCGTCGTCTTCCTCCGCAACACCGGCAAGCTCTGCTTCGCCACCCTGCAGGAGTCCGGCGCGGACGGGGAGGCCGTCCGCCTCCAGGTCATGGTGTCCCTGGCCGCCGTCGGTGAGGAGTCCCTGGCCGACTGGAAGAAGGTCGTGGACCTGGGCGACTTCCTCTCCGTCACCGGCGAGGTGATCGTCTCGCGCCGCGGCGAGCTGTCCATCATGGCCTCGGCATGGGAGATGGCCTCCAAGGCGCTGCGCCCCCTGCCCGTGCTGCACGCGGACCTGAACGAGGAGACCCGCGTCCGCCAGCGCTACGCGGACCTGATCGTGCGCGAGGAGGCCCGCCGCATGGTCTACACCCGCGCCAAGGTCACCTCGGCGGTGCGGCGCACCCTCGAGGGCCACGGCTACGTGGAGGTGGAGACCCCGATGCTCCAGCTCGTCCACGGCGGCGCCCTCGCGCGTCCCTTCGAGACGCACCTCAACGCGTTCGACCAGCCGATGACCCTGCGCATCGCCACCGAGCTGTACCTCAAGCGCGCCGTCGTCGGCGGCATCGACCGCGTGTTCGAGATCGGCCGCGTGTTCCGCAACGAGGGCGTGGACTCGACCCACTCGCCCGAGTTCACCACCCTCGAGTCCTATGAGGCGTGGGCGGACATGCACGTCATGGCCGAGCGCATGCAGGAGATCATCCTCAACGCCGCGGACGCGGTGGGCGCCGGGCGTCGGCTCGAGACCGCGAAGGGCGTCATCGACCTCGACGGCGAGTGGGCCTGGGTCGCCGTGTACCCGGGGCTGTCCGAGGCCGTGGGCCGCGAGATCACCCCGGAGACGGACGCCGAGACGCTGCGGGCGATCGCCGCGGAGCACGAGGTCAAGGTGGACCCCGCGTGGGACGCGGAGAAGCTCGTGATCGAGCTGTTCGGCGAGATCGTGGAGCCCACCCTGATGAACCCCACGTTCGTGTACGACTACCCGCCGGCCGCCCAGCCGCTCGCGCGCCCGCACCGCTCGGACGACCGGGTCATCGAGGCCTGGGACCTGATCATCGGCGGCATGGAGCGCGGCACCGCGTTCTCCGAGCTGATCGACCCCGTCATCCAGCGCGAGCGCCTGACCGCCCAGTCGGCGATGGCGGCCGCCGGCGACGACGAGGCGATGCAGCTGGACGAGGACTTCCTGCGCGCCCTCGAGTACGGCGCCCCGCCCATGGGCGGCATCGGCCTGGGCATCGACCGCCTGGTGATGCTGTTCACGGACGCCGGCATCCGCGAGACCATCCTCTTCCCGCTGCTCAAGCCGGAGGCCTGACATGGCCGACTTCTGGGACTACTTCTCCGTCCTCGCCCCCTCGATCGGCCTCGGGCTCATCTTCTGGCTGGTGATGCGCTCCCTGCTGCGTTCGGACACGGGCGAGCGCGAGAGTCAGGCCCGCCGGCTCTCGGGCGCGGACGCGCGGGCGGCCCGCGAGGAGGCCGAGGCCCGTGAGTGGGCGGCCCGACGCCGAGCCGAGGGAGGGCCGGGGGCTGATCCGGAGGACCGCGCCCGGTGAGATTCCTTCCCCGGCGTTGAAGAATCCTTCTGCCCGGCTTTGTTGCGGTATTCTTGAATCACCACAAGTGCACGGCCGGAATCGTGAGCACGCGGGAAAGAACCCCGAGAGCGAAGACCGGAACCCAGGGACACGCGCACGAGAGAAGAAAGTGGGAATCACCGTTGGCACAGAAGGTAGAAGTGGTCCTCGTGGATGATCTTGACGGTTCGCCTGCAGATGAGACCGTGAACTTCGCATTGGACGGTCGCAATTACGAGATCGACCTGTCGAAGGAGCACGCCGCGGAACTCCGTGAGTTCCTGAAGCCCTACATGAAGAAGGGCCGCGCCGTGGCGCCGCCGTCGCCCAAGGTCGAGGCCGCCCAGATCCGCAAGTGGGCGGCCGAGAACGGCTACGAGGTCTCGAGCCGGGGCCGTCTGCACCGCGACGTGGTGGAGGCCTACCGCAACGCGAAGCGCAAGTGAGCGCCCCGCCCGGGTGCGTCGAGGGATCGGCGTCCCCGGGCCTCGTTCCGGCCCCTCCCGACGACGGCCGGGCCGCTTCTCCCGCTGGCGAACAGTCGCGCGGCACGCGGCCCGGGTGCGTAGTCTCGACCACGACCGTACGCAAGGAGTGTGCCCATGTTCGAGAGATTCACCGACCGCGCCCGGCGGGTGGTCGTGCTCGCCCAGGAAGAGGCGCGCATGCTCAACCACAGCTACATCGGTACCGAGCACATCCTGCTCGGTCTGATCCACGAGGGTGAGGGCGTCGCAGCCAAGGCACTGGAGTCCATGGACATCTCCCTGGGCGCCGTGCGAGAGAAGGTGCAGGAGGACATCGGCCAGGGTCAGCAGAACCCGCCCGGCCACATCCCCTTCACGCCGCGCGCCAAGAAGGTGCTCGAGCTGTCCCTGCGCGAGGCGCTGCAGCTCGGCCACAACTACATCGGCACCGAGCACATCCTGCTCGGCCTGATCCGCGAGGGCGAGGGCGTGGCCGCCCAGGTGCTCGTGCAGCTCGGCGCGGACCTGAACCGCGTCCGTCAGACGGTCATCCAGCTGCTCTCCGGCTACCAGGGCGGCGCCCAGGGTGGCAAGGAGACCGCCGGCGCCGGGGTGGGCCAGGGCGGCGAGGCCGGCCAGAACGCCGGCTCCGTGGTGCTGGACCAGTTCGGACGCAACCTCACCGCGGCCGCGCACGACGGCAAGCTGGATCCCGTCATCGGGCGTGCGGGCGAGATGGAGCGCGTCATGCAGGTGCTCTCCCGCCGCACCAAGAACAACCCCGTGCTCATCGGCGAGCCCGGCGTCGGCAAGACCGCCGTCGTCGAGGGCCTGGCCCAGGCGATCGACCGCGGCGACGTCCCGGAGACGCTCAGGGACAAGCAGCTCTACTCGCTGGACCTCGGCTCCCTCGTGGCCGGCTCCCGCTACCGCGGCGACTTCGAGGAGCGCCTGAAGAAGGTGCTCAAGGAGATCCGCACGCGCGGGGACATCATCCTGTTCATCGACGAGATCCACACCCTCGTCGGGGCGGGTGCGGCCGAGGGCGCGATCGACGCCGCCAGCATCCTCAAGCCGATGCTGGCCCGCGGTGAGCTGCAGACCATCGGCGCCACCACGCTGGACGAGTACCGCAAGCACATCGAGAAGGACGCCGCGCTCGAGCGCCGCTTCCAGCCGATCCAGGTCGCCGAGCCGTCCGTCGAGGACGCCACGGAGATCCTGCGCGGCCTGCGGGACCGCTACGAGGCGCACCACAAGGTCTCCATCACCGACGGCGCGCTCAAGGCCGCCGCCGGCCTGGCGGACCGCTACGTCTCCGACCGGCACCTGCCGGACAAGGCCATCGACCTGATCGACGAGGCCGGCGCGCGTCTGCGCATCCGTCGCATGACCGTGCCGCCGGAGATCAAGGCCTACGAGTCCCGGATCGCGGAGGTGCGCACCCAGAAGGAGGCCGCCATCGACGGCCAGGACTTCGAGGGCGCCGCCCGCCTGCGGGACCAGGAGCAGCAGCTCGGGGACGAGCGCCGCGAGAAGGAGCAGGCGTGGCGCACCGGCGCGGACGCCGACGTCGCCACGGTGGACGAGGACCTCATCGCCGAGGTGCTCTCCAAGTCCACCGGCATCCCGGTGTTCAAGCTCACCGAGGAGGAGACGGACCGCCTGCGCAACATGGAGGACGAGCTCCACCGCCGCGTGATCGGCCAGGACGAGGCCATCAAGTCCCTGTCCCGCGCCATCCGCCGCACCCGCGCGGGCCTGAAGGACCCGAACCGCCCCTCGGGGTCGTTCATCTTCGCCGGCCCCACCGGCGTCGGCAAGACGGAGCTGGCCAAGTCCCTCGCGGAGTTCCTCTTCGGGGACGAGGACGCGCTCATCACGCTGGACATGTCCGAGTTCCAGGAGAAGCACACCGTCTCGCGTCTGTTCGGCGCCCCTCCCGGCTACGTGGGCTACGAGGAGGGCGGCCAGCTCACCGAGAAGGTCCGCCGCCGTCCGTTCTCCGTGGTGCTGTTCGACGAGGTGGAGAAGGCCCATCAGGACCTGTTCAACTCCCTGCTGCAGATCCTCGAGGACGGTCGCCTGACCGACTCGCAGGGCCGTGTGGTGGACTTCAAGAACACCGTGATCATCATGACCACGAACCTCGGCACCCGGGACATCTCCAAGGGCGTCATGACCGGCTTCCAGTCGGCCACGGACACCACCACCGGGTACGAGCGGATGAAGGGCAAGGTCAAGGAGGAGCTGCGCCAGCACTTCCGCCCCGAGTTCCTCAACCGTGTGGACGACGTGATCGTGTTCCCGCAGCTGCAGAAGCACGAGATCGTGGAGATCGTGGACCTGTTCGTCTCCCGCCTCGGCAAGCGCCTGGCGGAGCAGGATCTGTCCATCGAGCTCACCCAGTCCGCCAAGGATCTGCTCGCGGACCGCGGCTACGATCCGGCCATGGGCGCCCGCCCGCTGCGCCGCACCATCCAGCAGATGGTGGAGGACCAGCTCTCGGAGAAGATCCTCTTCGGTGAGATCCCGGCCGGCTCCCTCATCACCGTGGACGCCACGGGCGAGGGGGAGGGCGCCGAGCTGACGTTCACGTTCTCCGGCAGCCGGGAGGCCCTGGAGGGTGCGGACCTGGCCGAGCTCGAGCCCGGTGCCGGCGATCCGGTGGACGCCGACCGCTCCGCGTGACCCGCGGGGCCTGACCCACGACGCCGGACCGCGCGTCCGGTGGCCACGGCCCGTCGCCCCTCCCCCTCGGGAGGAGGCGGCGGGCCGTCGTCGTGCCCCCGCGGGGACGTCGGGGCCGAGGTCCGCGACACCGCCGCCGGCATCAAGGACGGCCTCGCGAAGGACCGCTGAACCGGCCCGCCTCCCCGCAGACGCGAGAGGGGTTCCCTCGCGGCGGGATCGGTGCCACTGTGGTCTGTGACCGCTCGACGGTGGTCCTGTCTCCGCTTCGGCCCGGCACTCGCCGGGACGGCCGCGGAGCAGCCCCGAGAAGAAGGAGGCCGCCCATGGGTATCGGTGACCTGAACAACCTCGCAAACCAGCACTCGGACAAGATCGACGAGGCCGTGGACAACGCTCAGGAGCAGCACGGCGACAAGCTCGGCGAGCACGGCGACACCGTGAACAAGGGTGTCGACGGCGCGCAGGAGAAGTTCCTGTCCGGGGACGAGGGTGAGCAGCAGGCCTGAGCCTGCCGTCGACGCCGCGGGAGCCCCCGCCCGGTCCGCCGGGACGGGGGCTCCCGTCTGTCCGGGGTCGGGATGTCCGTGCCTAGACTGGACCCCATGCCTGCCGACCGCCCCCTCACCCTCCGCTCGGCGCGGACCCAGGACGTGCCGGTCATCCAGGCGCTCGTGGAGCCGCTGGCGCAAGAGCGCGTGCTGCTCCAGAAGGAGGCTGTGGCCTACTACGAGGCCATCCAGGAGTTCGTGGTCGCCGAGGAGGCGGACGGGACCCTGGCCGGCTTCGGCGCCCTCCACGTGATGTGGCAGGACATCGCCGAGGTCCGCACCCTCGCCGTCTCGGAGGCCCACCGGGGGGCCGGCGTCGGGCACCTGGTCATCGAGGAGCTGCTGGACCGTGCGCGGGCCGTGGGCGTCGAGCGGGTCTTCTGCCTGACCTTCGAGGTCGAGTTCTTCCGCCGGCACGGTTTCGAGGTGATGGCGGACCAGTCCGTCGTGGACCCGGAGGTCTACGCGGAACTGCTGCGCTCCACGGACGAGGGTGTCGCCGAGTTCCTGGACCTCGCCCGGGTCAAGCCGAACACGCTCGGCAACACGCGGATGATCCGCCGCCTCTGATCCGCCGCACCGCGGGCCGCCCCGTGCCCCGGCGAGGTCAGTCCGGGAAGGTGAGGCCGCCGTCGTCGTCCCGGGCCAGCAGCCCGTCCGACACGAGCCCGGCGACGCACCGCGCCCACTGCGCGTCGTCGGGGCGGTGCGACCCGAGCCGCCCCCCGGCCACGACGACGGCGGGCACCTCCGCCTCGGCCACGCGCCCGTGCTCGCGGACGGCGGCCATCACGGCCCCGCGCACCTGACGGTCCGTGCCGGCCCAGGCCTGGCCGCGCGGCACCTCCACCGGCGGCGGGGAGCCCGCTGCGACCCACGCGCACGTCTCCGCCAGCGGGCAGCGGTCGCAGGCGGGGGAGCGGGCGGTGCAGACGAGGGCCCCGAGTTCCATGACGGCCGCGTTCCACGCGTTGGCGCGGGCGGGGTCCTCGGGCATGAGGGCCTGGGCGCGGCGCATCTCGGCGCGGGTCAGCGACCTGCCGGGCAGGGCCTCACCCGCGACCGCGCGCGCGATCACCCGGCGCACGTTGGTGTCCACGACGGTCTCGGGGACGCCGAACGCGAAGCTCGCGACCGCCGCGGCCGTGTACTCGCCGACGCCGGGCAGGGCGCGCAGGGCGGCGGGGTCGGCCGGCACCCGGCCGTCGTGGCGCTCGACGACGGCCCGGGCGGCCTCCTGGAGGCGCAGGGCCCGGCGCGGGTAGCCGAGCCGGTCCCAGGCCGTGAGCACGTCTGCGGTGGGGGCGGCGGCCAGGTCCGCGGGGGTGGGCCAGCGCTCCAGCCACTCCCGCCAGCGGGGCAGCACCCTCACGACCGGTGTCTGCTGGAGCATGATCTCCGAGACGAGCACGCCCCACGGGGAGCAGTCCGGGCTGCGCCAGGGAAGGTCCCGGGCGTGGACGGCGAACCAGCCCAGCACCGCGTCGTGCAGGCGCGGCACGTCCACCGTGGGCGGGACGAGGGGGGCGGGCGCGGGCATGGCGTCCACTGTAGGGTGCGCCGCCGCCTACCCTGGATCGCATGCCGTCTCGTCCGACTTCCCCCGGGTCGAAGCCGTCCCCCGCCGTCTACCGCCGCCGGCGGCTCGTGGCCGCCCTGCTCGCCCTCGTGCTCCTGCTCCTGGTGGGGTGGGCCGTCGTGGCGCTCGTCCGCGCCGGGATCGGCGCCTTCTCCTCCGAGGACGCCGACCCCTCCGCCGCCCCGACGCCGGTGCACTCCCCGTCGCCCGCCCCGGCGACGGACGCCGAGTCCGGCTCCGCCTCGCCCACCGTGGCCCTCGAGGACGCGGCCGAGTGCCAGCCCTCGGACCTGCGGATCACCGCCTCCGCGGACCGGTCCGAGTACCAGCGGGGCGAGGAGGCCGAGCTGCGCCTGGGCATCACGAACCTCTCCTCGACCCCGTGCCGCACGGATGTGGGCACGGCCCGACAGGAGTTCAGGATCCGCACGGCCGAGGGCGACGACGTCTTCTCCACCCGCATCTGCCAGGCGGACCCCGCGGAGGCCCAGCGGGTGCTGTACCCGCACGAGGAGCTCACCGCCGTGTACCGCTGGTCCGGCCGTGCCTCGAGCCAGGACTGCGGCCGACTCGGCGCTCTCGCGGAGCCCGGACCCCATCTGCTGACGGTCAGCCTCGGCGACGTCACCTCCCGCCCCGTCGCGCTGAAGATCCTCGAGGAGCTCGCCCCGGGGGCCCAGGACGGCGGCTCCTCGGCCACCCCCTCCTCGGCCACCCCCTCCTCGAGCGGCAGCGCCTCCCCGTCGGCGTCCGCCTCAGCTCCGGCGTCGGCCTCAGCCTCGGCGTCCGCCTCAGCATCGGCGTCGGCTTCGCCGTCCGCGGCACCGGCCACGACCACCGACCCGTCGCCGTCGCCGTCCCGCTGAGCCGGGCGCGTCGTCAGCGGCCGGGGCCGACCTCCGGACGCGCGGCCGGGCCGCCGCCGGTCCACGTGGGGATCGTGGCGAGGGCCTCGCCGATCGAGCCGACCTCCGCCACCGTGAAGCCCGCCGGGACCTCCCCGAGCGGCTCGGGGGAGCGGGGGACCAGCGCGCGGGTGAAGCCCAGCCGCGCAGCCTCACGCACCCGTCGCCCGATGCCGGGCACGGGGCGCACCTCCCCGGCAAGCCCGAGCTCGCCGACCGCGATCATCCCCTGCGGGACGGGGGCCGAGAGCTTCGCCGAGGCCACGGCGACGGCCACGGCCAGGTCCGAGGCGGGCTCCGAGAGTCGCACGCCGCCCACGGTGGCCACGTAGCAGTCGTCCTGGGCGAGGGCGAAACGGGCCCGGCGCTGGAGCACGGCCAGGAGCATGTTCACGCGCGCCGCGTCCACGCCGGAGACGGTGCGGCGCGGGCTGCCGCCGGCGGACGGGGTGAGCAGGGACTGCACCTCGGCCACGAGCGGGCGCCGGCCCTCGAGCGTCACCGTCACGCACGTGCCCTCGACCGGCTCCGAGACGCCCGAGAGGAACAGACCGGAGGGGTCGTCCAGGGACTCGATGCCGTCCTCCCGCAGATCGAAGCAGCCGACCTCGTCCGTGGGCCCGAAGCGGTTCTTCACCGCACGCACCAGGCGCAGCCGTGAGTGGCGGTCCCCCTCGAACTGGCAGACCACGTCCACGAGGTGCTCGAGCAGCCGCGGACCCGCGATGGTCCCGTCCTTCGTCACGTGGCCCACCAGGACCGTGGTGATCCCCTTCTCCTTGGCCGTGCGGATGAGGCTGGCCGCCACCTCGCGCACCTGGCTGACGCCCCCGGCGATCCCGTCCACCTCGGTGGACTGCAGGGTCTGCACGGAGTCTACGATCACCAGCTCCGGGTCCGTCCGCTCGATCTGCCCCAGCGCCCGACCCAGGTCCGTCTCCGCCGTCAAGCGCAGGGTGTCCGCGATCGCCCCGATCCGGTCTGCGCGGGAGCGCACCTGCGCCGCCGACTCCTCACCCGTCAGGTACAGCACCGAGCGCGGACCGCCGCCGCCCGCGCCGCGGGCCGTCTGGGCGGCCACGTCCAGCAGCAGCGTGGACTTGCCGATGCCCGGCTCGCCGGCCAGCAGGATCACCGCGCCCGGCACGAGGCCGCCGCCGAGCACACGGTCCAGCTCGCGCACCCCCGTGGAGCGGAACGAGGCCAGCGTGGCGTCCACGTCCGCGATGCGCGGCGCGACCTCCGCGACCGTGGCCGCGCGCGTGCGGCCGGTGGTGGACGTCAGGCCGATCTCCTCGACCGTGCCCCACGACTGGCACTCCCCGCAGCGGCCGACCCACTTCACGGTGGTCCAGCCGCACTCGGTGCAGCGGTATCCGGGGGCGCGCTTCGGGGCGGTCTTGGTGGCCATGCGCCCACTCTAGGATCCGGGGCGGACGCGTTAACCGGCCCGCAGGCGGCCCCGACGTCGACCGCCGGGGCCGCGCGCCGCCGTCGGGCTCAGACGCGGGGCAGGTAGGCCCGCGCCTCGTCGTGCTCGGCGCCCGTGGCCTCGATGAGGTCCACCATCATGGGCCGCAGCAGCATCACGAGCGCCTCGCCGTGCACGGATCCGCCGCCCAGCTGGTGCGGGTCCAACGCGGACGCGGACGCCCCCAGGGCGTCCCGCGCCACGGACAGCGAGCGATGGCGGCCCTCGGCCTGCGGCTCCACGAGGGAGCGGTGCAGGATCTCGACGGCGTCCGCGGCGTCGTCGAACCAGGCTGCCAGGCGCTCGCGGTCGTCGTCGTCGAACACGCCCTCGTCCAGGACCGAGACCACCCGCCGGGCCACGATCCGCAGGGAGCGCACCGCCAGGTCCGAGCGGTCCGCCGCGTTCACCGCGTCGTCCACGAAGGAGCGCGAGGAGCGGTGCAGCGGGTTGAAGAGGGTCTGCTCATGCGTGACGCGCAGCTCCTTGCGCAGCGCCTCCAGCGTGGTGTGCGTGCCGCGGCTGGCCACGAGCGCCATCCAGGCGGTGCGGGAGTCGTCCTCCCGCAGGGCCCGGGAGAGGTCGCGCAGCACCGTGGCGATCGAGTTGTAGAGCCCACCCAGCTGACGCACCGCGGGACGGCGCACGTCCTGGGGTGAGAGGAACGTGACGAGCAGGGCCAGGACGCCGCCCACGATCGCGTCCTGGCTGCGGACGAACGGCCCTCCCGCGCCGATGGGCAGGAGGACCACGAGGACGGACTGCAGGGACATCTGCATCGTGAACGTGGCGCCGGAGTCCAGGAACCGGGCCACCATCACGGACACGAACACGACCACCGAGGCCTGCCACAGGCCGCGGCCGAGCCCGACCATGAGCAGGTCCCCGATCAGGATGCCGACGGTGCAGCCGACGGCGACCTCGGCCACCTTGCGCAGCTTCGGCTCCCGTTGGAAGCCGAGGGCGATCAGCAGGGCGGTGGAGGCGAACAGGGGCTGCTGGTGGCCCAGGATGGTCTCCGCGAACCAGTAGGCGCCCACCGCGCAGACCGCGACGAGGGCGGCCTGGCCCACGGAGGAGCGGACGCGGGACCAACCCGCACGGGCGCGCCGACGCAGGAAGCGGCCGAGGCGCTCCCCGCGGGTCTGGGGGTCGACCATCGGCACCGTGCCCGTGGCGGTGGCGAAGCGGTCCGTCATGCGGCCAGCCTAGTCCGACGCCGCGGAGCCCCCGCCGTACGGGGCTCAACCAGGCATTGTGACCCACCGCACAGCCGAATCCCGCGAATGCCGCTCCCGTTCACCATCTGTTCACCCCGGCCGAGCACTCGATTCACCTCTGGACCGTACGGTCGAGTGCGGTGCAGAACCGGGCCAGCCGGACGCTCTGCCCTCACCGTCGTCATCCGATTGAAAGAGGCTCTTCGTGAAGGCTCTCCGCTTCGGCCGCTCCGCCGCCCTCCTGTCCGTGGCCGCCATCGCCCTGACCGCCTGCTCCTCCGCGGACAGCGGCAACGGCGGCTCCGATGCCTCCGGCTCCGCCGGCGGCGAGCAGGGCGCCACCTCCGAGGTCCAGGGCAACCTGGTCGGCGCCGGCGCCTCCTCGCAGGAGGCGGCCATGACCGCCTGGACCCAGGGTGTCACCGAGACCGCTCCGAACCTGACCGTGCAGTACTCCCCGGACGGCTCCGGTGCCGGTCGTGAGAAGTTCCTCGCCGGCGCCACCTCCTTCGCCGGCTCCGACGCCGCCCTCAAGGAGGAGGAGGCTGAGTCCGCCAAGGAGAACTGCGGCGACGAGGGCGCGTTCCACGTGCCGGCCTACATCTCCCCGATCGCCGTGGCCTACAACCTGCCGGGCGTCGATGAGGTCAAGATGGACGCCGAGACCATCGCCAAGGTGTTCTCCGGCGAGATCAAGAACTGGAACGACGAGGCCATCGCCGCGCAGAACGAGGGCGTCGAGCTGCCCGACACCCCGATCACCGTCGTGCACCGTTCCGACGACTCGGGCACCACCGAGAACTTCACCGCCTACCTCACCGAGGCCGCCGGCGATGCCTGGTCCTACGACGAGGTCGAGACCTGGCCGTCCGACATCACCGCCGAGTCCGCCCAGGGCACCAAGGGTGTCGTGGGCCTGGCCTCCCAGACCGAAGGCGCCATCACCTACGCCGACGCCTCCGCCGTGGGCGAGCTGGGCACCGTGTCCGTGAAGGTCGGCGAGGAGTACGTGAAGTACTCCGCCGAGGCCGCGGCCGCGACCGTCGAGAAGTCCGAGGCCAAGGAGGACGGCTCGATCGAGCTCGACCGCGCCACCGACGAGTCCGGCGTGTACCCCGTCGTGCTGGTCTCCTACCACATCTACTGCAACCAGTACGAGTCGCAGGAGACCGTGGACCAGGTCAAGGCCTTCGCCGAGTACGTCGTGTCCGAGGACGGTCAGAAGACCGCCGAGGAGTCCGCGGGCAACGCCCCGATCTCCGAGGACACCCGCAAGAAGGCCATGGAGCGCATCGAGGCCATCTCGGTCAAGGGCTGATGTCGCTTCTCATCGACTGATCCGCCGCCGCTTCGGCCGCCGGGCCCCACGGGCCCGGCGGCTGAAGCCGCGTCAGGGCTCTCGTTCGTTGCGGCCCGTCCATCACCACGCACGTCGATCTGAGGGAAGGCACTGTGTCCTCAACCACCAACGAGGCGGCACCGAAGCCGTCCAGCCTGCGCGGCCCCCGCCGCGGAGCCGCCGGAGACAAGCTCCTCTCCGGCGGGGCCCTGGCGGCCGCCGTCCTGATCCTGCTCGTGCTCGCCTTCGTGGCGATCTTCCTCCTGACGGAGGCATGGCCTGCCCTGCAGCCGGGCGCGGAGCTCGTGTCCGCGAACTCCTTCTTCCAGTACGTGTGGCCGCTCATGGCCGGCACCGTGATGGTGTCGATCATCGCTCTGCTCATCGCCACCCCGGTCGCGATCGGTGTCGCCCTGTTCATCTCGCACTATGCGCCCCCGCGCATCGCGCAGTCGGTGGGCTTCGTGATCGATCTGCTGGCCGCGATCCCCTCCGTGGTCTACGGCGTGTGGGGCTGGCTGACGCTCGCTCCGCTGATGGTGCCGATCTACGGCTGGCTCAACGAGAACCTGGGCTTCATCCCGTTCTTCGGCGGCTCGGCCACCACCACGGGCCGCACCCTGCTGACCTCGGGCGTCGTGCTGGCCGTGATGGTCCTGCCGATCATCACCGCGCTCTGCCGTGAGATCTTCACCCAGACCCCGAAGCTCCACGAGGAGGCCGCGCTCGGCCTCGGCGCCACGCGCTGGGAGATGATCAAGATGACCGTGTTCCCGTTCGCCCGGGCCGGCATCATCTCCTCGATCATGCTCGGCCTCGGCCGCGCGCTCGGCGAGACCATGGCGGTCACCATGGTGCTCTCCGGCGGCGTCTTCTCCTGGTCGCTCGTGGAGTCCGGCAGGAACCAGACGATCCCGTCGGAGATCGCGCTCAACTTCCCCGAGGCGTTCAACATGCGCCTGCACGAGCTGATCGCTGCCGGTCTCATGCTCTTCATCATCACCCTGGCGGTGAACATGATCGCCCGCGCGATCGTGAACAAGCACAAGGAATTCTCGGGAGCCAACTGACATGAGCACTGTCTCGACTTCTCCCCGGGCCACCGAGGACAGCGTGACGCCGCGGCGTCACTCCCTGACCGAGGGTCAGAAGCCCGGCTGGACCTGGATGGCCGTCGCAGCTGCCGCGGCCATCGTCGCCGCCGGCCTGACCGTGCTGCTCAGCGGCGCCTTCAACGTCGTCGGTTTCGTGATCATCGCCGCCATCCTCTACATCGCGGGGCTCTACGTGGCCACCCGCGTGATGGAGAACCGGCGCCGCGCCGCAGACGGCCTGTGCCGCAACCTCGTGTGGCTGGCGTTCCTCGTGGCCCTGGTGCCGCTGGTCTCCGTGCTGTGGTCGGTCCTCTCCGCCGGTCTGCCGACCCTGATCGCCAACCCGCAGATCATGGCGTACGACATGAAGGGCATCACCGGCATCGACGACTCGGCGTGGGTGGAGGACGGCAAGCCCGCCGGCGGGCTCGCGGGCGGTTTCGGCCACGCCCTGATCGGCACCGTCGTGATCACGATCATCGCGACCCTGATCTCCGTGCCGATCGGCATGCTCACCTCCATCTACCTGGTGGAGTACAGCCGCGGCGGCTGGTTCTCCCGCGCCATCGTGTTCTTCGTGGACGTCATGACCGGCATCCCCTCGATCGTGGCCGGCCTCTTCGCCTACGCCGCGATCACGTGGGTCCTGACCCTGGTCACCGGCAGCAAGTCCACCGCACTGCAGTCCGTGCAGATGGGTCTCACGGCCGCGATCGCGCTCTCGGTGCTCATGATCCCCGTGGTCGTCCGATCCACGGAGGAGATGCTCCGTGTGGTGCCCAACGAGCTGCGCGAGGGCGCCTACGCCCTCGGCGTGCGCAAGTGGCAGACCATCGCCAAGGTGGTCCTGCCCACCGCGATCTCCGGCATCGCCTCCGGCGTCACCCTGGCCATCGCCCGCGTGGCCGGCGAGACCGCGCCGATCCTCGTGACGGCCGGCTTCGCCACCAGCATCAACTGGAACCCGTTCGACAACTGGATGACCGCGCTGCCGGTGTACATCTACCGCCAGCTGGTCGCCCCGACCTCGCCCACGGCGGCGGACCCCTCGACCGCCCGCGCCTGGGCAGCCGCCCTGCTGCTCGTGACCATCGTCATGCTGCTCAACCTGGCGGCACGGTTCATCGCCAAGGCGTTCGCCCCCAAGAAGGGCCGGTGAGGCCCGGCTGCCCGGAATCCCCCGGGCAGCCGGCCCCGACCCCGTCGCACCCCCCAGAGACTTCCACGAAGGAACAGAACCACTCATGTCCAAGCGCATCCAGGCCATCGACGTCGATGTCTTCTACGGCAAGTTCAAGGCCGTCGAGGGCGTCAACATCGACATCGCCCCCCGCTCCGTCACCGCCTTCATCGGCCCCTCCGGCTGCGGCAAGACCACCTTCCTGCGCAGCATCAACCGCATGCACGAGGTGCTCCCCGGCGCCACCGTGGACGGCAAGCTCCTGCTCGACGGCGAGGACATCTACGGGAACGGTGTGGACCCGGTCCGCGTCCGCTCCCAGATCGGCATGGTCTTCCAGCGCCCGAACCCGTTCCCGACGATGTCCATCCGCGACAACGTGCTGGCCGGCTACAAGCTCAACGGCACCCGCCTGAACAAGTCCCGTGCGGACGAGCTCGTGGAGAAGTCCCTGCGCGGCGCCAACCTGTGGAACGAGGTCAAGGACCGCCTCGACAAGCCCGGCTCCGGCCTCTCCGGCGGCCAGCAGCAGCGTCTGTGCATCGCCCGCTCCATCGCGGTGCAGCCCGACGTGATCCTCATGGACGAGCCCTGCTCCGCGCTCGACCCGATCTCCACCCTCGCCGTCGAGGACCTGATCAACGAGCTCAAGGAGGAGTACACGGTCATCATCGTCACGCACAACATGCAGCAGGCCGCGCGCGTGGCGGACAAGACCGCGTTCTTCAACATCCAGGGTGTCGGCAAGCCCGGCAAGCTGATCGAGTACGACGACACCAACGTCATCTTCAACAACCCCTCGAGCCAGCAGACCGAGGACTACGTCTCCGGCCGCTTCGGCTGAGCCGCCCCGCGCTCCGTACCCGACCCCGTCCGGCTGCACGCCGGGCGGGGTCGCGGCGTCTGCGGGGCCGGGCGTCGTCGTCGGGCGCGGCCTCAGGCCAGCGGGACGAGGGCCAGCGTGCCGAGGAGGCCGAGAAGGGCACAGGCCACCGGCGTCAGCAGCCACCAGCCGACCACGCGCAGCACGGTGGGCCAGCGCACGGACGCGTAGGTCTGCGTCTGGCCGGCGCCCACGATGGCCGCCGTCGCCGTGTGGGTGGAGGACAGGGGCAGGTGGAACACCAGGGAGCCGACGAACAGCAGGCCCCCGGGGATGACGGCGGCCACGGACGCCCGCAGGGGGTCGAGGCGGACGAGACGCTCGGTGAGGGTCCAGGCGATCCGCCAGGCGCCACCCAGCGTGCCGAGCCCGACCGCGAAGGCGAACAGGAACGCGCCCCCCACGAACTCGGCCGTCAGGGCGTCCGGCGCCAGGACGGACCCGGACCCCACCAGCACGGCGGCCCACAGCACCCCCATGCGCTGACCGGCCTGCAGGCCGTGGCCCATGGCCATGGCGCTGGCGGAGATGCCCAACGCGACGCGGGCCCGGTGCTGGACGTTGACCGTGGTGCCCCGGGTGGCGAGCCGCATGGCGGGGGCGGTGAGCAGGCGGGCGAGCGCCCACGCGATCAGGGGGGAGAGCAGCAGGCTGAGCAGCACCTCGGCGCGGACGAGGTCGAAGATGGTGTGGGCGACGTCGATGTCCAGACTCAGGCGCACGGCGAGGTGGCTGCCCGCCAGCGCGGAGATCAGCGCGTGCGTGCTGGAGCCGGGCAGGCGCCGCCACCACAGCAGCAGACCCCACACGAGGGTCACCACGCAGGACACGCCCACGGCCAGGGGGCCGATCTCGCTGCGCACCGCGGGCGAGGTGAAGTAGTGCACGCTCAGCGTGATGAGCCCGATGCCCAGCAGCGCGCCCACGGTGTTGACCGCCCCGGTCAGGAGGAGGGCCCCGCGCGGCGTCAGCGCCCGGTACCGGACAGGCAGCGCCGCGGCGTTGGGGGCGTCGCGGAACCCCATCAGCGCGCCGACGGCGCACAGCAGCACGAGGACGACGGCGAGCCCCGCGGTCACGGCGCCTCCACCGGCTCAGGACTCACGGACGAGCACCATGCCCAGGTCCATGTTCACGCGGGAGAGGGCCTCGAGCGCCGCGTGCAGCGCCCAGGCGACCTCGCGCTGGCGGTTGTAGTCGCGCTGCAGCAGGTCCATGCCGAGGTCGGCGAGCCACTCGACCATGATCCGCTCCGTGCGGCGGGAGGCGCGCAGCAGCTGCATCCACGTGGCCTCCAGGGCGTCGAGGTCGCGCATCTCGGCGGCGCCGCGGGCGAGCAGCTCGGCCTGACGGCCCACGGTCTCGAGGACGTCGAGGGCGTGCGTCGGCAGCTCCTCGAGGTCGGCCCGCTGGATCAGCACGCCCGCCGACACGACGCGCCGGGTGGTCGCGTGCACGCCGCTGGCCAGCCGGTAGAGGTCCTGACGGGGCAGCGGCGTCACGTAGGCGCTGCGCAGCGCGGTGAGGAAGGCCATGAGGGTGGCGCTCGAGGACGAGTCGAGCTCCTCGAGCTCACGGGCGGCACGGTCCGCCTCGGGTCCGCGGGTCCCCGCGACCTGGGCCACCAGATGCACGGACCGGTGTAGGGCCTCGGCGAGGTCCGCCATGTGGCGCAGCGCCGGGGTGTCGCGCGTGACGAGCCAGGGCATGCGGGGGGACATGGGCAGCGGTCGCTCTCTCGTCGACGGGTGGCGAAGGGGTCGACGACGACGCCGGACCGGGAACGCCTCTCGGCGGAAGGCCGCTCGCAGCGGCTATGTGTTGGAGCCCGGGGTTACCAGCGGCCCGGCGCCGTCCCCTTCAGTCTAGCGATCCGTCCCGAAACGCTCGACCCGCCGCCTCCAGGGCGTCGGCGGTGCTGACCAGGCGCGCGGCCCGGCGGGTGAGGGCGGCGGCGCGGTCCGGGGCGGCGGCCTCGGAGCCCTCGGCGTGCTCGACCTGGCCCAGGGCCACGACGCGGGCGTAGGCCGCGGCGCGCTCGAACGCGACGTCGATCTCGGAGCGGTAGGCGCCCGTGAGGATCGTGTCCGTGAGGCGGCGCAGCTCGGCCGGCCCCGGCGGCTCGACGGCGCCCGCCACGACGCGCGAGGCGTAGGCGGCATGCCCGGCGCGGTACCAGGCGGCCCAGCGTTCGCCGTCACGGGCCGTCGCCTCCTGGAGCACGTACAGGCGCCACAGGGCGCCGGCGAGCGAGACGGGCGGGGCGTCCGCCCACAGCTCCGCGAGCGTCTCGACGCCGAGCTCGTGGACCAGCCCGACCAGCCGCTCGACGACGGCCGGGTCCTCCTCTGCGCGGCCGCCTGCCACGAGGGCGTGGGCCAGGCGCGAGGCCGCCGCGGCCACTTCCTGGGGGTCTTCGCCGCCGGCGAAGTGCGTGAGCTCCTGCGGCTCCGAGAGGCGGGGCCGGTGCGGGCGCAGCACGCCCGAGGCGCTCGAGCTGGCGCCGCGGCCGGCGGGCAGGCGGTGACGTGCCATGGGCGGGCTCCCTTCGAGGGCGCATCGGGGTGGGGACGTGGTCGCCGGAGGCGGCGGCCCCGTCCACGGTAGTGCCCCGGACGCCTGGGCTACCATCGGAGGGCACCCGCGAGGGTCGCCGTCGTCGGCCGCACGCCGTCGTCGTCGGCCGCGGGTGAGGGCCTTTAGCTCAGCTGGCAGAGCATCGGACTTTTAATCCGCCGGTCGCGGGTTCGATCCCCGCAGGGCCCACCGGAGAGCGGCCCCTGACCAGGCATGACGCCCGGTCGGGGGTCCTCCCTAGGATGGAGCCATGAGCCCCACGCCCGCACCAGTCACCGAGACGATCAGCTCCGGCCACAGCGTGGTGTGGTCGCGCCCGCCGGCGGAGCGCGCGGGCACGGACCTGGTGCTCGTGTTCCACGGCTACGGCTCCAACGAGGTCCGCGCGGCGCGCCGCCACTTCCCGATGCTCCCGGAGCGGTGCACCGGCCTGGCGGTGCGCGGCGGCTTCGAGATCGACGAGACGGCGTCCGAAGGCCCGGGCGACCCCGGCGCGCACGGCTGGTTCCTGCTCGACCTGCTGCTGCAGTCCGACTTCGCCCAGGTGCTCGCCGCCGCCCACCGCGTGTTCGACGTGCTCTCCGCCGAGGAGGTCGTGGCGGCCGGCTTCCGCACGGTCTCGGTGCTCGGCTTCTCCCAGGGCATGGCCATGGCGACGACGGTCCTGCGTCTGCGCCCCGAGGCGTTCACCTGCGGTGTGGGCCTGAGCGGCTTCGCCGTCGACAACGAGCTGCTGGCCATGCTCGACTCCCCGGCCGAGGGACCGGGCCCGCGCCCGTTCTTCTGGGGCCGGGACGCCGAGGATCCCGTGATCCATCCGGACGCCGTCGCCCACACCCGCGCGTGGGCCGAGGAGCACACCCGCCTGACCGTGCGCACCTACCCCGGGATCTTGCACGGGACCGGCCCCGACGAGGTCCGTGACGTGCGCATCTTCCTCGAGCACTCCCTGCGCGCGGCGACGCCCGGGTCCTGACCGCGGGGGTCGCGCGCCGATACTGTGGCGCGCATGGCAAAGAACTCGACGATCGGCCGGTACGCGTCCGGGAAGGTGAAGGACTTCGGGCTGAAGTCGGCACTCGATGAGAACGGCGAGCCCACGGAGGGCTTCGAGAAGGCCCTCTCCACGGTGTTGGCGGTCCAGCGCCCCCTGGTCCTGAAGAACATCCAGCGCATGGCGGCGAAGCACCCGGGGGAGAGCCCGGAGCGTCTCGCCGAGCGGCTCGGGCAGCAGTACCTGACCACCGTCACGGGGGCCGGTGCCGCCGTGGGCGGCACCGCGATCGTCCCGGGCATCGGCACCGTGGCCGCGCTCGGCCTGTCCGGTGCCGCGGTCGCCGGCTTCATGGAGGCCACCGCCCTCTACGCGCAGTCCCTCGCCGAGCTGCACGGCATCACCACGCAGGACCCGCAGCGCGCCCAGGCCCTCGTCATGGGCCTCATGCTCGGCGACGACGCCAAGGAGCTGCTCCGCGAGGCCGCCGCCAAGGCCGGCCGTCCCTACGACCCGCAGTCCAGCCTCAACGCGCTCGCGGGCACCGCATCGGGCACCGGCATCAGCGCGTTCGTGGTGGATCGCCTCAAGAGGACGTTCATGCGCAAGATGCTCCTGCGGCAGGGTGCCGGCTTCGTGGGCCGCGCCGTGCCGTTCGGCGTGGGCGCCGTGATCGGCGGCGTGGGCAACCGCGCCATGGGCAAGGCCGTGATGGAGAACGCCGCGGAGCTCTTCGGCCCCCTGCCGATGGTGATCCCCGGCGAGATCCGCGAGGGCGCCGCACAGGGGCGCGCCGATGGCACCAAGGACGACGGCGGCGTCTTCGGTGCGATCCGTCGCGCCCTGCCCGGCGGCAAGGACGAGAAGGACAAGCCCGCCGCCTGACGGCCCCGCCCCCCGCGCTTTCGAACGTGAGAGAGGCCCTCTCTCACGTTCGAAAGCGCCCATTCGCCCCATTTCACGTTCGAAAGTGCGGGGCAGGAGCGGCGGCTCAGAGGAACAGCGTGGCCACCCCGTGGATCGCCAGGCCCGCGAGCGCGCCGACGACCGAGCCGTTGATGCGGATGAACTGCAGATCCTTGCCCACGAACAGCTCGAGGGTGCGCGCGGTCTGCTCGCCGTCCCAGCGGGCGACCGTCTCCTCGATCACCCCGGTCAGCGCCGGCCCGTAGGAGCTCAGCGCATACGCCGCGGCGCGGCGGGCGTGGCCGTCCACGCGGTCGCGCAGCTCGGGGTCCTCCTGCAGGCGGGCGCCGAGGTCGCGCAGGGCGGCCACGAGCGCGCGATGCAGGTCGGAGGACGGGTCCTCGAGCGCGTCCAGGAGCGAGTCCCGCAGGGAGACCCAGGCCCGCCCGGCCCACGCGCGCAGCCGTTCGTCCGCGAACAGGTTCCGCTTGAACCGCTCCACCGAGGCGCGGGTGGCGGGCTCGTTCCGCATCTCGTCGGCGAGGCGGTCGAGCCAGTCGTCGACGGCGCGGCGGGCCTCGTGCTGCCGGTCGCGGCGGATGCCGGCGAGATACTTGAGGGTCTCGGCGTGCAGTCGCTCGGCGAGGAGGCGGTCCACGAGGTCCGGGCTCCACTCGGGGGAGCGACGGCGCACCGTCTCGACGAACAGCTCGGGGTGGGCGGCCACCCAGTCCCCGGTGTGGGCGACCACGAGGTCCACCACGCGCTCGTGGTGCCGTCCGGCCACCACGTCCTCCAGCACGCCTGCGAGCGTGGGGGACCAGTCCGGGGCCACCATGTGGCGTTCCATCAGCTGGCGCAGCAGCTCCTGGACGGCGTCGTCGTCGGCCGCGGCCATGGCGCCCCGGGCCGCCGTCGCGATCTCCCGGGCGGTGCGAGCCGCGTTCTCCTCACGGCGCAGCCAGCCGCCGGCGGCCTCGGCCACCTTCAGTCCGTCGACCTTCTCGTGGGCGACCTCCGAGTCCAGGAAGTTCTCCTGCACGAACTCGGTCAGCGCGGCGCCGAGCTGGTCCTTCTTCCGCGGGATCAGGGCGGTGTGCGGCACGGGCACACCCATCGGGTGGCGGAACAGCGCCGTGACCGCGAACCAGTCCGCCAGTGCGCCGACCATGCCGCCCTCCGCGGCGGCGCGCACGTAGCCCCACACCGGGTGGGTGTCCTGCAACGGGAACGCGACCACGAACACCACGGCCAGCAGGATGAGCAGCCCCAGGGCGACGGCCTTCATGCGCCGCAGGCCCGCCGCGCGTTCGAGGGCACCGGCGCTGAGCAGCTGCTGGGCGGGGTCGGGGGAGAAGGACACGGGAGGCTCCTGATCGCGTGCACCGAATGGTCCCCACCAGTTAACCAGCCGGGCACCCTGCGGTGACGTGGTCGGCACACGCGCTCCCTAGCCTGGCGGCGTGCCCGCCCTCGTGATCGCCCACCGCGGTGCCTCCGCCGCCTTCCCCGAGCACACCCGCGCCGCCATGCTCCACGCCCTCGCCGTGGGCGCGGACGGTCTCGAATGCGACGTCCAGCTCACGCGGGACCGCGAGGTCGTCTGCTGGCACGACCCCACCGTGGACCGCACCTCGGACGGGCGCGGCGCCGTCGCGGAACACACGCTGGATCGTCTGCGCGGCCTCGATGTCGTCTCGTGGCACGCCCGGCGTCCGGGGGCCGAGCCCGCCACGACGACGGCGCCGCCCGCCGTGTACGGCGGCGCGGGGGAGCAGGTGCTCACCCTGGCCGACCTCCTGGCGATCGCGGCGGCCGCGGACCGGCCGCTGCGCCTGGCCGTGGAGCTCAAGCACCCCTCCCCGTTCGGGCATGAGCTCGAGGAGCGGGTGCTGCGGGAGCTGCTGCGGGCCGGTTGGGACCCGGAGACCGGCCGACTGGGTCAGGTGCAGGTGTCCCTCATGAGCTTCCATCCGGACGCGCTGCGCCACGTGGCGCCGCTGGCCGGCACGGACCCCCTCTGCCCCCTGATGGACCTCATGCCGACGGAGCTGCCGACCCGGCTCGCGCGGGGGCCGCTGAGCCGGGCGGCGGTGCGTGCGGCGGCGCGCCAGTCGCTGGCCGGGTCCGAGTCGCTCGTCTGGCGCGGCCGGGCCGGGATGGCGGGGCCCTCCGTGGCCTACGTGCGGGAGCACCTGGCGGACGTGAAGGCGTGGCTGGCGGCGGGGCGGCGGCTGCGGGTGTGGACCGTCGACGAGCGCGAGGACGCCGATTTCCTCCTCGCCCAGGGGGTGCAGGAGCTCACCACCAACCGTCCGGAGGACGTGCTGCGCTGGGTCCGCGAGCGGGCCGCCGCGCGTCGGGAGCGGGTGCCCACCGGGGCCTGAGGGCGCCGTGCCGCACGCGCAGACGCGGCCTGCGTTGCGTTCCTGCCCGCGCTTGTGGCTATAGTCACGTCCAGGAGCGTGCCCGAGGTCACACCCGACGGCGCGGTCCCCTCGCACCCGCGTCTCGGCTGAGACCTCTCCCGGAGGAGCCCCCATGGCCACCCGTCTGCGTCACCGACTCCTGTCCGCCGCCGCGCTCACCGCGGCCGGCGCCCTGCTCGTCACCGGCTGCGCCCAGAGCCAGCGCGACGGCGGCGGCTCCGGCGGCTCGGGCGGGGGCGACGCCGCCCAAGTGGACGGCTCGTTCATCTTCGCCGCCTCCTCCGACCCGAAGACCCTGGACCCGGCCTTCGCCTCCGACGGCGAGACCTTCCGGGTCTCCCGTCAGATCTTCGAGGGCCTCGTGGGCACGAAGCCGGGCACCGCGGACCCCGCGCCGCTGCTGGCCGAGTCCTGGGAGTCCTCGGAGGACGGCCTGACCCACACGTTCCAGCTGAAGGAGGGCGTGACCTTCCACGACGGCGAGCCGTTCAACGGGGAGGCCGTGTGCGCCAACTTCGACCGCTGGTACAACTTCACGGGCATCCAGCAGTCGGAGACCCTCTCGTACTACTACGGCAAGCTGTTCCGCGGCTTCGCGGACAAGCCCGAGGACGCCGTCTACAAGGAGTGCGAGGCCACCGGCGAGCACGAGGTGAAGATCACGCTGGCGCAGCCGTTCGCGGGCTTCATCTCCTCCCTGTCCCTGCCGGCCTTCGCCATGCAGTCGCCGAAGGCGCTCGAGGAGTACAAGGCGGACGAGGTCGGCGGCACCGCCGAGTCGCCCCAGATGTCCGAGTACGCCCGGGCACACCCCACCGGCACCGGCCCCTACAAGTTCGAGTCCTGGAGCGTGGGCGAGGACGTCAAGCTCACCGCCAACGAGGACTACTGGGGCGAGGGCGGCGAGGTCACGGACATCACCTTCCGCGTGATCGACGACCCGGTGGCCCGCCGTCAGGCGCTCGAGGCCGGGGACATCGACGGCTACGACCTCGTGGCCCCCGCGGACACCGCGCCCCTGTCCGAGGCCGGCTTCACCGTGGTGGCCCGCGACCCGTTCACCATCCTCTACCTGGGCCTGAACCAGGAGAAGGAGGAGCTCCAGGACGTCAGGGTGCGCCAGGCGATCGCCCACGCGATCGACAAGGACGCCCTCATCGCGCAGACCCTCCCCGAGGGCACGGAGCCCGCCACCCAGTTCATCCCGAAGTCCGTGAACGGGTACAGCGAGGACGTCACCACGTACGAGCACGACCCCGCCAAGGCCAAGGCGCTGCTCGCCGAGGCCGGCTACCCGGACGGCTTCACGATCGACTTCAACTACCCCACCGGCGTCTCGCGCCCGTACATGCCGACCCCCGAGCAGGCGTTCTCCAACCTCTCGAGCCAGCTGGCCGAGGTGGGCATCACGGTGAACGCGAAGCCGGCCAAGTGGAGCCCGGACTACCTCGACCAGGTGCAGGGCACCTCGGACCACGGCATCCACCTGCTCGGCTGGACCGGTGACTACAACGACACGGACAACTTCGTGGGCGTGTTCTTCGGCCAGGAGAAGCCCGAGTTCGGCTTCACCGACGAGGAGCTGTTCTCCGCCCTCGAGGAGGCCCGCCAGATCCCGACGCTCGAGGAGCAGACGCCGAAGTACCAGGAGATCAACGAGCAGATCTCCGAGATCGTCCCGGCGGTCCCGCTCGCCCACCCGGCCCCGTCGCTGGCCTTCGACAAGCGCGTGGCCTCCTACCCGGCGAGCCCGGTCAACGACGAGGTCTTCAACGAGATCGACCTGACCGAGTGAGCCCGGCGGGCCGGGGACGACCCGCCCCACCGGCGACGACGGCGCCGCGCCCCGGCGCCCCTCGCACCGACCGGCCCGGCCCCCGCGCCGGCATGGAGGCCCCTCGTGCTCAGACTCATCGGCAAGCGCCTGTTGCTGCTGATCCCCACCCTGTTCGGACTGTCCGTCCTGCTGTTCGTGTGGGTCCGCAGCCTGCCCGGCGGCCCCGCCACCGCCCTGCTCGGCGACCGCGCCACCCCCGAGGCCGTGGCCCGCGTGAACGCGGCGTACGGCTTCGACAAGCCCCTGCTCGAGCAGTACCTCACCTACATGGGGCGGCTGCTGCGCGGCGACTTCGGCACCTCGACCATGACGAACCGGTCCGTGGTCGAGGAGTTCGCGGACCGCTTCCCGGCCACGCTGGAGCTCTCGGTCTTCGCGATCGTGTTCGCGGTGGCCATCGGCATCCCGCTCGGCTACTGGGCGGCCCGCCATGTGGGCCGGTGGCAGGACGACGTCGCCGTCGTGCTGTCCCTGGTCGGCGTGGTGGTGCCCGTGTTCTTCCTGGCGTTCATCCTCAAGTGGGTGTTCGCGGTGAAGCTGGGCTGGCTGCCCACGGACGGCCGGCAGGACCCGCGGATCGACGCCACCCACTACACGAACTTCTACGTGTGGGACGGCATCATCACCGCGGAGTGGGACGCGGCCCTGAACGCGCTGACCCACCTGGTGCTGCCCGGCATCGCGCTGGGCACCATCCCGCTGGCGATCATCGCGCGCATCACCCGTGCCTCCGTGCTGGACGTGCAGGACGCGGACTTCGTGCGCACGGCCCGCGCCAAGGGCCTGGCCCCGCGCCTGATCCGAAACCGGTTCATCATGCGCAACGCCCTGCTGCCGGTGAGCACCACGCTCGGCCTGCAGCTGGGCCTGCTGATCTCCGGGGCGGTGCTCACCGAGACGGTGTTCGCGTTCAACGGGATCGGCCGGTTCCTCGCGCAGGCGATCTTCCAGCTCGACTTCCCGGTGCTGCAGGGCTTCATCATCTTCATCGCCCTGCTCTACTCGCTGATCAACCTGGTCGTGGACGTCTCCTACGGCCTCATCGACCCGAGGGTGCGTGTCTCATGAGCGTGAACCTGCCCCCCAGCCCCGGCGGCGGACCCACCGAGCACGCCGTCGAGCACGCGCTGGCGCCCGTCGAGGCCGGGGCCACCCAGGCGACCACCGAGGCCGCCGCGGACACCCGCGGCACCTCCGTGTGGGGCGCCGCGTTCCAGCGGCTGCGCCGCAACCCGGCGGCGATCGCCGGCGCCGTGATCGTGCTGCTCTTCGTGCTCGTGGCCGTCCTCGCCCCGGTGCTGGCCCCGTACGCGGGCACGGCCACACCCGGCATGCGCGAGATCCGCCCCACCCACGTGCCCGGCCCCGGCGAGGTGGCCGGCTACCCGCTGGGCCTGGACCGCTTCGGCGGGGACGTGCTCTCCAAGCTGATCTGGGGCGCGCAGGCCTCGCTGCTCATCGGCGTCATCTCGACGGCGTTCGGCCTGGCCGGCGGCATGCTGCTCGGCCTGCTGGCCGGCACGTTCGGCGGCTGGGTGGACTCCGTGGTGATGCGCGTCGTGGACATCCTGCTCTCGGTGCCGAACCTGCTGCTGGCGGTGTCCATCGCGGCGATCCTCGGGCAGACCCCGTTCGCGGTGATGATCGCGATCGGGGTGGCGCAGGTGCCCGTGTTCGCGCGACTGCTGCGGTCCTCGATGCTCACGCAGAAGGGGTCGGACTACGTGCTCGCGGCGCAGACCCTCGGCCTCTCGCGCGGACGGATCACGATGTCCCACGTGCTGCCGAACTCGCTGGGCCCCGTGATCGTGCAGGCCACGCTCACCCTGGCCACGGCCGTGATCGACGCGGCCGCCCTGTCCTTCCTCGGCCTCGGCGGCGGCCGCCCCGAGACCGCCGAGTGGGGCCGCATGCTCACCTACGCGCAGGCCGAGCTGGGCATCAACCCGTGGCTCGCGTTCCTGCCCGGCCTGTGCATCGCCATCACCGCGCTCGGCTTCACCCTGCTGGGCGAGTCCCTGCGCGAGGCCCTCGACCCGACCTCCCGGAGGCGCTGACCATGGACCCCAAGCACGACGACGGCGCGCCCGGCCCCGGCACGACACCCGCGGTCCCCGCGGCCGGCGCCCCGCTGCTGGAGATCCGCGACCTGGATGTGGAGTTCACCACCCAGCAGGGCACCGTGCAGGCCGTGGAGGGCGCGTCCCTCACGCTCCCGGCCGGCGGCACGCTGGCGATCGTGGGCGAGTCCGGCTCGGGCAAGTCCACCACCGCGATGGCCGCGATCGGCCTGCTGCCCGGAAACGGCCGGGTCGCGGCAGGCTCCGTCCGCTTCGCGGGCGAGGAGCTCGTGGGCCTGCCCGAGTCGCGGATGCGCGGCATCCGCGGCCGCCGGATCGGGCTGGTGCCGCAGGACCCGATGTCCAACCTCAACCCCGTGACCCGGGTGGGTCAGCAGATCGGGGAGACCCTGCTGACCCACGGCATGGCGACGAAGAAGGACGTGGGGGCCGCCGTCGTCGAGGTGATGGAGCGCGCCGGCATCCCCGAGCCGGCGCGGCGGGCCAAGCAGTACCCGCACGAGCTCTCGGGCGGCCTGCGCCAGCGCGTGCTGATCGCCATCGGCCTGGCGTGCCGGCCGCAGCTGCTGATCGCGGACGAGCCGACCTCCGCCCTGGACGTGACGGTGCAGCAGGTGATCCTGGACCAGATCGAGGAGATGACCCGCGAGCTCGGCAGCTCCGTGCTGCTGATCACCCATGACCTCGGCCTCGCCGCCGAGCGCGCGCAGCAGCTCGTGGTGATGCACCGCGGACGCGTGGTGGAGTCGGGCGATGCGCGGGCCATCCTCGAGGACCCGCAGCACGCCTACACCCGCTCGCTCGTGGCGGCCGCGCCGTCGGTGGCGGCGGCCCGCCTGCTGCCCGAGGCCTTCGATCCCGCGCCCGTCGCACTGGCCGAGGACGACACTGCGGCCCTGACCACGGTGGCCCTGGCGAGGCAGGACCTCACCCCGCTGGTGGAGATCCGCGACCTCACCAAGGTCTATCCCGTACGCGGGCACGAGGACTTCATCGCCGTGAAGGACGTCTCCCTGAAGATCCCGCGCGGCAAGACCGTCTCGATCGTCGGCGAGTCCGGCTCCGGCAAGACGACGACGGCGCGCATGCTGCTCAAGCTGATCGAGCCGACCTCGGGCGAGATCAGCTTCGAGGGCAGGGACGTGCTGGCGCTGAAGGGGGAGGGGCTCAAGGACTTCCGGCAGCGCGTGCAGGCCGTGTTCCAGGACCCGTTCTCCTCGCTCAACCCCTCGTTCACGGTGGGCCGGATCATCGAGGAGCCGCTGCAGACGTACCGGCGGGGCAACGCCACGCAGCGGCGGGCACGTGTGCTCGAGCTCATGGACCAGGTGGCCCTGCCCTCCCACTTCCACCGCCGGTACCCGGCCGAGCTCTCGGGTGGACAGCGCCAGCGCGTGGCGATCGCCCGCGCGCTCGCGCTGAACCCCGAGCTGATCGTGTGCGACGAGCCGGTCTCCGCGCTGGACGTGCTCGTGCAGGACCAGATCCTCACGCTGCTGCGCCGCCTGCAGGACGAGCTGGGGCTGAGCTACCTGTTCATCTCGCACGACCTGGCGGTGGTGCGGCTCATCTCCGACTACGTGTGCGTCATGAAGGACGGCGAGGTGGTGGAGGCGGCCAGCTCGGAGGAGGTCTTCACCAACCCCCGGCACCCGTACACCCGCCGCCTGCTCGCCTCGATCCCGGGCAACGAGCTGGGCATCGCCGTCGAGGCGGACGGCACCCACGTCTGAGCGCTGACCGGGCCGGACGGTCGGGTGCAGAAGCGCCCCGTTCGTGTCGACCGAGCCGCAGCGACATCACTGCCGGGCGGACCGGCGGCGATGTCGCTGGGCGTCGGTCGGACGGTCGGGCGCGGTGCTCAGCGGGCGAGCTCCCACGTCAAGCGGGCGATCGCCTGCTCCTCGTCCGTGGGGACCACGAGGACCGGGATCGCCGACTCCGGCGCGGAGATCGTGTGGGGCCCGGCCACGCGGGCGCGGTTGGCCTCGGCGTCGTAGGCCACCCCGAGCGCCCCGAGCCGGTCGAGCACGCGCGCCCGGAACGGAGCCGAGTTCTCGCCGATCCCGGCGGTGAACACGAGCGCCTGCGCCCCGCCCACGGCCACGTGGTAGCCGCCCACGTACTTGGCCAGCCGGTAGGAGGCCACGTCCAGGGCGTTGCGGGCGCGGCCGTCCCCGGAGGCGGCGTTCTCCAGCACCTGGCGCATGTCCGCCTCCCCGGCCAGGCCCAGCAGGCCGGAGCGCCTGTTCATGAGGGTGTCCAGCTCCTCGGCGTCGTAGCCGTGGTTCCGCATGAGGTGGGTGACCACGGAGGGGTCCAGGTCGCCGGAGCGGGTGCCCATCACCAGGCCGGCCAGCGGGGTGTAGCCCATGGAGGTGTCCACGGAGACGCCGTCGCGGATGGCGGTGGCGGAGGCGCCGTTGCCCAGGTGCAGCACCACGGCCCGGAACTCCCCCCGCGGGATGCCCAGATGCTCCGCGGCGAGGCCGGTGACGAGGTCGTGGCTCGTGCCGTGGAAGCCGTAGCGGCGGATGCCGTGCTCCGTGTAGACCTCGTCCGGCAGGGCGTACTGCCAGGCCTCGCGGGGCATGGTCTGGTGGAACGAGGTGTCGAACACGACCACCTGGGGCATGTCCGGCCAGCGCTCGGCCATGGCGCGCAGCCCCTGGGCGGCGGCGGGGTTGTGCAGCGGGGCCAGCGGGGCGAGGCGCTCGATCGCGCGGATCACCTCGTTGGTCACCCGGGCCGGGGCGGTGAACCGCTCGCCGCCGTGGACCACGCGGTGGCCGGCGGCGTCGATGGTGCGCCCGCCGGTCGCCTCGGCCAGCTCGGCCTCCACCTGCTCGAGGGCGGCGGCGTGGTCCGGCACGCCGGAGCCGGGGACGCCGATGCGCTCCACCAGGCCCTGGGCGAGGACGGGCACCGGGGCGTCCGTGCCGTCGTCGGCCAGCTCACGGAGCTGGTACTTCAGGGACGACGAGCCGGAGTTGATGACAAGGACGAGCACGGGGGACTCCTTCCGGGGCGTCAGCCCTGGGCCTGGGCCTGGATGGCGGTGATGGCGACGGTGTTGACGATGTCCTCCACGGTGGTGCCGCGGGAGAGGTCGTTGACGGGCTTGTTCAGGCCCTGCAGCACGGGCCCGACGGCGACCGCCCCGGAGGACTGCTGGACGGCCTTGTAGGTGTTGTTGCCGGTGTTCAGGTCCGGGAACACGAACACGGTGGCCTGGCCGGCCACCTCGGAGCCGGGCATCTTCGAGGCCGCGACGGAGGCGTTGACGGCGGCGTCGTACTGCAGCGGGCCCTCCACCTTCAGCTCGGGGGCACGCTCCCTCACGAGCTCCGTGGCGGCGCGGACCTTGTCCACGGACTGCCCGGAGCCGGAGGCGCCCGTGGAGTAGGAGAGCATGGCGACGCGCGGGTCCACCCCGAACTGGGCGGCGGTGGCCGCGGACGCCACGGCGATGTCCGCGAGCTGCTGCGCGTCCGGGTCCGGGTTCACGGCGCAGTCGCCGTACACGAGGGCGCGGTCCGGCAGCAGCATGAAGAACACCGATGAGACGATCGAGACGCCCGGCTTCGTCTTCACGAACTCCAGCGCGGGGCGGATGGTGTTGGCGGTGGTGTGGGCGGCGCCGGAGACCATGCCGTCCACGTCGCCCAGGTGGACCATCATCGTGCCGAAGTAGGCGCCCTCCTGCATGACCTCGCGGGCGCGCTCGGCGTCCACGCCCTTGTGGGCGCGCAGCCGGGCGTACTCCTGCGCGTAGCGCTCCAGGTCCGGGGAGTCGGCGGGGTCCACGAGCTCGATCCCGCTCAGGTCCACGCCCTCGCGGGAGGCCAGCTCCCGCACGGCGGCGGCCGGGCCGAGCACCACGAGGTCGCAGACGTCGCGGCGCTGGAGGATCTCGGCGGCGCGCAGCACGCGGGCATCCTCGCCCTCGGGCAGCACGATCCGGCGGCGGTCCGCGCGGGCGCGGGAGATCAGCTCGTGCAGGAAGCGCAGAGGGGTGACGACGTCGGTGCGTGGCAGGTCGAAGCGGGCCAGCAGCTCGTCCCCGTCCACGCGCTGGTGCCAGGTGCCCAGGGCGGCGGCGGTCTTGCGGGGCTGGGCGCTGGAGAGCTCGGAGCGCACCCGGGAGACCTTCGCGGCGGTGGTGAACGTGTCGTCGTGGGTGACGAACACGGGGAAGGCCGCGCCCAGGTAGAGCCGCTGGAGCTGGCGGTTCGGGAGGATGCCGTTGGTGAGGATCATGCCGGAGGGGGTGGGGAAGTCCGGGGTCAGCGAGGAGGCCACGGTGGCCAGGATCGCGTCGGAGCGGTCGCCGGAGACGATCACGAGCGCGCCCTCGCGCAGGACCTCGAGGAAGTTGCCGCCCTCCATGGAGACGGCCTTGACCTCGGCGACGTCGCGGTCCAGCGTCTCCTGCCCGGCCATCTGCTCGAGCCCGAGCGCGTCCGCCACCTCGGCCACCGAGGGGTGCGCGAGCTCGGTCAGCTCGGGCAGCACGTACACGGGCCAGGCGTGGCGGCCGGGGCGCACGGCCGCGCCGACGGCGTCGAGGTCACGGGGGTCCGCGCGGTTGACCATGACGGCCAGCAGCTCGACGCCGGCGTCGTCGAGGGTGCGCCGGGCCAGGTCCACGACGTCGGCCGCCTGCTCGGGTGTCAGGTCCGCGCCGGAGACCACGGCGACCACGGGGGTGCCGAGGTTGCGGGCGAGCTGGGCGTTGAGGTCGAGGTCGGCGGCCGGGTCCGGGCTGATCAGGTCGGTGCCCTCCACCACCACGACGCCGCCCGCCGCCCGCATGGCGTCGTACTGCTCCACGCAGCGCTGCTGGACCTCGTCGCCGCGGCCCTCGGCCATGAGGGTGCGGGCCTCGGCCGCGGTGAGGCCGCCGCGGGCCTGCTCCGGGGAGAGGCCGTACTGCTCGCGCATCAGCAGCACCATGGGGTCGGTCTCCACGTCGTCGCCGGGCACCACGGGGCGGAAGTAGCCCACCGTGCCGGAGCGCCGGTACAGCGAGTCGGCCAGGCCCAGGCTGACGAGGGACTTGCCGGCGCCGGTGGACGTGGTGGAGACGAAGATTCCCTGGGGCATGGCGGACCTTCCGGTGGAGGACGGGGCTCGTCGTTCACGGTACCGAGGCCGCGGCGTCGGGGCCCGTCCCGGCCGACGCGGATCGACGTGAGTGAGGCGTGTCTCTCACGCGCGTAATACACATGACTGCACTCGCCCCGTCAAGCATTAAGGACCCTCCCATGGCAACGAGAGCCGACCGCGGCCGCCCCGTGCACAACCCCGACATCATCGGGTTCACGGACGCTGAGCTCAACGAGACCCCCATCCGGCCGAAGTGGAACTCGCTGGGACCCGGCATCGTGGCGGCCGCCACGGGCGTGGGCGCCGCGGACCTCGTGGCCACCCTCACCGCCGGCTCCCGCTACGGCTACATGCTCCTGTGGGCCGTGATCCTGGGCGTGATCTTCAAGATCGTGCTCGTGGAGGGCGTGGGCCGCTGGTACCTGTCCACCGGCAAGACGATCTTCCAGGGCTGGCGCTCGCTGGGCTCCTGGACCTCCTGGTACTTCGGCCCCTACATCCTGATCTGGGGCTTCGTGTACGGCGCCACCGCCATGAGCTCGGCCGCGCTGCCCCTGGCCGCGCTGTTCCCGGGCGTGGACATGAAGGTCTACGCGATCGGCCTGGGCCTCGTGGGCCTGGGCCTGGTGTGGCTGAACCGGTACGGGCTGATCGAGAAGCTCATGGCGGTGCTGATCGGCGTCATGTTCCTGACCGTCCTGCTCTCCGCGGCGCTCACCGCCCCCAACGTGGGCGACATCCTCGCCGGCCTGGTCCCGCGCATCCCGTCCGGCGACCCGGACGTCATGTTCTACGTGCTCGGCCTGGCCGGCGGCGTGGGCGGCACCATCACCCTCGGCGCGTACGCCTACTGGCTGCGGGAGAAGGGCTGGAACGTCCCGAAGTACATGCGGGTGATGAAGTTCGACAACGCGACGTCGTACATCCTCACCGGCATCTTCGTGATCGCCACCATGATCATGGGCGTCGAGCTGCTCCACTCGGCCGGCCTGGCGATCTCCTCCGGTGACCGCGGCCTGCTCGACGTCGGCAACGTGCTCGCCGAGCGCTACGGCCAGGCGTACTCCGTGGTGTTCCTGGTGGGCTTCTTCGCCGCGTCCTTCTCCTCGCTTCTGGGCGTGTGGCACGGCGTCTCCCTGATGTTCGCGGACTTCTGGACGAACTTCCGCCGCCCCGCGGACGAGCTCGACCAGGACGACGCCCCCTCGCTGGCCTCGAAGCCGGGCCGCTTCTTCCTGCTGTGGCTGACCTTCCCGCCGATGACCCTGCTGTTCCTGGATCGCCCGATCTTCCTGATCCTGCTCTACGGCACGCTCGGCGCCTTGTTCATGCCGTTCCTGGCCGTGACGCTGCTGTTCCTGAACAACAAGAAGGAGGTGCCGGCCCAGTTCCGCAACGGCTGGATCCGCAACACGCTGCTGGGCCTGACGGCCGCCGTGTTCGTGGCGATCGGCGTGAACGAGCTGTGGAAGGCCCTGCAGCCGCTGATCGGGGGCTGACCGGGTGGCCGGCCGGGTGGGCTCCGACTCGGCCGGCCCTGGCCGGTGACCACGGGCGGCGCAGCGGGCACACTGGTGCCATGATCGTCGCCTTCTCCGTCGCTCCCTCCGGCCAGCCCGCCGACTCCGCCCACCTGCCCGGGGACGCGGACACCGCCTCCGTGCACCGGGCGGTGGCCGCCGCCGTCGCCGTGGTCCGCGCCTCCGGCCTGCCCCACCGCACCTCCTCGATGTTCACGGAGATCGAGGGCGACTGGGACGAGGTGATGGAGGTCGTGCGCGGCGCCGTGGACGCGGTCTCCTCGTACGGCTCCCGGGTCTCGCTCGTGCTCAAGGCGGACATCCGCCCCGGCCACTCGGGCGAGCTGGACGGCAAGCTCGAGCGCCTCGAGGCGGCGCTCGCCGAGGACGGGAACGGGGACGCGGCGGACGCCCGCTGATCCCGGCTGACCCCCAGCCCCCCAC
>NZ_JABFBB010000007.1:357264-400316 GCF_017168555.1 Micrococcus sp. KRD012
CCCCCACTTCCGTTCGAGAAACGGGAGCCTCGGGAGGCACCTTCGTTCGAGGAACGGGAGGTCCCCCGACCGCTTTCGTTCGAGGAACGGGAGCCCCACATGCCCAGGAGGTCCGCCATGGCCGTCACCGTGCGACCGGCCACGTCCGACGACGTCGAGCCCCTGCTGCGCGTCAAGGCACAGGCCTGGCGCGAGGCCTACGGCGGGCTGCTGCCCGCCGCGCACCTGGACGCCGTGGACGCGGGCGTGCCGGAGCAGGTCCCGGGGTGGGCCGCGCTGGTCGGCTCGGACCGGGAGCTGTGGGTCGCCGACGACGGCGGCCGGCTGCTCGGCATGGCGCTCGCGGGCCCGCGGCGCAGCCAGGGCGGGGGCCTGCCCGACCTCGAGCTCATGGCGCTCTACGTCCTGGCTGAGGCGTACGGCACGGGCCTGGGTGCGCTCCTGCTGGACGCCGTCGTCGGGAAGCGTCCGGCGGTCCTGCGCGTGCTCGCCGAGAATCCGCGCGCGGTGGCCTTTTACGCGAAGCACGGCTTCGCGCCCGAGGGTGGGCCCGAGCCCATGACCGGGCCGTGGGCGGGCTTGCACGAGCAGTTGATGGTGCGTCGTGGCTGAGCGGCGGACTCGCTCCGGGCGGGCGTCGGGCTCCCGTTCCTCGAACGGAAGCGGTCGGGGGACCTCCCGTTCCCCGAACGAAGGCGCCTCTGGAGGCTCCCGTTTCCCGAACGAAGGCGTGGGGGCGTGAGCCGGCGGTCGGGTCGGTCGTCGGGTCGGTCGTCGGCGGCGTCCTCGTCGTCGCGGGGGTCGGCCGCCCGGCGCGGCCGGGCCGCGGAGCCGGAGGGGATCGTCCCCGGCGTCCACGCGATCACCCACGGCACCGCCGAGATCCGCGAGGACGCCTTCGAGCCGGGCGCGTTCATCCTCTACGTCAACGGCGTCGAGTCCTCGCCGCTGGACCCCGAGCGCCCCGAGCGCATGGCCTTCGAGTACATGCGCTGGGCCGCCGCGGCCGTCCGGGCGCACTGGCCGGAGCCCACGCCCCTGCGGGCCCTGCACCTGGGCGGCGCGGGCTGCGCGCTCGCCCGCTGGGTGGACCACGCGTACCCGGGCTCCCACCAGACCGCGGTGGAGATCGACGCCGGCCTGGCCGCCCTCGCGCGTGAGCGCTTCGGCCTGCCCCGCGCCCCGGCCCTGCGCATCCGCGTGGCCGACGCCGCCGAGGTCCTGGCCACGGCCCACCCGGCCAGCCGCGACCTGATCATCCGCGACGTCTTCGCCCCGGACCCCACGGACCTGACGGGCGCCCGCCACATCACCCCGCCGGGCCTCACCGGCCTGGACGCGGCCCGCGCCGCCGCGCGGGTCCTCGCCCCCGGCGGGCTGTACGTGCTCAACGTGGGCGGCGGGCCGGACCTGACGTCGGTGCGGGCGGACGTGGCCGCCGTCGTCGCCGCGTTCGAGCACGTCGAGGTGATCGCGGATCCGCCCATGCTCAAGGGGCGGCGCCGCGGCAACGTCATCGTGGCGGCCTCGGACGCCCCCGTGGCCCGCCCCTTGAGCAGCCCGGCTCCGACCCCCGCGACCGCCTGGCCCGTGCCCTGCGCATGGACGCCTTCCCGGCCCGGCTCGCGGAGGATCCACGCGGCTTCCCCGCGGGCGTCGCGCCCGGGATCACGGGACTCGTCCCGGGCCCCGAGGCGTAGACTGGAGGCACTCGGCCGGGTCCGCCCGGGGCCCGTCGAGTCCGACTCGAGGAGGTCGCCATGTCCGCCCAGACCCAGCCCGCCGCCACCCGCCGTGAGGACGCACCGCTCGGCGTCCTGGTGGGTGTGGACGGCTCCGACCAGTCCGTCTCCGCCGCCCGCTGGGCCCAGCGCGAGGCCGGCCTGCGCGGCGAGCCGCTGACCCTCGTCACCGCCTACTCGATCCCCGCGTACTGGGGTTACGGCGCGGACGCCGGCGGCGCCGTCCTGGACGACTCCCGTCTCCGCGAGGGCGTGCAGGCCCTCCTGGAGGAGGTCGCCGGCAAGCTCGACGCCGACGGGGTGCGTCCGGAGCTGCGTGTGGAGATCGGGGACGCGGCCGGCGTCCTCGTGGAGCTCTCCGCCGAGGCCTCCCTGCTCGTCTCGGGCGCGCGCGGCCGCGGCGGCTTCATGGGCCGCCTGCTCGGCTCGGTGGCCGCCGCGCTGCCCGGCCACGCGCACTGCCCGGTCGCCATCATCCCCGCCGGGGTCGAGGCCAGCCGCGCGGGGGACAGGACCGCCGTCGTGGTGGGCGTCGACGGTTCCGAGCAGGGCCGTGCCGCCGCTCTCGAGGCCGCTGAGGAGGCCCGCCTCCGCCAGGCCCCGCTGAAGCTCGTGTGCGCCGTCCCGCCCCTGGGCGCGAATGCCGCGTGGCTGGCGGTCAGCCTGGACGAGGAGGCCCGCGAGCGGGAGCTGCGGGAGCGTCTCGAGGCCGGCGCCGCGTGGATCAGCTCCGAGTTCCCCGGCCTCGAGGTCCTCACCGAGCTCGTGGACGGCACCCCCGTGGACGTGATGGTGGACCAGAGCGCCACCGCCTGCCTCACCGTGGTGGGCACGCGCGGTCTGGGCGGCTTCGCCGGTGCGATCGTCGGCTCCACGAGCCGCGGCGTCGCGGACCACGCGAAGGGCCCGGTGCTCGTCGTCCCGTTCCGCGAGGACGTCCGCCTCGGCCGCCGCGCCTCGTTCGGCCCGGTCCAGGACCAGCCGGAGTCCTGACCGGCGCTCAGCCCCAGCCGAGCTCGTGGAGGCGCTCCTCGGAGATGCCGAAGAAATGCCCCACCTCGTGCATGACGGTGACGGTGATCTCGTCCTCGAGCTCGGCGCGGGAGGTGCAGTGGCGGGTGAGCGGGCCGCGGAACACCACGATCCGGTCCGGCATCTGCCACGCGAACTCGGCGCGCTCGGTCAGCGGCACGCCCTCGTAGAGGCCGAACAGCTCGGTGGCCGGGTCCTCCCAGCGCTGCGGCTCGTACTCGTCCTCCACCACCACGACGACGTTCGTCAGCAGCCGTGCCAGCTCGTCCGGGATGCGGGTGAGGGCCGCGGAGACGGCGTCGTCGAACTCCTGCTCGCTCATCCACGTGGCGGCGGGCTGCTCGGGCGACGGGCGGTGGTCCACGGCGGCTCCTGGGGGTGCGGGGCTCCGCGGTGCGGAGGGCGGCCGGCCGGCGGCCGGACTTGCCGGAGGGTGTGCGGCCACCATAGACTCCCAGGGTCCACCTCGGGAATCTCGACATCGGACCTGCCCCTATCGTCTAGAGGCCTAGGACACCGCCCTTTCACGGCGGCGACACGGGTTCGAATCCCGTTGGGGGTACGCAGAACGGCCGCCCTCGGCGGCCGGAACGGCACGTAGAGCGTGGATTTGCACGACGCTCGGAGGCTCTGCTAGAGTTTCCACTCGTTGCGAAAGCGGCGAGAACAACAGAACATGGCCCTGTAGCGCAGTTGGTTAGCGCGCCGCCCTGTCACGGCGGAGGTCGCGGGTTCAAGTCCCGTCAGGGTCGCTCGGATCGTCCGATCACCGGCATTCGGAAACGGAGTCCGGTGACGCATGGTCCTGGTGACGAAGGTCGCCGGGCTCTGTAGCTCAGTTGGTAGAGCGTACGACTGAAAATCGTAAGGTCACCGGATCGACGCCGGTCGGAGCCACCACTTCGAGAAGGCCCCCCGCAGACGCGGGGGGCCTTCGTCGTCCGGGGCGACGGGCCGCTGACAGGCGGCGACGCGGTGGGCACACTGGGTCGATGCCCGATTCCCCCTCCCCCCGCGCGACCGGCGGCGAGACCGCGCTGGTGGTGATCGACGTCCAGCACAGCTACTTCGAGCATCCCGCGCTGGCCGCCCATCAGGCCGAGCTGACGGCGGCGGTCGTGGAACTGCTCCGGACCGCGCACGAGGCCGGCCGTCCCGTCTTCCTGGTGCGGACCGAGCACGCGCGGGACCGCTCCACGTGGACGTTGAACATGCTGGCCGACGGCGAGGGCTTCGCCTTCCCGGGCACCCGGCAGGCCGCTCTGCTCGACGGGGTCGCGGCGGCCGCCCCGGACGCCGTCGAGGTCGTGAAGACCCGGGACTCCGCCTTCCACGGCACCGGACTGGCGGCCGAGCTGCGGGGCCGCGGGGTGGATCGGCTCCTGCTGTGCGGCGTCTCCACCCACAGCTGCATCGCCGAGACCGCCACGGCCGCGTTCGCCCTCGACTTCCACGCCGCGATCGCGACGGACGCGATCGCCTCCGAAGAGCCGGCGCTGGCCGCCGCGATGCTCGACTTCCTCCGCGCCGAGATGCGTCAGCCGCTCCTCGGGCAGGACGAGGCGCTCACCCTCCTGCGCACCGGCCTCGTCCCCGACCGGGGCTGAGGGGCGGTCACAGGATCTCGACGTCGCCCTCGTCCGCACGCGTGCGGACGAGGGCGTCCTCCTCGATGTGCATGGCGGCGGACTCCGCATTGCGAAGGGAGTCCGGGGCACGTCCCTCCCCGGCCCAGTGCTGCGGGTCGTCCGAGCCGCCGCGCACGGGCTGGCCGTCGCGGCCGTCCTCCGGCTCGGGGTCGCCGGCGGCGTTGGGATCGGCGAGCAGGTCCGTCTCGAGCTCTCGTTCGTCCTCGCGGTCCTCGAAGGGGACGTCGGTCATGGTGCGGTCCTTCCTCTCGCGGGCGGGCCCATCCGGCGCCGCCGTCGTCGTGGTGCCCCACACCCTAGTGAGGCCGCCCACGCCTCACCAGGGGACGCCCGCGCCGGGGCCGTGGGTGCGGTCACCCCACCGGGTGAGACCGTCCACTCGGCCGCGTCTCAGGCAGGGAGCCGGCGTGCGGGACCACGTAAGGTCGGGAGGATGAGCGATCCGACACCGCCCTCGACCGAGCCCATGATCCCCGAGCAACCCGGGAACCATCCGTCCTCGGCGACCGCCCCCGACGCCGGCGTCGCCCCTGCCACCTCCGCCGCGGCCGCCCGCGACCGCGTCCTGCTGCCGTGGGTGTTCTGGCCCTCCGCGGTCATCGTGCTCTCCTTCGTGGGGGCCACGCTGCTCGCCCCCGACCAGATGACCGTGGGCATCGGCCTGGTCCAGCAGGCCATCATCACGAACTTCTCGTGGTGGTACGCGCTCGTCGCTCTGTTCTTCGTGCTGTTCTGCGGCTACCTCGCGTTCTCCCGCAAGGGCGGGATCACGCTGGGCAAGCCCGATGAGAAGCCCGAGTTCTCCACGCTGTCCTGGTTCTCCCTGCTCTTCGCGGCGGGCATGGGCATCGGCCTCGTGTTCTTCGGCATGACCGAGCCGCTCATGCACTTCACCGATCCGCGGCCCGACGTGGCGGCCGCCAACCCCACCCAGGCGGAGGCCGCCCAGTCGGCGCTGGCCACCACGTTCCTGCACTGGGGCCTGCAGCCCTGGGCGATCTACGCGGTGGTGGGCGTGGCGGTCGCGCTGGCCATCCACCGGCGCGGCCGTCCCCTCGCGCTGCGCTGGGCCTTCGAGCCGCTGATCGGCGAGCGCCGCGTGCGCGGCGGCTGGGGCCACCTGATCGACAACATCGCCCTCATCGGCACCGTCTTCGGCGTGGCCACCTCGCTGGGCCTCGGGGTCACCCAGATGTCCGCGGGCCTGCGCGCGCTGGGCATCGTGCCCGAGGACAGCCCCTGGCTCGAGTACGCCATGATCGGCGCGGTCACCTGCGTGGTGCTCTACACCGTGGTCTCCGGCGTGGAGCGCGGCATGAAGTGGCTGTCCAACACCAACCTGATCCTGGCCGCCGGCCTGCTGCTGTTCATCGCGATCGTGGGACCCACCGCGTTCCTGTTCAAGGAGATGGTGCAGTCCCTCGGCTCCTACATGCAGTACTTCTTCGCGAACTCGCTCAACGTCTCCGCGTTCTACGGCGCCGAGGGCGACGCGTGGCAGGCCGGCTGGAGCGCGTACTACTGGGGCTGGTGGATGTCCTGGACGCCGTTCGTCGGCATCTTCATCGCCCGCATCTCGCGCGGTCGCACCGTGCGCGAGTTCATCGCCGGCGTGCTGCTGGTGCCCACCCTGGTCTGCGTGGTCTGGTTCGGCATCCTGGGCGGCACCGCGATCTTCCTCGAGACCACCCGCCCGGCCGGGTACACCTCCGTGGTGGGCGCGGACGGCGCCATCGACTCGAACACCGCGCTCTTCCAGGTGCTCGAGCAGCTGCCCGCGGGCATGATGCTCGTGGTCGGCGCCATCATCCTCTCGGGCATCTTCTTCATCACCTCCGCCGACTCGGGCTCGCTGGTGATGGGCATGCTCGCCACCGGCGGCGACGTGAACCCGAAGGCCACGGTGAAGATCTTCTTCGCCATCGCCACCTCGCTCATGGCCGCGGCCCTGCTGGCCGCCGGCGGCCTGTCCGCGATCCAGGTCCTGGCCATCACCATCGGCCTGCCGTTCTCCGTGCTGATGCTGCTGATCTGCCTGGCCACGTTCCGCTCGCTCGGCTACTCCGTGGCGCGGGTGGAGGCGGTGCGCCGTCAGGCCATGCTGGCCTCCATCAAGGACCGCCTGGGCCTCGAGTCCGACGACGACGAGGTGGTCGACGCCGGCCCCGTGGCGGCCTCGCAGTGGTGGGCCTCGCTCAGCCGGGACCACCAGCAGCGGATCGCCGATGCGGCCGCCGGCGTCCCGGCCTCGGAGGGGTCCCGCCGCACCCGGCTGCGCCGCCACGAGCACTGACGTCCGCCCCCGGGCGCCCTCCCGGCCCCAACGAGAACGGCCCCTGTCCCGCGCGGGACAGGGGCCGTCGTCGTCGTGGGGGTCAGTCCTCGTGGGACTGGCGGGTGCGGACCACCGGCAGGGTGCCGGTGCGGCTGTGGGCCGCGGCCGACGTGCGGGTGCCCGTGACGAACCAGGCGAGGGTCAGGACCGCGACCCACACGAGACCGATGATGAGCGCCTGGCGCGAATCCGGGATGGTAGCCATGGTGATCACCACGGTGGCCACGAACGCCAGGCCCAGGTAGGTGCCGACGTTGCCCAGCGGCATGGGGAAGGGGGACGGCTCCGCGCCCTGCTCCGCGACGCGCCTGCGCATGGCGCGGTGGGACAGGAAGATCATGGCCCAGGTCAGCACCACGGCGAACGAGGCGACGCCGGCCACCAGGCTGAAGGCGTTCGGGTCCACGGTGATCAGCACCGCGCCGAGCACCATCACGCCCAGCATCACGGCCACGGACAGCCACGGCACGCCGCCGCGGTTGGTGTGGGTGAAGGCCCGGGGCGCCTGGCCGTCGTGGGCCATCGCGTAGAGCAGGCGACCGGACGCGTAGATGCAGGCGTTGATCGCGGAGACGGCGGCCGTGAGCACCACGAAGTTCAGCAGGTGCGGGGCGAAGGGGACGCCGAGGCCCTCGAAGATCTGCACGAACGGGCTGGCCTTGCCGTCCACCTGGTTCCAGGGGACGAGGGCCATGATGACCGCCATCGTCAGCACGTAGAACAACAGGATGCGGATCGGCACCGTGTTGATGGCCTTGGGCAGCACCTTCTCCGGGTTCTTGGCCTCGCCCGCGGCCACGCCGAGGGTCTCGACGCCGCCGAAGGAGAACGTCACGATGGTGAGCGCGGTCAGCACGCCCAGGATGCCGTGCGGCAGGAATCCGCCGTGGTCCACGAGGTTCGCCAGGCTCGCCTGGGTGCCGTCCGCGGTGGAGGCGCCGGTGAAGAGCAGGATCACACCGCCGAAGATCATCGCCACGATGGCCCCGACCTTCACGAGCGTCAGCCAGAACTCGGCCTCACCGAAGTTGCCGACGTGCGTGAAGTTGATCAGGCCGACCACGAGGATCGTGGCCGCGACCCAGGCCCAGGCCGGGACCCCCGGGAACCAGAACGCCATGTACGTGGTGATGGCGGCGGTGTCCGCGATGATCACGACGGCCAGCTCGAAGACGAAGGTCCAGCCGGTCACGTAGCCGGCGAAGGGGCCGAGATAACGGGAGGCATAGGCGGCGAAGGAGCCGGAGACGGGCTCACGGAGCGTCATCTCGCCGAGGGCGCGCATCACGAGGAACACGGCGGCGCCGGCGACGAGGAAGGACAGGATCACGCCCGGCCCGGCGGCCTGGATGCCGCCGGCCGAGCCGTAGAAGAGGCCGGTGCCCACCGCCGTGCCCAGGGCGATGAACATGATGTGCCGCTGGCTCAGGCCGCGGTGCAGCTGCCCGCGGTCCGTGGTGGCCGCGTCGGGCTCGGCGACGCGGGAGCCGGAGGGGGAGGTGCTCACGTGAAGTCTCCGCTCGAAGGGGGTGGATCAGGACACGCCATGGTGACTCGTGACACAGCGTTCATGCCACTTTGTCCGGTGTGATGCGAGTCATCGTGGACGTTACGTCGAGTTCATCCGACCGTGCCGGATGATGTGGCCTCGGCCACCGCTGATTCCTCGCGGAAGATCTGTGGCGCCCCGGCGGGTCCCGGGGCGTGCCCGGCTCAGTCCATGAGCAGCCACGCGGCGGCGTCGTGCGCGAGCTGCCCGTCCTGCACGGCCTCTGCCTCCTCGAGGGAGAACAGGGCCCGGGAATGGCCCGCGGGCAGGTCGACGGGATCGGTCGACAGGTTCGCCATCACGAGCACGGTGCGCGCCGGGATCGGCTCGCCCGAGCCCAGGTGCCGGCCACCGCCCGAGGTGACCGTGAACGCCAGCACCCCGCGTGCGGGGTCGTGGTGCTCGGACCACGCGAACGTGCCCGTGCCCAGGTCGAGCTCGCCGCGGATCTGCAGCAGACGCCGGTACAGCTCGAACACGGAGCCCTCGACGCCGACCTGCCGGTCCGCCGCCAGCGCTCGGAAGGACGCGGGCTGGGGCAGCCACGGCGCGGCGACGCCCTCGGCGGCGGACGCGGGGCCGTCGCCGTCCGCGGGGGTCGAGAAGCCGTAGGACGGCTCGTCGGCGGCCCACGGCAGAGGGATGCGGCAGCCGTCGCGGCCGGGCTCCGTGCCGTCCGTGCGGAAGAAGTACGGGTCCTGGCGATGCTCGGCGGCGAGGGTGGTGTGCTCGGGCAGGCCCAGCTCGTCGCCCTGGTAGATGTACGCGGAGCCGGGCAGGCCCAGCTCCACCATCGCGGCGGCGCGGGCCCGACGGCGGCCGACCGCCTCGTCCGGCTGCTCGTCCTCGGCCGTGATGCCGGCGGGGTAGGAGCTCGGGTCCGCGAGGCCGTAGCGGGAGGCGTGGCGCACCGTGTCGTGGTTCGAGAGCACCCAGGTGTTCGGGGCGCCGACGCGGCCGGCCTGCTCGAAGGACCGGTCGATCGCGTGCGTCAGCGACGTGGCGTCCCAGCCGGCCATGAGGTAGGTGAAGTTGAAGGTCTGGTGCATCTCGCCGGGGCGGACGTACCGGAACATGCGCGAGAGCGGGGCCACCCACGCCTCGGCCACCATCATCGGCTCGTGGTCGTAGGAGTCCAGGACCCGCCGCCAGTCCCGGTAGACCTCGTGGACGCGGTCCTGGTCCATGAACGGGGTGAGCGGCTCGAAGGTGTCCGGGTCGAACGTGGGGTCGGCGTCCTCGCCCGCGTCCGTGACCATGCCCATGCGGGAGTGCTCGGCGTCCGGGTAGCCGGGCTGCTTGATGAGCCCGTGGGCCACGTCCACCCGGAAGCCGTCCACGCCGCGGTCCAGCCAGAACCGCAGGATGGAGCGGAACTCCTCGCGCACCTCCTCGTTCTCCCAGTTCAGGTCCGGCTGCGTGGTGTCGAACAGGTGCAGGTACCACTGGCCCGGGGTGCCGTCCGCCTCGGTCACGCGGGTCCAGGCCCCGCCGCCGAACGTGGACTCCCAGTTGTTGGGGGGCAGCTCGCCGTGCTCGCCGCGGCCCTCGGCGAAGTGGTAGCGGGCGCGCTCGGGGGAGCCGGGGCCGGCGGCCAGGGCGGCCTGGAACCACGCGTGCTCGGACGAGGTGTGGTTCGGCACGAGGTCCACGACCACGCGGATGCCGGCCTCGTGCGCGGCGGCGATCATCTCGTCCGCGTCCGCGAGCGTGCCGAACCGCGGGTCCACGGCGCGGTAGTCCGCGACGTCGTAGCCGGCGTCGTGCTGCGGGGAGAGGTAGAAGGGCGAGAGCCAGATCGCGTCCACGCCGAGCTGGGCCAGGTAGTCGAGGCGCGAGGTCACGCCGCGCAGGTCGCCCATGCCGTCCCCGTCCGCGTCCGCGAAGGAGCGCGGGTACACCTGGTAGATCACGGCGTCCACCCACCACGGGGTGACGGGCCGGTTCCGGGCTTCCGAGGGCGGGGTGCTCAGGCGCTGCGTGGTCATGGGATCCACCCTAGGCCCGACGCCGGGGCGCGCGCCCCGCGTGGGCGGCGTCGGCGGCGTGGTGTGCGTCTCGAGCACCCGGGTCGGCCCCACCCCGGTGCGCCGGCGGCCGGCTCAGGTCAGCCTGGCCAGCATCCCGACGGCGGCCCAGCGCCGGTTCAGTCGTTCCTGTGCGACGCCGGCGGTCGCCTCGTCGCCCTCCTCGAGCGCGTCGATGAGCGTCCACAGGTCGAAGACGGAGTCGTCCGGCCACACATGCCGCGTGAGGCCGCCGTAGTCCAACTCCACCCACGAGTCGGGGTGGAACGCGCCGAGCCACTCCACCATCACCGTGAGCTCACCGATCAGCTCCGCATCCGGGGCGTGCCGCGCGAGCACCGCCGCCGCGTGCCCGGCCCGCTCCCGGGCGGCCACGATCGGCGCGCGCCGGTACGCCGTGCGCTCGCCGTCCACGAGGCGCTGCACGGCCTCCTCGGGGTCGAACACCGTGAGCCAGCCGTGCGGCACACCCCACGTGGCGGTGCGCGTCTGCACGCGGTGGTGGTCCGACGCGCCGTCCTCGCCGTGCGGGTCCTCGCCCGCCGCGTCCGGGTCGGGGGAGAGGCCCCACTCCTCCTCGAGCGCCACGAGTGCGCGGCCGCGGTTCATGGCCCGCGCCGCCGGCGGGATGGCGGCCTCGTGCAGCCGCGGCAGCATCGTCTCCTCGAGCATGGCCGCGGCCATCTCGGCGCGCAGGCCCCGCTCGTCCGGGCAGTAGAAGGCGGAGCGGTGCTCGTCCTGGAGGACCCGCACCAGGTCGTCCTCACCGGGTTCCGGGAACGGGTCGGCCACGGGCCGGGCCAGGCGACGCCGGGCCCGTTCGGCCGCCTCGGCCTCGACCTCGGCACGGGTGCGGTGGCCGCCGGCGATCAGCCGCGCCTGGACCGCGTCCGGGAACGCGGCCAGCGGTTGGAAGACGCGCAGGTGCGCGGTGCCGCGCGCGACACCCGGGGGCGGGCCGCCGTCGTCGTGGGTCATCGCGGGCTCGTCCGTGGTTCAGCCCAGCTCGACGACCACGGGCGCGTGGTCCGAGGCGCCCTTGCCCTTGCGCTCCTCGCGGTCGATCCAGGCGTCCGTGACCGTCCGTGCGAGGGCGGGGGAGCACAGCTGGAAGTCGATGCGCATGCCCTTCTTCTTGGGGAAGGCCAGGCCCGTGTAGTCCCAGTACGTGTACACGCCGGGGCCGGGGTGGCGCGGGCGCACCACGTCCACCAGCCCGGCGTCCTCGAACGCGTGGAACGCCGCGCGCTCGGCCGGGGAGACGTGCGTGTAGCCCTCGCGCTGGAACAGCTCGATGTCCCACACGTCCTCGTCCTGCGGAGCGATGTTCCAGTCGCCGGCCAGGGCGAGCCGGGTGTCCGGGTCCTCGGCGAGGCGAGCGGCCGCGTGCTCCTGGAGCACGCGCAGCCACTCGAGCTTGTAGCCCATGTGCTCGTTCTCCAGGCCGCGCCCGTTGGGCACGTAGAGGCTCCACAGGCGGACCGGGGCGACGCCGTCGGCCGCCTCGGCGCCCACGGTCGCCCCGATGGCGCGGGACTCCTCCTGCGGGTCCACGCCGCCCTTGCCGAAGTGCGGCTGGCCGGGGAAGCCGCGCTGCACGTCGCTCAGGCCGACGCGGGAGGCGATGGCCACGCCGTTCCACTGCGAGGTGCCGTTGTGGACCACCTCGTAGCCGGCGCGCTCGAAGAGCTCCCACGGGAAGTTCTCGTCCCGGCACTTGGTCTCCTGGATGGCCAGGACGTCGATGTCATGGCGCTCGAGGAAGGCCTCGACGCGGTCGGCGCGGGCACGGAGGGAGTTGACGTTCCAGGTGGCGATCTTCACCCGGCCAGGCTATCGAAGGGCGCGGACACCGTGGGATCGGCGCCTCAGCGCCACCAGTCGTCGTGGATCGTCACCGGCGTGGTGCGCTTGTGGCGGCTGCGGAGCCAGATGCCCTCGAGCTTCTCCGCGACCTCGGTCGGGACGTCCTTGCCCTCGAGGTAGTCGTCGATGTCCTCGTACGTCATCCCGAGTTCGGCCTCGTCCGTCTGGCCCGGCGTGCCGTCCAGCAGGTCCGCGGTGGGCACCTTGTTCCACAGGGGCTCGGGGGCTCCGAGTTCGCGGCCCAGCGCCCGCACCTGCCGCTTGTTCAGGCCGGCCAGCGGCAGGACGTCCGCGCCGCCGTCGCCGAACTTCGTGTAGAACCCGGTGACGGCCTCGGCCGCGTGGTCCGTGCCGATCACCAGCTGCCCGTGGGCGCCGGCCACCGCGTACTGGGCCGTCATGCGGATGCGGGCCTTCACGTTGCCCTGGTTGTAGTCCGAGATCGGCTCCCCCACGGCCTCAGCGAAGGCGGCGGCCAGACCCTGCACGGCCTCCGCGATGTTCAGGGTGACGTCCTGATCCGCACCCACGAAGTCCATGGCCGCCCGGGCATCCGCCTCGTCGTGCTGCACCTTGTAGGGCAGGCGCACGGCGGTGAACCGGGGGTTCTCGCGGGAGGGCACGACGTCGGCGCCCACCCCCGCCTCACCCGGCGGAGTGGTGTCGGGGCCGCCCAGGGCGACGGCGTCCGTGACGCCGAGCTGGGCGCGGCGACGCTCGACGGCGAGCTGGGCCAGCCGGCCGCCCACGGTGGAGTCCACGCCGCCGGAGATGCCCAGGACGAAGCCGGACGCGCCCGTGGCCGCGAGGTAGTCGGCGAGGAAGGCCACGCGCCGTTCGACTTCGGCCGCGGGGTCGATCTCAGGGAGGACGCACTGCTCGGCGATGATCCGCTGCTGGAGTTCACGCATGCCGGTCAGCGTAGGACCGGCGCCGCGCACGGGGACAGGGGCGACCGGCGACGGCGGCTCACGCGTCCGGGTGCCCCAGGTTGCGGGCGATGCGGCGCAGGACGCGGACGGCGTCGTCGATCTGGTCCCGCGGGACGTCCGCCGTCGCCTCGGCACGCAGGGCCTCGACCGCCTCGCCGACGCGGGCGCCCGCGGTGCGGCCCGTGGCGGTGAGGGTGTAGAGGTCGCCCTCGACCGTCACCCAGTGGGACTCGACCAGCTCCTCGATCTGACCGGACACCGCGCCGCGCTGCTCCTCCTCGAAGCCGGCCTCGAGCTCGGCACGGGACTGCGGGGCCACCGTGAGGGTGTTCAGCAGCTGCCACTGGGCGCGGGTCAGGCCGTGCTCCTCGAGGCTCTCGGCCACGCGCGCCGCGATCAGGCCCTCGGTGAGGGTGAGCCAGTGCGCCAGGGGCAGGCCGGAGGGGTGCTGGACGGCGGTGTCATCGTGCGGAATCTCGCTCATAACCCGAGCCTAGCCAGGCCGGGACGGAAGCGGCAGGGGTGGCCGGGCCCGCACTAGCATGGGCGGCATGACCGACGCGCAGACCCCCACCGTCCCCACGCCCGAGCAGGACCGCGAGCGGCTCAAGCAGCTCATCCAGGAGCTGGCCGTGGTGCACGGCCGGGTGACCCTGTCCTCCGGCAAGGAGGCGGACTACTACGTGGACCTGCGTCGCGTCACCCTGCACCACGAGGCCGCCCCGCTGATCGGCCGCGTGATGCTGCGCCTGCTCGAGGAGAACGGGATCGGGTTCGACGCCGTGGGCGGTCTCACCATGGGCGCCGACCCCGTGGCCACCGCGATGATGCACCAGGCCGGCGCCGCGGGCCGCGCGCTCGACGCGTTCGTGGTGCGCAAGGCGCAGAAGTCGTACGGCATGGGCCGGCAGGTGGAGGGCCCGAGCGTGGACGGGCGCCGCGTCGTCGTGCTGGAGGACACCTCGACGACGGGCGGCTCCGCGCTGACCGCCGTCGAGGGCGTGCGCAACGCGGGCGGCGACGTCCAGGCCGTGGCTGTGATCGTGGACCGTGCGACCGGCGCCGCCGAGCGCGTGGCCGAGGAGGCGGACGTGCCGTACCTGTACGCGTTCGGCAAGGACGAGCTCGGCCTCGACTGAGCCTCGGACTGCCCCGCGCGCCGCCCGCCTAGAGCCAGTCCGCGCGCTTGAACAGCACGAACAGCGTGAGGGCCACCGCCAGCATGAGTCCCAGGGCGAACGGATAGCCGAACGTCCAGTGCAGCTCGGGCATGCCGTCGAAGTTCATGCCGTAGACCGAGCCCACCAGCTGCGGCGCGAAGATGATCGCCGCCCAGGACGAGATCTGCTTGACCTGCTCGTTCTGGGCGATCGACTGCTCGGACAGCCGCTTCGACGCCAGCGTCGAGTCCAGCTCGAGGGCGCTGTGGAGCATCTGGCGCATGGTCGTCACGCGCTCGTTGATCTGGACGGTGTGGTCGTGGACGTCACGCAGGCGGCGCAGGTTCTCCACCTCGAGGCGCGCCTGATCGCTGAGCTCCTCGTCCTCCCAGGCGTGGGCGTCGTCGCGCCGGGGCAGGCCGTCGGCGTCGAGGCGGCGGGTGTCCTCGTGCAGGCGGGTGCGCACCTCCTCCTGGAGCTGTTCCACGATGGACGGCAGCGCGCGGATGGCGTGCTGGAAGTTCAGCACCTCGCGGGAGAGCTGGTAGATGCGCCGGGAGACGTGCCCGTCGCCGGCGAAGACCTGGCCCTCGATCTCCTCGATGTCCTGTTCGAGGCCGTCGGCCACGGGGAAGTAGTCGTCCACGACCCGGTCCAGGATCTCCAGGGTGACCTGCCACGGCCCCATCGCGAGGCGCTCGCGGCCCTCCGTCTCCAGGGACCGTCGCACGGCGGCCAGGTCCGGCTCCTCCGCGTGACGCACCGTCACCACGTAGTGCTCACCGGTGAAGACGCTCAGCTCGCCGAACTCCACGGTCTCGGTGCGGTCGACGTAGCGGGCCGGGTGCAGGACCATGAACGAGTCCTCGCCGTAGCGGTCCAGCTTGGCGCGCTCGCCTCCGGCGAGGGCGTCCTCGACGGCGAGCGGGTGCAGGCGCAGCTCCTCCGCGACCGCTTGGAGCTCGGCCACGTCCGGGCGGTACAGGCCCAGCCAGGCCATGCCTCCGGTGCGCTCGCACTCCTCCCAGGTGTCCTCGAGGGTGGAGGGGGCGTGGACGCGCCGCCCGTCCACGTACACGGCGTTGTCGATCATGCTCACCCGGACATTCTCCCCGACGGCGGTCCCCGGCGGATTCCAGGATGCGCGCGCTACGGTGGCGCCATGAAGACTCCGCGCCATGCCCCGCCCGTCGTCCGCGACGGCAAGACCCTGCTCCCCGCCCACGCCGTCTCCACGGCCCCGGTCACCGCATTCGGTCTGATCGGCGGCTACCTGACCGCCCGTGAGACCGGCATCCGGCCGATCGGCGGTGTCGTGCTGGCCGCCGCCGGCCTGTATGCCGGCCGGACGTGGTTGGCCACGCGTGGGCCGGCCGTCGCCGGGGGCCTGGCCGCCCTGTACCTCGGCGGCTTCGGCGCCTCCCACCCGCTGGCCAAGAAGATCGGTGCGTGGCCGGCGGTGCTCTCCGTGGCCGCGGTGTCCGCCGGGGCCGCGTGGGCCGCCGTCGACCGGTCCGAGGCCGGCCGCTGAGCGAGCCCGCGCCGGCCGAGGACGGCGCCGCGCCCCGCGAGGTCGGCGTCGGCCCGTGGCTCGGCCCGTGGCCGGAGGACCCGCGCTACGACCCGGAGCTGCTCGCGCACGGCGACCGCCGCAACGTGCTCGACCACTACCGCTACTGGAGCCTCGAGGCGATCGTCGCGGACCTCGACGCGCGGCGCCACCCGTTCCACGTGGCCATCGAGAACTGGCAGCACGACCTGAACATCGGCACCGTCGTACGCACCGCCAACGCGTTCAACGCCGCCGGGGTGCACATCATCGGGCGGCGCCGCTGGAACCGGCGCGGCGCCATGGTCACCGACCGCTACCTGCACGTGCGCCACCACGAGACGGTGGCGGCGTTCACGGAGTGGGCGGCGGGGGAGGGGCTGCCCGTGCTCGGCGTGGACCTGTTCCCCGAGTCGGTGCCGGTGGAGACCTTCGACTTCCCGCGCGCCTGCGTGCTCGTCTTCGGGCAGGAGGGGCCGGGACTCTCGGCGGAGGTGCGGGCGGCGTCGAGCGCGGTGCTGTCCATCGCGCAGTACGGCTCCACCCGCTCGATCAACGCGGGCGTGGCCGCCGGCATCGCGATGCACGCGTGGATTCGGCAGCACGCGGCCGTCCCCTGAGTCCGGCGCGAGCCAGACGATTCCGCGCTGAAAGGAGCCTCTGGACCGCAGATTCGTCTGGCTCGCCGCGCAGAACGGCGCAGGACCGCGCAGGACCGCGCCGACGACGTGCGGCGTGACGGCCTCAGCCCGCGAAGGGCCGGGCCGGCAGGCCCGTCACCCCCGGGCGGACGGCGAACAGGGCCCCGGCCAACGGGTCCTCGCCGCGCTCCATGTTCTCCCAGGAGGTGGTGATGTAGAGGGTGCCGAGGTCGTCGCCGCCGAAGGTGCAGGCCGTGGTCTTCTGCACGGGCACCTCGACCACCTCGTCGAGCGTCCCCTCGGGCGTGTACCGGTGGATCTGCCCGTGGCTGAACACGGCCACCCAGACCCCGCCCTCGGCGTCCACGGTGAGTCCGTCCGGCTTGCCCTCCCCGTCGAGCACGTCCACGAGCACGCGGCGGTTCGTCAGGCCCTCCTCGCGGGAGTAGTCGAACACGGCCACCTGCCGTGTGGGGGTGTCGTTGTAGTAGGCCCGTGTGCCGTCCGGGCTCCACTCGAGGCCGTTGGACGTCGTCGCGCCGGTCAGCACGACGTCCACCTCGCCGGCGCCGCCGTCGGGTCCGGGGGCGAGCCGGTAGAGGTTCGCGGCGCCGGGGGTCTTGGCGTACGCCATGGTGCCGCAGTAGAACCGGCCGTCCGGGTCGCAGCCGCCCTCGTTCATGCGGATCCCGGCGTCCGCGCCCCACAGCTCGGGCAGCGTCGTCAGCTCGCCCTCGGGCGAGATCAGGGCGAAGCCCCGCTCCACCGCGACGACGGCGCCGCCCCCGGCACGCGGGCGCAGCGCGGCGGCCACGTCGCCGACGTGCGTGCGGTCCACCGTCCCGTCGGCGCGCAGGGACAGGACGTCCCCGGCGAGCATGTCCACCCAGCGCAGGCCGCCGCCGGCGGTCACGCCCTCGGCGGCGGCGCCCCAGGAGGCGGCCCAGACGGGGCCCTCGCCGTGGTAGGCGATGGGATCGGTGACCTGCTCGGCGCGCATGACTGCTCCTTCGGTGGGCGGGACGGTCCTGGCCCCGACGCTAGCCGAGGCTCAGAACCACCCGCACGAGTCGGCGGTCCAGCGGTCGGCGAGGGTCGCGTCCAGGAACGCCCCCATCCGCGGCAGGGAGGCCACGTGGCCGCCCACGTGGGTCGGGGTGAGGAGCGGGTCGAAGCGCACCCGCGCGCCCTCCGCGCACCAGCGGCGGCCCAGGTCGCGGCCGGCGCGGTACGGGATGACGTCGTCCGTGACGGAGTGCGCGATCATCACCGGCACATCGGGACGGCGGCCCTGCGCGCCGATCCGCTGCTCGGCGAGGATCCCGGCCAGCTCGGCGTCGGAGCGGACGAGCTCAGGGAAGTCCTGCCCCGTGTGGGTCAGCGTGGCGGAGTCGAGGTGCGCGTAGGCGAGGCTGCCTGCCAGGCAGGTCTCGGCCGCGCCGTCGAGGGCCGTCAGGCCGGTCTCGTTGAGGTGCGTGGCCGGGTCCACGTCGTACGCGGCGAGCTGCCCGGCCATCGCGTAGAGCAGGAAGGCCGCGTAGAGACCGCCGTCGATCCGGCCCGCGACCTGCACGAGGTCGGCCGGCGGGGCGCCCGCGTAGGCGCCCTTGAGGTCCAGCTCCGGGGCGTAGTCGGGCGCGAGCTCGGCCGCGGCCGCGGCCGCCCCGCCGCCCTGCGAGTAGCCCGCGAGCGCGACCGGCGCGGTCGCGGTGACGCCCGACCCCGCCACCTGGGCGGCCGCGCGCACCGCGTCGAGGACGGCGTGCGCCTGGGCCTCCCGGACCATGTAGGTGTGCGTGCCCGGGGTGCCCAGGCCCTCGTAGTCGGTGACCACCACGGCGTGGCCGCGGCTCAGCAGGGACGTGATCCCGACGCCCTCGTACTGCACGCCGGTGGAGAGGGTGCGGGAGGGGGCGCAGCGGTCCGCCGCGCCCTGGGTGCCCACCGCGTAGCCGATCACGGGGCGCTCGCCGGCGCCCGTCCACGGGGCGGTGGGGGTCAGCACGGTGCCGGTCACGGCGATGGGTCGGCCCTGGGCGTCCTGCGAGGCGTACATGATGCGCGTGGCGTGCGCCGGCACCTGCACCAGTCGCACCGGGTCCAGGTAGAAGGCGGTGGGCTCGGTGCGGATCAGGGCGCCGGGGGTCGAGGGCAGGGTGGTGGGCGGCAGGTAGAAGGGGTCGTCGGCCGAGGCGGCCGCCAGGGCGTCCCGGGCCGCGTTCCAGCGGGCGTCCTCGGCCGTCGTGGCCGGCTGCGAGAGGTCCTCGACGGCGGAGCTCACCTCCGGCGCGTCGGGGGCCGGGGCGGACTCCTGGGCCAGGGCCGCGTGCGGCGCGCCGAACCCGGCGACGACGGCCACGGCGGCGGCCAGGGCGAGGGGGCGGGAGGGGCGCGGGAGGGGCGGCGTACGGGGGCCATGGTGGTCTCCGGTCTCTGGGATGCAGATGTGACGCAGCTCACCCTAGGCCAGCGACGGGGCCGTGCCCAGGTTGGCGTCGCCGTCGGGCCCGGGGCCCTGGGGCGGGTCCGGCCGCGCGGATAGGATGAGCCCGAGGGTGTCGCGCCCGCCGCGCTCCCCCGCCTGCCTGAGTCGACGACGCCTAGGAGCTGCAGCATGCCCATCGCATCCCCGGAGAAGTACGCCGAGATGATCGACGCCGCCAAGAACGGCGCCTTCGCCTACCCGGCGATCAACGTCACCAGCTCCCAGACCCTGAACGCCGCCATCCGCGGCTTCGCCGAGGCCGGCTCGGACGGCATCATCCAGGTCTCCACCGGCGGTGCCGCCTACTTCTCCGGCTCCTCCGTGAAGGACATGGTCGCCGGCTCGCTGGCGTTCGCCGCGTTCGCGCGCGAGGTCGCCAAGAAGCACTCCGTGAACATCGCCCTGCACACGGACCACTGCCCCCAGGACAAGCTCGAGGACTTCGTCCTGCCCCTGCTGGACGCCTCCGAGGCCGAGGTGAAGGCCGGGCGCGACCCGATCTTCAACTCCCACATGTGGGACGGCTCCGCCGAGACCCTCGAGGAGAACCTGCGGATCGGCCGCGAGCTGCTCGCCCGCACCCACGCCAACAAGCAGATCCTCGAGGTGGAGATCGGCGTCGTGGGCGGCGAGGAGGACGGCGTGGCCCACGAGATCAACGAGAAGCTCTACACCACCGTGGCGGACGGCATCGCCACGGTGGAGGCACTCGGCCTCGGCGAGAACGGTCGCTACCTCACCGCGCTGACCTTCGGCAACGTGCACGGTGTCTACAAGCCAGGCAACGTGAAGCTGCGCCCGGAGATCCTGCAGGAGATCCAGCAGGCCGTGGGTGAGAAGTTCGGCAGGGAGCGCCCGTTCGACCTCGTGTTCCACGGCGGCTCCGGCTCCGCCGCCCAGGAGATCGCCGACTCGGTGGAGTACGGCGTCGTGAAGATGAACGTGGACACGGACACCCAGTACGCGTTCACCCGCCCCGTGGCCGGGCACATGTTCGAGAACTACGACGGCGTCCTGAAGGTCGACGGCGAGGTCGGCGACAAGAAGCAGTACGACCCCCGCGTGTGGGGCGCCAAGGCCGAGGAGGCCATGGCCGCCCGCGTGGTCCAGGCCTGCACCGAGCTGAACTCGGCCGGCAAGAGCATCGGCTGACCCCGCCGTCCGCCGCACCGGCCCGCACCCTCGCGTGAGGGTGCGGGCCGGCGTCGTCCTCAGCCCTCCCGCTCCTCCTGGGCCTGGAGGAACTCGAAGACCTCGCGCTCGTCCACACCGGGGAAGGTCTGCGTGGGCATGGCCGCCAGCAGATGCGCGTGCATGCGGGCCGCGGGCCACACGTGCCCGCCCCACGCGGCCTCGAGCTCGGGGTCGGGGCGGCGGCAGCAGCGCGGATCCGGGCACGTGGAGGTGACCCGGTGGCGGGTGTCCGCGCCGCGGAAGTACCGGGCATGCTCGAACGGGGTGCCCACGGAGAGGGCGAACAGTCCGTCGGGGCCGTTCTCGATCATCGAGGTGCACCAGAACGTCCCGTTGGGCGAGTCCGTGTACTGGGCGTGGGCGCGGAACCGGTCGTTGCGGGAGAACGCCTGCCGTGCGCCCCACTTCCGGCACGCCTGCTGGCCCTCGATCGCACCGGTGTGGTCGGCGGGGAACACGATCCCGTCATTCTCGTAGGCCTTGTGGATCACCCCGGTCTCGTGGACCTTCTGGAAGTGGCAGCGGATGCCCAGGTCCACGGTGGCCAGGTTGGTGAACCGGTGCGCGGCGGCCTCATAGGAGACGCCGAACGCGTCCTTCAGGTCGTCCACGGACAGGTCCCGGCGCTTCTGGGCGGCCCGCAGCAGCGACGACGCCGCCCGCTGCGGCATGAGCAGCGCGCCCGCCAGGTAGTTCACCGCCACACGCTGGGCGAGGAAGTCCTCGTAGTCCCGCGGCTCGCCGTGGCCCAGGACGGCGGCGGCGAGGGCCTGGAGCACCACCGTGCGGCGGTCGTGGTCCGACGAGCGGGAGCCGCTGATGTGGATGCGCCCGTGCTTGAGGTCCGTGACGGAGCGCGTGGAGTGCGGCAGGTCCGGGACGAAGCGCAGGGTGAAGCCGAGGTGCTCGGCCAGCTCCGAGACCGCGTGCAGGCCCAGCGGCCCGCCCGTGTGGCCGATCGCGTCGAGCAGCCGATGCGCCTCGGCCTCGAGGTCGGGGTAGTGATTGTCCACCGCGCGCATCCGGGCGCGCAGCTGGGCGTTGGCGCGGCGCGCCTCCTCGGGGGTGGCGGCCTGCTCCTCCAGGCGACGGCGCAGCTCGGCCTCCAGCCCCGCGATCACCTCGAGGACCTCGGTGGGGGTGCGGGGCCCGATGCGCAGCGGCGGCAGGCCGAGGGAGGCGTAGTGCTCCGAGCGCGCGAACCGTTCGACCTCGATCTCCAGTTCGGCCCGCCGGGTGGGGGCCCGGCCGGTGAGCAGGTCCTCGACCGGCACGCCCAGGACCTCCGCGATCCGCTGGACCAGCGAGAGCCGCGGCTCGCGGCGGGCGTTCTCCACGAGGGACAGGTGGGAGCCGCTCACTCCCGTGCGCTCCGCGAGCTGGTCCAGGGTGAGGCCGGCCTGCTTGCGCAGGTGCCGGACGCGGCGGCCCAGCGCGACGGTGTCCACGGTCGCGCTGTCCTCGGGAAGCGGGCGGGTCATCATGCGCGGAACTGTAGACGGAACCGGGGAGGAGATCACGTGTGACGGAAAGAAAGTCACATTCTTGACAAGCGGGGGGCCGTTGTCGTGACCCAGACCACACCGGGGCGCAAGGACCGTCACGTTCTGACCCAGTGGCAGGAACAGCCGGAGTTTCCACCGATTTTGTGCTCCAGAGGGCCTTGCCCGGGGCCAAGGTGGATGTCAACGGCAGCGACGGACACGTCGCACCGAACCCCTCACCGAACCGGACCGATCCTCAGGAGGACGTCATGACCACCCAGCCCCACCACTCCACTCCCGCCTCCGCCGAGCAGCTCCAGCACGACTGGGAGCACAACCCCCGCTGGGCCGGCGTCGAGCGCAGCTTCACCGCCGAGGACGTCGTCCGTCTCCGCGGCCGGATCCAGGAGGAGCACACGCTGGCCCGCCGCGGCGCCGAGAAGCTGTGGACCCAGCTGAAGGACGAGAACGCCCGCGGTGATTTCACCAACGCCCTCGGCGCCCTCACCGGCAACCAGGCCGTCCAGCAGGTCAAGGCCGGGCTGCGCGCCATCTACCTCTCCGGCTGGCAGGTCGCCGCGGATGCCAACCTCTCCGGCCACACGTACCCGGACCAGTCCCTGTACCCGGCCAACTCCGTGCCGCAGGTGGTGCGCCGCATCAACAACGCCCTGCTGCGCGCGGACCAGATCGAGCACGCCGAGGGCGTCAGCAGCGTCGAGGACTGGCTCGTGCCGATCGTGGCCGACGCCGAGGCCGGCTTCGGCGGCCCGCTCAACGCCTACGAGCTCATGAAGTCGATGATCACCGCCGGCGCCTCCGGTGTGCACTGGGAGGACCAGCTGGCCTCCGAGAAGAAGTGCGGCCACCTCGGCGGCAAGGTGCTCATCCCCACCGGCCAGCACATCCGCACGCTCAACGCCGCCCGCCTGGCCGCCGACGTCGCCGACGTGCCCAGCGTGATCATCGCCCGCACCGATGCCGAGGCGGCCACCCTGATCACCTCGGACGTGGACGAGCGCGACGCCGAGTTCATCACCGGTGAGCGCACCGCGGAGGGCTTCTACAAGGTCCGCAACGGCGTCGAGCCCTGCATCGCCCGCGCCAAGGCCTACGCCCCCCACTCGGACCTGATCTGGATGGAGACCGGCACCCCGGACCTCGAGCTGGCCCGGAAGTTCGCCGAGGCCGTCAAGGCCGAGTTCCCGGACCAGATGCTGGCCTACAACTGCTCGCCGTCGTTCAACTGGAAGAAGAACCTCGACGACGACACCATCGCCAAGTTCCAGCGCGAGCTGGGCGCCATGGGCTACACCTTCCAGTTCATCACGCTGGCCGGCTTCCACGCCCTGAACCACTCGATGTTCGACCTGGCCAAGGGATACAACGAGCGCCAGATGTCCGCGTACGTCGAGCTGCAGGAGCGCGAGTTCGCCGACGAGGCCCGCGGCTACACCGCGACCAAGCACCAGCGCGAGGTCGGCACCGGCTACTTCGACGCCGTGTCCACCGCCATCAACCCGGACAGCTCCACGGTGGCCCTGGCGGGCTCCACGGAGTCCGGCCAGTTCCACTGATCCGCTCAGCCGAGACCGCGAGGAGGCAGTCCCATGAGCCCGCAGACCACGACCCCCACCCTGCACGAGATCCATGCCGACGACGTTCGGGAGCACACGCCCCTGCCGCATGACGTGAGCACCCAGGCCATCCCCGTCGTCATCCCCGAGGGCGCCGCCCCCGTGGTGACCGTCCACGGGCCGGTCGACGGGCGGCAGGCCGAGATCCTCACGGACGAGGCGCTGGCGTTCCTCGGCCGCCTGCACCGGCTGGCCGAGGACCGCCGCCGGCGGCTGCTCGAGGAGCGGGAGTACACCCGGCGCCGCATCACCGACGGCTGGAACCCGCACTACCTGCGGTCCACCCGCCGGGTCCGCGAGGACGACTCCTGGCGTGTGGCGCCGCTGGCCCCCGGCCTGCAGGACCGCCGCGTGGAGATCACCGGCCCCGTGGATCGGAAGATGACGATCAACGCCCTCAACTCGGGCGCCTCGGGCTGGCTCGCCGACTTCGAGGACTCCTCGACGCCGTCCTGGGACCGGATGCTGGACGGGCAGGTCAACCTGTTCGACGCGATCCGCGACCAGATCGACTTCACCTCCCCCGAGGGCAAGGAGTACCGGCTGCGCGAGCGCGAGCTCACGGACCGGCCGACCATCATCGTCCGCCCGCGCGGCTGGCACCTCCTCGAGGACCACATCCGTGTGGACGGCGAGCCGATGGCCGGCGCCCTCGTGGACTTCGGCCTGTACTTCTTCCACAACGCCGACGAGCTGATCCGCCGCGGCCACGGCCCGTACTTCTACCTGCCCAAGCTCGAGTCCCATCTCGAGGCGCGGCTGTGGAACTGCGTGTTCGTGGCGGCGCAGGACGAGCTGGGCATCCCCCAGGGCACCATCCGGGCCACCGTGCTGATCGAGACGATCACCGCGGCGTTCCAGATGGAGGAGATCCTGTACCAGCTGCGCAACCACGCCGCGGGCCTCAACGCCGGCCGCTGGGACTACATCTTCTCCATCATCAAGAACTTCCGGGACCGCGGGGCCGAGTTCGTCCTCCCGGACCGCTCGGAGGTGACCATGACCCAGCCGATGATGCGGGCCTACACGGAGCAGCTGGTCCGGGCCTGCCACCGGCGCGGCGCCTCGGCGATCGGCGGCATGTCTGCCGTGATCCCGGACCGCCGGAACGAGGAGGCCAACGCCGCCGCGCTGGAGAAGGTGCGCGCGGACAAGGCCCGCGAGGCCGGCGACGGCTTCGACGGCTCGTGGGTGGCGCACCCGGACCTCGTGCCGGTCGCCCGGGAGGAGTTCGACGCCGTGCTCGGCGAGGCCCCGAACCAGATCCGCACCCGCCGCCGCGAGGACGTGGTGCCGGACGAGGCCGCCCTGCTCGACATCGCCGCGACCACGGGCTCGGTGACCGAGGCTGGCGTGCGGATGAACATCGAGGTCGGGATCCGCTACATCGAGTCCTGGCTGCGGAGGAACGGCGCCGCCGCGATCCACGGACTCATGGAGGACGCCGCCACGGCGGAGATCTCCCGGTCCCAGATCTGGCAGTGGGCACACAACGGCACCGGTGTGCAGCTGACCGAGGGCGGCGTGCGGACCGCCAACCGCGGCTGGATGGAGCAGCTGATCCGCGAGGAGCACGCTCGGATCCTCGCCGGCCCGCTGCCCGAGGGCCACCGGTTCGAGGACGCGGTGCGCGTGTTCTGCGAGTCGGCCCTGCCGCCGGAGTACCCGGCGTTCCTCACCCTGGGCGCGTACCGCCGGCACTTCGCCGGTCAGGACGACGCCGCGGCGAAGGCCTGATCCGCCGGGCCCCACGACGACGGCCGGTCACCTCACGAGGTGACCGGCCGTCGTCGTGCCGGGTGTCAGTCCCCGGACGTGGAGGGGGACGGGGAGGCCGAAGCCGACTTCGTCGGTGACGGGCTGGCCGACGCCGAGGCGGACGCCTCCGCGGCCCGCTGGGATTCGGCGGCCTCCCGCGCGGCACCCTGGAACGGCCGCGGCGGCTGGCCGGGGGCCACGGGGCCGGGGGCGCCCTCGGGGCGGTCGATCGTGGACTGGTTGTTCAGCAGCTCGTCGGGCACGCGGCCGGTGGGGATCTCCCGGGCCTGGGCCAGGGCCTCCTCGTCCATCTGCGCGTTCAGGAAGAACGGCGAGCTGAGCTTGATGACCTCCTGGAAGTCCCCGGCGTCCTTCAGCACGGTGTCCGCGAGGTGGTCGCGGGTCTCGGTGACGAGGGTGGTGCTCTGCGCGACCGGCGAGTTCTTCACCTGGGTGAGGCCGCCGTTGGCGTCACCGAAGCCCTCCATCGAGCCCATGGTCACGGAGACCATCTCGCTGCCGTCCTCGGAGCAGGCCCACGCGGTGCGCTGGGGCAGCAGGGGGGCGCCGTCCTGGCCGCCGACCATGCCGGGGCGCAGCAGGGCGAGCAGCCCCTTGCCGGTCTTCGGGTCGAACGTGTATTCGTCCGCCACGGCGGCGGGCTCCTCCTGGCACCACTCCAGGCGGGAGCCGTCGAGGTTGTGCTGGTAGTGGACCTGCGCCAGGGGCATGCCGGGGCTGTACTCGAAGTAGCCGTTGTAGACGCAGGTGAGGAACTCGTGGGTCTCGTCCTGCGAGGCGAACAGCTGCACGATCTCGATGTTCGAGCTGTCCGGGATGTGCGTGGCGACGGCGTCCAGGGTGCGCTGGTCCAGGACGTCGCGCGTGCAGTCCATCACGGAGACGGTGTCGTTGCGGACCGCGGCCGTGTTCTTCCAGGCCTCGGTGGCGGCGCCGTCCTTGATGCCCGGGCCGACGGTCTCGAACGCCTGACGCGGCTCGGCGCGCGGGGTGCCCTCGGCGGACTCCGACGCGAGGGCCTCACGGACGCGGGACGCCGCGGCGGACGCGGGGTCGGTGGGGCTCTCCGTGGCCGAGCCGGCCGCGGCCGAGGCCGCCGATCCGCTGGGCGCCGCGGCAGTCGACGAGGCGGGCTCACCGGACTGGCCGGCCGAGCCGCAGCCGGCCAGGGCGAGGGCGAGGGCGGCGACGCCGACGGCCAGCGGGGCACGGCGGCGGGCGGGCGCGGGGGGGCGGGCTCGGTCTCGGCCGGGGCGCCCTTCAGGGGGACGTAGCCGGCCATTCGCTGCTTGGGCATGCTTCTCCTCGTCCGAGGGGCGCGGTCCGCAGCGGACCGCGCCCGCACCGGTTCAGCCGCGGCGGGTGCGCAGCTGCTCGATGACCTGCGGGACCACCTGGAAGATGTCCCCGACCACGCCGAAGTCGGCGTGCTCGAAGATCTCGGCGTCCTCGTTCTTGTCGATCGCCACGATGGTCTTGGCGGTCTTCATGCCGGCCAGGTGCTGGATGGCGCCGGAGATGCCGAGGGCGATGTACAGGTTCGGGGACACGATCACGCCGGTCTGGCCCACCTGGCGCTCGGCCGCGGTGTAGCCGGAGTCGACGGCGGCACGCGAGGCGCCCACGGCGGCGCCGAGCTCGTCGGCGAGCTGCTCGACGATCGCGAAGCCCTCCTCGGAGCCCACGCCGCGTCCGCCGGCGACGACGGTCTTGGCGCCGCGCAACGGCGGACGGGCGGAGTTCTGCGTGCGGGCGTTCACCTCGAGCACCCGGGCGCCGGCGGTCACCGGGCCCAGCTCGGCGGCGGCCAGCTCCACGACCTCGGGCGCCTCGACGGCCGGGGCCCGGTCCGCGACGGCGCCGGGGCGCACGGTGATGATCCGGGGGCCGCCCTCGCCGGTGGACTCGCTGAGGTAGTCGCCGCCGAACACGGAGTGGCGGGCGATGACCTCGTCGTCGGCCCAGCGCAGCCCCACGGCATCCGCGCAGACGGGGCCGCGGGCGCGGACGGACAGGCGGCCGGCCACCGCGCGGGACTCGGGGCTGCTGGAGATCAGCACGGCCACGGGCGCGGTGCGGGCGGCCGCGGCGGCGAGGGCCTGCACGGCGGCGTCGCCGAGGGTGGTGGCGGCGTCGTCGGCCACGAGGACGTGGACGCGCGTGGCGCCGTACTCCCCCAGACGGGCGACGGCGGCGTCCCTGCCCTCCGCGCCGGTCACGAGGACGGCCTCGGGCACGCCCACGGTTGCGGCGGCGCCGAGCAGCTCGGCCACGACCGGGCGGAGCGCGCCGTCCGCGCCGATCTCGGCGTGCACCAGCACGGTCTGACCGCTGTTCGCGGCGTCGGTCTGCGTCGTCATCTCGGTCTCCTCCACGTTCGCGCTCACACGAGCCCCCGACCCGCGAGGAACTCCACCAGCCGCTCGGCGGCGGTGCCGTCGTCGGTGATCTTCTCGCCCGCGGCACGCTCGGGACGCGTGTCCGCCGAGACCATCACGGAGCGGTAGGCGGCCTCGGCCGGGCCCGCGGCGATGCCGAGGTCGGCCAGGGACAGCACGGTGAGCGGCTTCTTCTTGGCCGCCATGATGTTCTTGAAGTTCGGGAACCGCGGCTCCGCGGTCTTCTCCGTCAGGCCCGCCACGGCGGGCAGGGCGACGGCGGCGCGCACGTCCGCGTCCGAGGTCGCCACGGTGCCGGTCAGCTCGCCGTCGGCCAGCTCGGGGGCCTCGGCGTGCGGCAGGTAGGGCCGGTCCAGGAGCTCGGCGACCATGGCCGGCACCACGCCGGTGCCGCCGTCCGTGGACAGCGTGCCGGCGAGCACGAGGTCGGCGCCCTCCTTCTCGACGGCCGCGGCGATCACGCGGGCCGTCTCCACGGCGTCCGAGCCGACGAGCGCGTCGTCGGTGATCTGCACGGCGGAGTCCGCGCCCATGGCCAGCATCTTGCGCAGGGTCTTCGAGGAGTCCTCGGGGCCCACCGTCAGGGCCACGACCTCGACGTCCGCGCCGGCGTCCCGCCAGCCCAGGGCGACCTCCATGACGCGCTCACTGATCTCGTCCGGCACGGGCTCGGCCGCGCCGTCGCGCACCACCCAGCCGGTCTCCAGGCTCAGCTCACGCTCCTGCCACGTGTCCGGCACCTGCTTGGCCAGCACCAGGATCTTCACGGCCTCTCCTCCTTGGGTCGCGGTCTCGCCCCGGGGCCTCCGCCCCGAGCACGGTGACTTACGCTACAGACTACGGGTCCGCGCACGTCCGGGCCGCATGACCCCCGCGCGGGAGCGGCCGGGGCCGCCGTCGTCGGCCCGTGCGTCCGGACCATGATCGCCCGAACCGAGGAGGCACCGTGAGCCCCGCCGCCCCGCCCGCCGAGCCGCCGGCCGCCGAGGACCGGCCCCGGGTCCCGGCGGTGCCCGCCTCCTCCCTCGTGCTGGTCCGGCCCGGGGCCAGCGGCGAGATCTCGGTGTTCACCGTCCGCCGCGCCGGGACCATGGCCTTCAGCGCCCACGCCACGGCCTTCCCCGGCGGCCGCGTGGACCCCGCGGACGACCTGCCGGACCGGCTGTGGGAGGGCACGGATCTGGCCGACTGGGGCCGGCGCCTGGGGCTGCCGCGCGAACCCGTGGACGCCCACGGCACCCTCACGGAGCTCGACCCCGCCGAGGGCGCCGGCCGCGTGCTGGCCGCCGCCGTCCGCGAGACGTTCGAGGAGACCGGAGTGCTCCTGGCCCGGGACGCCGTCACCGGCACCCCCGTGGACCCGGCCCGGGTGGCCGCGTTCCCCGACGAGCTGCGCGACGCCGTCGAGCGCCACGAGGTGGACTTCGGGGAGCTGCTCGACCGCGAGGGGCTGCGCCCCGACGCCGGCGCGCTCGTGCCGTGGTCCCGGTGGATCACCCCGCACGGGGGCCCGCGCCGCTACGACACGTTCTTCTTCGCCGTCCACCTGCCGCAGGGCCAGTCCCCCGAGCGGATGTCCTCCGAGGCGGCCAGCCACGGCTGGGCGTCCCCCGCCGAGCTGCTGCGCCGCTTCCGGGCCGGCAAGGTCAACCTGATGGCCCCCACGTGGTGGCAGCTGCGCACCCTGGTCGACGCCGGCGAGGACGTCCACGCGGGCCGCTCCCGGTTCGAGCCCCTCGAGGGGGTCATGCTCGTGGCCGGGCAGGGGCCCGTGTTCCCCCACGCGGACGAGTATCTGCGTGACCTGACGGCGTTCCGCGCGGCCGCGCAGGTGGAGGAGTCCAAGGACAACATCCTCTGAGCGCTCCCGTCTCCGGTCCGTGCGGTGGGCGACGGGCCGGAGAGCAGCGCGGACCACGAGCCGCGACCCCATGGCCTGCCGGGCCCCGTGCCCCTAGTCTGGTCTGCACCGGATCACCCGGCTCCGCGCGTCCGGCCCCCACCCCCGGCCACCGCGCGTCCCGCTCGCACCCTAGGAGCACTGCATGGCGCTCAGCGTCCTCGACCTGTTCTCGATCGGCATCGGCCCGTCCTCGTCCCACACCGTGGGGCCCATGCGCGCTGCCCGCCGCTTCACGGACAGCATGGGCCAGCACGGCGTCCTCGAGCGCACGGCCCGCGTGCACGCCGAGCTGTTCGGCTCGCTGGCGGCCACCGGCGTGGGCCACGGCTCGGACACCGCGGTGCTGCTCGGCCTGGCCGGCCAGGACCCCGAGACCATCGACCCGGACGCCTGCACCGGGCTCGTGGAGGAGATCGTCACGGGCGGTCGGCTGCCCCTGGACGGGCGCCACGAGATCGCCTTCGACCGGCAGGCGGACCTGACGCTGCACATGCGCGAGTCCCTGCCCGGGCATCCGAACGGCATGCGCCTGACCGCCTACGACGACGCCGGCGAACAGCTTCACACCCGCGACTACTACTCCGTGGGCGGCGGCTTCGTGGTCACCTCGGACGAGCTCGAGGCCGAGTTGGACGCCACCAAGGACGTCAACCGCACCGACGACGGCGACACCGGCGAACCGTACCCCTTCTCCACGGGCGCCGAGCTCGCCGCCCGCTGTCACGAGGCGGGCCTGAGCATCGCGGAGCTCATGCTCGCCAACGAGGCCACCCGCCACGACCTCGACGAGCTGCGCACCCAGCTGCTGGCCATCTGGGCCGTCATGGAGGAATGCGTCCACAACGGCGTGTCCCGCACCGAGCCGATCCTGCCCGGCGGACTGAAGGTCCGCCGTCGGGCCCCCGCGCTGCGGGAGCACCTGCTCCAGACCACCGACCGCACCGACCCTATGTGGGCCATGGAGTGGGTCAACCTCTTCGCGCTCGCGGTGAACGAGGAGAACGCCTCGGGCGGGCGCATCGTCACCGCGCCCACGAACGGCGCCGCGGGCATCATCCCGGCCGTCATGCTCTACTACATGCGCTTCGTGCTCCCCGAGGGCGCCACGCAGCAGGAGCGGGACGACAAGGTGGTCGAGTTCCTGCTCACCGCGGCGGCGATCGGCATCCTGTACAAGCGCAACGCCTCCATCTCCGGCGCCGAGGTCGGCTGCCAGGGCGAGGTCGGCTCGGCCTGCTCCATGGCGGCGGGCGCCCTGTGCGCCGTGCTCGGCGGCACCGTGGACCAGGTGGAGAACGCGGCCGAGATCGGGATCGAGCACAACCTCGGGCTGACGTGCGACCCCGTGGGCGGCCTCGTCCAGGTGCCGTGCATCGAACGCAACGCGATCGCGTCGGTGAAGGCCATCAACGCGGCCCGGCTGGCGCTGCTGGGGGACGGCTCGCACCGGGTGACCCTGGACCAGGCCATCACGACCATGCGCGACACCGGCGCGGACATGAAGTCCAAGTACAAGGAGACCTCGCGCGGCGGCCTGGCCGTGAACGTCATCGAGTGCTGATCGCCCGGGTCCGCGGCCCAGCGCCGCTCCGGTCGGGACGGACGGGGCACCCGTCCGCTACCGTGGGGCCCGACCCGCACCCTGCCCCCGAGCGCGAGAGGACCGACGTGGCCATTCATCCTGTGGACGCGACCCTGGAGGCCGCGAAGATCGATCCCGACCAGCGTGCCGAGAGGCTCAAGGGCGTGAAGCTCGACGGCGCCGGCTGGAAGTACGCGCTCACACGCGCGCTCAAGGAGTTCGGCAACGACGGCGGCACCGACCTGGCCGCGAAGCTCACCTACTACCTGGTGCTCTCGCTGGCTCCTTCCCTGCTGGCCGTGTTCTCCATCCTGTCCCTCGTGCTCGCCTCCAACCGCGGGGCCATCGACGATCTGCTGGGGGAGCTGACCGGCCTGGTCCCGAGCGACTACCAGCCGCTCGTCACGAACCTGGTGACCACCATGAGCGACTCGGCCGGCTCAGGCGGCGGGATCATCGCCCTCATCATCGGCATCGCGACCGCCCTGTGGTCCGCCTCCGCGTACGTGAAGGCGTTCAACCGCTCGGCCAACACGGTGTACGGCTACGAGGAGGGCCGCGGCCTGGTGAAGCTGACGCTGACCAACCTGCTCACCACGCTCATCCTGATCGTGGGCATCGTGGTCGTGCTGCTCTCGCTGGCGCTGAACCGCTCGCTCGTGGACGGCTTCCTCCAGCCGATCGCCGGGCCGCTCGGCATGACCGGCGTGGTGAACTTCCTCTCGGACACGTTCCTGCCGGTGTGGGCGTGGGCGAAGTGGCCTGTCGTCGTCGTGATCCTGCTGGTGCTGATCGCGACCCTGTACTACACCACCCCGAACGTCCAGAAGCCGCGCTTCCACCTCTTCGGCCCCGGCAACATCGTGGCGCTGGTGGGCATGGTGCTGGCCGCGGTGGCCCTGTCCGTGTACTTCACGCAGTTCGCCGGCTACTCGGCGTACGGTGCGATCGGCACGGTCATGGCGCTGCTGTTCGCCCTGTGGATCTTCAACATCGTGCTGCTGCTCGGCCTGGAGGTCGACGCCGAGGTGGAGCGTGCCCGCCAGCTCGAGGCCGGCCTGCCCGCCGAGGCTCGGGTGCAGCTGCCCCCGAAGGACGTGGCCGGGGTGGAGAAGCGCGCCGAGAAGCAGACGGCCGTGGAGGAGCGCGGCTACGAACTGCGGGCGGTCCACGAGGGCCGCTGACCGCGCCCGGCGCGGCGCCGAGCGCACGTTCCGCACCGACAACGACGGCCGCTCACCTGGCGAGGTGGGCGGCCGTCGTCGTGCGCGGGGCCCTCAGCGCTGGGCCGCGCGGTAGCCGTCCGCCTGGGCCGCGGCGGCGGAGGCGTAGCAGTGGCGCGCGTTGGTCCTGCCGTAGTGCTGCTGACCGGGCACGTGGTAGATGCCCGAGTTGTCGTTGGCCTTGACCGGGTGGGAGTCCGGGCACACGGAGTCGGCTCCGCTCACCGGCCCCGCGTCGCCGGACGCGGGGGCCGCCTCCGGGGCGGGGGCCGGGGCCGCCTCCGGGATGGGCTCGGCCGCGGTGCCGCACTCCCCGGAGAACCTGCCGACGCCGTTCGCCCGGGCCTGCTCCCACGCCGCCTCGACCTCGGGCAGGAAACGGTCGTTGCCGTCGAAGACCGCCGGCTCGCCGTAGCCCAGGCGGGCCATCTCGGCGTTGAGCAGGACGCCCTCGGCGTACACGCCGGCGAGGAGGCGGTCGTAGCGGTCGTAGAGCCGGCGATCGTACCGCAGCACCACCGTGTCGCCGGGGCTGATCATCGACTTCAGCGCCGCCGTCGCCTCCGGTCCCATGCACTCGACCGGCTTCGAGGGGTGGTGGGTCTCGGGGGTGTCGATGTTGAGCAGGCGCACCCGCGTGGACACCTCGCCGAGGGTCACGCGGAGCGTGTCGCCGTCCGAGATCGACTCGACCGTGACCACGTCTCCCTCGACGTCGGCCGGGGCGGCGGGCGCCGCCGGCTCGGCACTGCGGGAGCCTTCAGCAGTACGCGACTCCTCCGCGGCACGTGCGGCACGCGACTGCGCAGCCTCGATCGAGGACGACGCCGCGGCGCGCGAGCTCTGCGCGGCGGAGGAGGCGGCCAGCGACGACGCAGCGGCACGGCTCGTCGCAGCCGCGTCGACGGACGGGGTGGGCGTCGTCGGCATCGTGCTGACCGACGCGGAGGTGTCGGCATCGCTCTCCGGGGTGACGCCGTCGTCGGTGGCGGTGCAGCCGGTGAGCAGGAGCAGAGACAGTGCGGCCGCGGGGAGCGCCGCGCGCAGACGGGCAAGGGGCACGAGGATCCTGGAGGGGAAGGGACGGGGACATGACGAAGGCCCCGCCGTGAGGCGGGGCCTTCGGATCACCACATCATCGCAGGTGGGAGGCACAGGTGTTGCCGCACGTCACGACAGCATCGGTCCCCGTTCCGTCAATGACGACGGGGGTCAGCGGCGGCCGTCGATGGGGTCGCCGCCGCCGTCGAGGGCGTCGAGGACGAGGTCGCGGGCCTCGCCCGTCGCGGACCGGCGGGAGAGCAGCAGCGCGGCCAGCCAGCACAGCAGGACGATCGCGGCGCCGCCCCACGCCAGGAGGGCGAGGCTGCCCGAGAGCAGCCCCGTGCCGTCCGCGCGGCCGACGCCGATCCACACCAGACCCCACGCGAGCGCGAACGCCGGAGCCGGGCGGCCGCCGTTGTACACGGCCGTGAACGCGCCGATCAGCACGGCCACCACGAGCATCACCTTCGCCCAGAGGGACGACTGCCCCGGATCGCCGACGACGCCGGTCGAGGCCAGCCACGCGGCCAGGTTCGCCACGGCGGCGATCGAGACCCAGCCCAGATGCAGGCCCTGCACCCCATCCAGGAGGATCCGCTCCCCCCAGCTGTGCGCACGGACGGATTCGAGGAGCACCAGGATCCACGCCAGGCACGCCAGCAGCAGCGCGATCACCACGACGCTCAGCCCCAGCAGCCCGGCCTGCACCGTCCAGATCCACGCGGCGTTGAGCAGCACCGAGACCAGGATCCACGGTCGCAGGCGGTCGTGACGGGCGGACTGGCCCGAGGGGAGGAACTGCCACACGGCGTAGGCGAACAGGCCCGCGTAGATCACGGACCAGATGCCGAACGCGGGGGTCGCCGGGGACACCCAGGTGGCGTCCGGGCCGAGCCAGCCGCCCGCGGCCTCGGCCACGGGGGTCAGGCCGCCGACGACGCCGGAGCCCAGGAACGCGGCCACGATCGCGAGGATCACGACCACGAGCATGGCCACCCGGCCGCCCGTCGAGGACAGCCCCTTCGGCCCCGACGCCGCGGCCTAGGGTGGGGGCATGCGCACTCCCTCCCCGATCGGACTCCTGCTGGACGTGGACGGCCCCGTGGCCTCCACCGAGACCCGGACCGTGCCGGAGGGGATCATCGACGTGCTCGTCCGCCTCGCGAGGCGCGGGGTGCCGGTCGGCTTCAACACGGGCCGCTCCACGGACTTCCTCCTGCACAACCTGATCGCCCCGCTGCGCGACGCGGGCCTCCCGGACGACGCTCCCTTCCACGCGATCTGCGAGAAGGGCGCCGTGTGGTTCCCGTTCTCCGCGGTGCCCTCCGGGGACCTGCCCGACGTCACCGTGGACGGCACCGCCCCGGACTGGCTCCGCACCGACCCGGACATGGCCATCGACGCGGACACCCGTGACGCGATCTGGGCTCTCAACGATGAGCGCGCCGGGGACCTGCAGTTCACCGACCGCACCAAGCTGGCCATGGTCTCCCTCGAGAAGACGGTCGGCGCGGACCAGACGGAGTACGAGCGGGTGCGCGACGACGTCGCCGCGCGCGTCGAGGATCTGCTCGCCGAGCGCGGACTCGCCGAGGAGGTGCGCGTGGCCCCCTCGGTGATCTCGGTGGACGTCGAGCACCGCTCCTCCGGCAAGGACCTGGGCGTCGAGCGCTGCTTCGACCTGCTGGCGGAGGCGGGCACCCCGGTGCCCGAACGCTGGCTCACCGCGGGCGACTCGCGCAGCGACTACGCCATGGCCGACCGGCTGCACGAGCGCGGACTCGCCGTGGAGCACATGGACGTGCGGCCCGCCGACGGCGTCCCCGAGAAGCCCTACGGCGTGGTGACGGCGGCGATCCTCGCCGAACGCGGCATCGGCGACGCCGACGACGTCCACGAGCGGGCGGGCGAGTCCCTGCTGCGCTGGGTGGAGCGCGACCTGCTGCGCTGACCAGGCCGGACGCCCCCTCTGCGGACGGCCGACCCTCCCCGGGCCTGGACCTCGACCCCTAGCGTGGAAGGGAATGCCGCGCCCCTGCCGAACCGGCCCGGGCGCCTCCCGACCAGAGAGAGGTTCCACCGTGGCCACCGTCGCCCAGAACATCGTCGAGACCCTCCACGCCTCGGGCGTGCGCCGCATGTACGGCGTGCCCGGGGACTCCCTCAACGGGCTGACCGAGGCCCTGCGCTCCCACGGCGGCATCCAGTGGGTGCACACCCGGCACGAGGAGACCGCGGCCTTCGCCGCCTCCGCCGAGTCCCAGCTCACGGACGAGCTCGCGGTCTGCGTGGGCTCGTGCGGTCCGGGCAACCTCCACCTGATCAATGGCCTGTTCGACGCGCAGCGCTCCCGCACCCCGGTGCTCGCGATCGCCGCGCACATCCCGTCGGAGGAGATCGGCTCGGGCTACTTCCAGGAGACCCACCCGCAGGACCTGTTCCGCGAGTGCTCCGTCTACGTGGAGCACGTCTCCTCGGCGGACCAGATGCCCCGGATGCTGCGCACCGCGATGCGGGCCGCCGTCGAGCAGCGGGGCGTGGCCGTGCTCGTGATCCCGGGCGACGTGGCCCTCACCGAGCTCTCCGCGAAGCCCGAGGTGATCCGTCACACGCCGTCCCGCGTCATCCCGGCCGACTCCGTGCTGCGCGAGGCCGCCGAGGCCCTGGACTCGTCCAAGCGGATCACCATCCTGGCCGGCGCGGGCGCGGCCGGCGCCCACGACGAGGTCGTGGCCCTGGCGGAGCGCCTGCAGGCCCCGATCGTCCACGCGCTGCGCGGCAAGGACCGGATCGAGTACGACAACCCGTATGACGTCGGCTTGACCGGCCTGCTCGGCTTCGCCTCCGGCTACCACGCGCTCAAGGAGGCCGAGACGCTGCTGATCCTCGGCTCCTCCCTGCCGTACCGGCAGTTCTACCCCGAGGACGCCACGGTCATCCAGGTGGACGTGCGCGGCGAGCAGATCGGCCGACGGGTGGCCGTGGACGTGCCGCTCGTGGGCGGTGTGAAGGAGACGGCCCAGGCCCTGCTGCCGCTGCTGCGCGGGAACTCGTCGTCGGCGTTCCTGGACAAGGCGCTCAAGCACTACGCCAAGACCCGCAAGGACCTCGACCAGCTGGCCACCCCGGGTCGTGGACGCGTGCACCCGCAGTATGTGGCCCGCCTCCTCGACGAGCTGGCCGACGACGACGTGGTGTTCCTGCCCGACGTCGGCTCCCCGGTGGTCTGGGCCTCCCGGTACCTGACGATGAACGGGCGCCGCCGGATCATCGGCTCCCTGTCCCACGGCTCCATGGCCAACGCGGTCACCCAGGCGGTCGGCGCCCAGGCGGTCGACCCCACCCGCCAGGTGGTGGCGATGGCCGGCGACGGCGGGCTGGCCATGATGCTCGGCGAGCTGATGTCGTTCGTGCAGAACGGCCTGCCCGTGAAGACGCTCGTGTTCGACAACGACTCGCTGAACTTCGTGGAGCTCGAGATGATGGCCGCCGGGTTCGTCCCCTACGGGACGAGCCTGGAGAACCCGGACTTCGCGGCGATCGCGGAGGCGATCGGCATCAAGGGCTTCCGCGCGGACCACACGACGGACCTGCCCGCGGTGATGCGCGAGTTCCTCGCCCACGACGGGCCGGCGCTGCTGGTGGTCAAGACCGAGCGTCAGGAGCTGACGATCCCGCCGAGCATCGAGTTCGAGCAAGCCAAGGGCTTCGCGCTCTACGCCATGCGCACCGTCCTGGACGGCAAGGGCACCAAGCTGCTCGACCTCGCGAAGGCGAACCTGCGCCAGCTCTTCTGACCTGCCGCGCACGACGACGGCCCGGACGCTGGCGGCGTCCGGGCCGTCGTCGTGGTGGGGCGGGGAGAGCCCAGCCCCGCCGGTAGGTCAGGCGCGGTGGGCGCCGCCCTCGGCGACGATCGGGTGCTCGGCCGTGCCGGCGACGCCCTGGGTGATCAGGCCGTCGGCGCGGTGCTCCCAGAAGTCCGCGTTGCGGATGCCGAGCGGGCGCGGGTCGAACTGCGGGTCGAGACCCTGGCGCTTCTGTGCGCGGTAGTCCTTGAGGGCCTTGAGGGCCGGGCCCTGCAGCACCAGGATGCCGAGGATGTTCAGCCAGGCCATGGAGCCCACGCCGATGTCGCCGAGGCCCCAGGCCGCACCCGTGGTGGCGACGGCGCCGTAGGCCACCGACACGAGGATCAGGGCCTGCAGGAAGCGCAGCGCGACGCGGCGGACCATGCCGTTGCGCAGGTTGCGCGTGAGGAACACGATGTTGACCTCGGCCATGTAGTAGTACGCCACGATCGTGGTGAAGGCGAAGAACGCCAGCGCCACGGCCACGAACGTGGGGCCGAAGCCGGAGAACATGGCGTCGAAGCCGGTCTGGACGAAGGCCGGGCCCTCGGAGGCCGTCGGCGAGACGATGCCCTCGAACAGCAGGCCGGAGCCGGACCCGTCCGAGTACACCCGGTAGGCGCCCGTGGAGATGATGATGAACGCGGTGGCCGAGCAGACGAAGAGCGTGTCGATGTACACGGCGAACGCCTGCACGAAGCCCTGCTTGGCTGGGTGCGAGACCTCGGCGGCCGCGGCGGCGTGCGGGCCCGTGCCCTGGCCGGCCTCGTTGGAGTAGACGCCGCGCTTCACGCCCCACTGGATGGCGAGGCCGAGGATCGCGCCGAACACGGCGTGCACGCCGAACGCGCTGGCGAAGATGGAGCCGAAGACCTCGGGGATCTGGTCGAAGTTCAGGAACAGCACGATCAGCGCGAGGATGATGTACAGCACGGCCATCACGGGCACCACGTAGACGGCGAACGTCGCGATGCGCTTCACGCCGCCCAGGACGATGAAGGCCAGCAGGATGACCATGGCCAGGGCCACGACCCAGGCGGGCACGGCCCACGCCTCGCCCACGGCCGCGGCCACGCCGTTGGCCTGCACGCCCGGCAGGAAGTAGCTGGTGGCGAAGACGGTGACGACGGCGAACAGGATCGCGTACGCCTTGAAGGCGGGGGCGGCGGCCGTGTGCTTGTAGGCCTTCTCGAAGTAGTACGCCGGGCCGCCGCGGTACTCGCCGGTGTCCGGGTCGCGCTCCTTGTAGATCTGGCCGAGCGTGGACTCGATGAAGGATGTGGCGGCGCCGAGCAGGGCCATGACCCACATCCAGAACACGGCGCCGGGGCCGCCGAACGCGATGGCCGTGGCGACGCCGCCGATGTTGCCCATGCCGACGCGGCCGGCGAGCGACATCATGAGGGACTGGAGGGACGAGGTGCCGTCCGCGGAGTCCTGGCCCTCGCGGAGCTGCTTCACCATGTCCGGGATGTTCACGAACTGCAGGAACATGGTCCGGACGGTGAAGTAGAGGCCGACGATCAGGCAGAGCCAGATCAGGGCCGGGGACCAGATGACGTTGTTCACGGTGGTGATGAGATCTGCGAAGGACATGGGGTCTCCAGATCGGGGTGGGGATGGCCGGTGCGGTGCGAGTTCCGAGCGGCGGCCGCCGGCAGTCCCGGACGACTGGGGAGAAGGATACGCGCAAATGTGACCCGCGTCTCGCATCCAGCGGGGCGGATGAGGAGTCCGGGCGCGCCCTCCCCCGTCGACAGCGGTCCCCGACATGCGAAAAGCCCCGGAACCACTGGGGTCCCGGGGCTTATCTGCGGAGGATGGGGGATTTGAACCCCCGAGGGCTGTTAACCCAACACGCGTTCCAGGCGTGCGCCATAGGCCGCTAGGCGAATCCTCCTTGGTGCGCCCTCATGCGGCGGACCGCGCGAGGGCAGGCTCCATCATAACCAGATCGTCCTGGGCCGCGCCAATCCCCCGCGGGAGGCGCGGGCCCGGCCCGGGGCTCGCCGCGGCCCGAATCGCCGCGCCCGCCGCCACCCTGGTAGAGTCGTCGGCGGCCCCTCACGTGGTGTCATCTCGCTGAACTCCCCCAGGACCGGAAGGTAGCAAGGGTAGGTGGGCTCTGGCAGGTGCGTGAGGGGTCTTCACTTTCCCCAGGAGATCCCATGCCCGCCGGACGCTACGCCCCCTCCCCCACGGGAAGCCTGCACCTGGGCAACCTGCGCACCGCGCTCGTCGCGTGGCTCGCCGCGCGCGCCACGGACCGCGCCTTCCTGCTGCGGATCGAGGACCTGGACCGCGTCCGCTCCGGGGCCGAGGCCGACCAGCGGGCGGACCTGGCCGCCGTCGGGCTGGACTGGGACGCCGAGCCGGTGCGCCAGTCCGAGCGCACCGCCCTGTACGACGCCGCCGTGGCCGCCCTGCGCGCCGCGCACGGCGCGGACGCGGTCTACGAGTGCTTCTGCTCGCGCAAGGACATCGCCGAGGCGACGTCGGCCCCGCACCCGCGACCCGACGACGGCGCCCCCGCCTCCGGCGGCGCCGTGCCGCTGCGTCCGCCCGGCTTCTATCCGGGCACCTGCCGCGGCCTGACCGAGGCCGAGCGGGCCGAGCGACGGCGGGTGCGTCCCGCCGCCCTGCGGATCGACGCGGCGAAGGTCGCGGGCCTGCCGGACGGTGAGATCCCGCGCGCGACCGCCGTGGACGTGCTGCACGGCGACGTCACGGGCCTGGTCGACGACCTGGTGCTGCGCCGGAACGACGGGGCGTACGCGTACAACCTGGCCGTCGTCGTGGACGACCTGGCGCAGGACGTGGACCAGGTGGTCCGCGGCGACGACCTGCTCGACTCGGCCCCGCGCCAGCGCTGGCTGGCCGAGGCGCTGTGCGCCGCGCGCGGGGAGCCGACGCCTGCGGTGGAGTACCTGCACGTGCCGCTCGTGCTGAACACGGAGGGGCGGCGGCTGGCCAAGCGGGACGGCGCCGTGACCCTCAAGGACCTCGCCGCGCAGGACCCGGCGTGGACCCCCGAGCGGGTGCGGGACCGGCTGCTGGAGTCCCTCGGCCTGCCCGCGGGACCGCTGGCGGCCGCCGTGCCCGCGTTCGACCCGGCCGCCCTGCCGCGTGATCCGTGGGTGTTCACCGGGCTCTGAGCGGGCCGGCGCCCTGGTCCGCCGCAGGCCCGGCCCCGGTCAGAGGACCTGGGCGGCCTGGTCGAAGTCGAGGCGGCCCTGGCGGGGCTGCTGCGCCTTCTCGTCGTCTGCGGCGGCGTGGCCCACGTTGATCACCAGGAGGGACTTCCAGGCACGGTCCGCATGGAACTCGGCGTCCACGGCGGCGGCGTCGAACCCGGCCATGGGGCCGACCTCGAGCCCGTGGGCGCGCAAGGCCACGAGCAGGTAGCCCACCTGGATGAGCGCGTTCGTGCGGCCCATCCCCTCGCGCATGCCCGGCTTGCCCTCGGCATCCTCCTCGAAGCCCTCCCGGAACGGGGCGAGGTGGCCCATGTGGCGGTGCCAGTCGAGGTCGTAGGAGGCGATCAGCGTGAGCGGGGCGCGCTCCGTCTTCTCCCGGTTGAACTCGATCATCAGCGGAGCCAGGCGGGCGCGGGCCTCGGGGCTGTCCACGACGTCGAGCCGCAGCGGCTGGTTGTTCATGGCGGTCGGCGCCCAGCGGAGGTCCGCGTAGGCCCGCTCGATCAGCGCGAGGTCGACGGGCTCGTCCGAGAAGAGCTGCGTCGTGTGGCGGTCCGCGAAGAGGCGGTCGATCTCGGCCTGACTCAGCGGTCCCGCGTCCGGGGCCGGCTGCGTGGGGTGGATCGTGTCCTCGGCGTCGGTGTGCATGTGCGTGGTGGTCATGGGCCAGGGAACGGGCCGGTGGGTGGGCGCATTCCCCGGCTCCCTTAGCCCGTCCGCCCGCCGGATAGGCTTTCGAGGGTGAGCACCGCCCTGTACCGCCGCTACCGCCCGGACCGTTTCGAGGACGTGATCGGGCAGGACCATGTCACGGTCCCGCTGCGCACCGCACTGGCGAAGGACCGCGTGAACCACGCCTACCTCTTCTCCGGCCCGCGCGGCTGCGGCAAGACCACGTCCGCCCGCATCCTCGCGCGCTGCCTGAACTGCGCCCAAGGCCCCACGCCCACGCCGTGCGGCGAGTGCGACTCGTGCCGGGACCTGGCCACCGGCGGGCCGGGCTCGCTGGACGTGCTGGAGATCGACGCGGCCTCGCACGGCGGTGTGGAGGACGCCCGCGGCCTGCGCGAGCGGGCCACGTTCGCCCCGGTCCGGGACCGCTACAAGATCCTCATCATCGACGAGGCGCACATGGTCACCGCGGCGGGCTTCAACGCGCTGCTCAAGATCGTGGAGGAGCCGCCGGAGCACCTGAAGTTCATCTTCGCCACCACGGAGCCGGAGAAGGTCATCGGGACCATCCGCTCCCGCACCCACCACTACCCGTTCCGGCTCGTGCCGCCGGAGCCGCTCATCGCCTACCTCGAGCAGCTGTGCGCGGAGGAGGGCGTGTCCGTGGAGAAGGGCGTGCTGCCGCTCGTGGTGCGCGCCGGCACGGGCTCGGTGCGTGACACGCTCTCCGTGCTGGACCAGCTGATCGCGGGTGCCCAGGAGGGCCAGGTCTCCTACGAGCTCGCGGTGAGCCTGCTCGGCTTCACCCCGGAAGCCCTGCTGGACGACGTGATCGACGCCGTCGCCGCCGACGACACGCCCACGGTGTTCCGCGTGGTGGACCGCGTGGTGCAGTCCGGCCAGGACCCGCGCCGCTTCGTCGAGGACCTGCTGGACCGCTTCCGCGACCTCGTGATCGCACGCGCCCTGCCGGAGGAGGCCGGGGCGATCCTGCACGGCATGCCGGAGGACCAGGTGCGGCGTCTCTCGGCGCAGGCCGCGCAGCTCTCCCGCGCGGAGCTCTCCCGCCTCGCGGACATCACCAACCTCGCGCTGACGGACATGGTGGGTGCCACGAGTCCCCGCCTGCACCTCGAGCTGCTCATGGCGCGCCTGCTGCTGCCCGCCTCGGACGAGACGCACCGCGGCCTGGCCGCCCGCCTCGAGGCCCTCGAACGGCGCCTCGAACTCGGTGGCGCCGCGCCCGTCGAGGACGGCACCCCGGAGGGCACGACGACGCCGGCCCGGTCCGGCACGCCCGCCGCGGACGGCGGCGGGTCGGCCGGGAACGCGGACGGCTCCGGCCCTCTGACCGGTGCCGCGCTCGCCCGGGCCGCCATGCGGCGGACGGAGGAGCCCGCGTCGACGGCGCCGACCGCCCCGCCGGAGCGCTGGGCACCGCCCGCCCAGCCCGCCGCGGCCGAGGCGCCGGAGGGGGACGCCGCCGCCGGGACCACGAGGTCCGAGCGTCCGCAGCAGCCGCCGCAGCCCGGACGACCCGAACCGGCCGAGGCCGGGGCCCGTGCCGAGGGCGCGCGTCGCCCGGAGGTCGGGAGCCGCCCCGAGCCTGAGGGCCGCCCCGAGCCCGAGGGCCGGCCCCAGGCCCAGGACAGCACCGGTGCCGCGCCGTCGAGCCCCGCTCCCGCCCCGGCGGCGAGCCAGGTGGAGATGATCCGCCGGGCCTGGCCGGACATCCTCGCGGCCCTCGAGGACGCCTCTCGGCTGGTGTGGATGCTGGTGAAGGACAACGCGAGCGTCGCGGGCTACGACGGCTCGCTGCTGACGATCGGCTTCCAGCAGGACGGGCCCCGCCAGTCGCTGCTCGGCCGGGGCGGCGACCGCGTGCTCGGCGAGGCCGTCCACCAGGTGCTCGGCATCCGCCCGCGGCTCGACCTGATCCTCGGCGGGGACGCCCCGACCGGGGACGCCCGCGCACAGTCCGGCACTCGCCCGGCCGGACCGGCGCGGACGGACCGGCCTGAGCGTCCGGCCCCGCAGCAGAGTCGGCCCGACCGACCGGCGACACAGCCGAACCGCCCCGCCCCGGTGCCGGGTCCGGCCCCGCGCGAGCCGGAGTCCTC
>NZ_JABFBB010000008.1:0-5291 GCF_017168555.1 Micrococcus sp. KRD012
GGCGGGGTCAGCGGGTGGCGGCGCGGCGCTCCCGGGCCGAGGTGACGGTGTCGAGGTCCGTGTGGCGGGTCTCGGGGGAGAGCACCAGCGCGATGACGGTGATCGCCGAGGCGGCGGCCAGGTAGTAGCCGACGTAGGAGACGTCGAACTTCTGCACGAGCCAGGCCGCGATGAAGGGGGTCAGCGCCGCGCCGAGGATCGAGGACACGTTGTAGGCGATGCCGGAGCCGGTGTAGCGCGTGTTCGTGGGGAACAGCTCAGGCAGCACTGCGGACATGGGCCCGAAGGTCAGACCCATGAGCGTCATACCGGTGGCCAGGAACGTCAGCATCAGCGGCACGTTCAGCTTCGCGCCCACACCCATGTTCTCCGGCGCGAGCCACAGGCCGAACGAGAGGCCGAACAGCACCATGAGCACCGAGATCACGATCAGGGTGGGGCGGCGGCCGAAGCGGTCCGCCAGCAGGCCGGAGACCGGCACGAACGCCGCGAAGAACAGGATGCCGACCAGCTGCAGCACGAGGAACTCGGCGTAGGGGACACCCAGGAAGCCGTTGGCCGGCTTGCCGATCGCGTAGGAGAGGATCCACGTGGTCATCAGGTAGAAGAGCACGTAGGTGGCGTACATGACGAAGGTGCCCAGGATCAGCTCCCACCAGTTGCGGCGGAACACCTCGCCCAGCGGCGCCTTCACGCGCTGGTCGCGGTCGAGGGCGCGCTGGAAGACCGGGGTCTCCTCGAGCTTGACGCGGACGTAGAGGCCCACGGCCACCATCACGATCGAGAGCAGGAACGGCACGCGCCACACCCACGTGAGGAACGGGCCGTCGAGCACCGGGCTCGTCGAGTCGTGGCTGAAGCCGAGCACGAGCGCGAGGAACAGGCCGTTGGCCAGCAGGAAGCCGATCGGCGCGCCGAGCTGCGGCCACATGGCCGCCTGCGCGCGCTTGCCGTCCTTGGCGTACTCGGTGGCCAGCAGAGCGGCGCCGGACCACTCGCCGCCGAGCCCCAGACCCTGGAAGAAGCGCAGCAGCGTCAGCATGGCCGGCGCCCACAGGCCGATCTGGAAGTACGTGGGCAGCAGGCCGATGAGGAACGTCGCGATGCCCATGGTGAGCAGCGAGCCGATGAGCGTGGTCTTGCGGCCCACGCGATCGCCCAGGTGGCCGAAGACGACGGCGCCCAGCGGCCGGGCGACGAACGCCGCGCCGAAGGTGGCCATGGAGGCCAGCAGGGCCGTGTTGTCGTCGCCGCCCGCGAAGAAGATCAGCGGGAAGACCGAGACGGCGGCCGTGGCATAGATGTAGAAGTCGTAGAACTCGATCGAGGTGCCCACGAGGGAGGCGATGATGACCCGCGAGCGGGGCACCTCCTCCGCGGTGGCGACCGCGTCCGACGTGACATCGGTGGTGGCGGTGGGGGCGCCCGGGTTCGCGGGCGCCCCCACCGCCACCACGGGCTGACCCCGTTTCGTAGGTCCAGTCGTTATGAGAGTCGTCCTGTTGCCCGCGGTCGCGGGCAGGGAGACTGGTCAGATCATGACGAACAGCAGGAAGCGTCACACCCCCGAGCAGGTCGTCCGTAAGCTCGGGCAGGCCGACAGGATGCTCGCCGATGGTCAGGACGTCGCGGCGGTGTGCCGGGAGCTCGGGGTGTCCGAGCAGACGTACTACCGGTGGCGGAACCAGTACGGCGGCCTCAAGGCCGACGACGCAAAGCGCCTGAAGGAGCTGGAGAAGCAGAACGCGACCCTGAAGCGTCTGCTCGCGGAAGCGGAGCTGGAGAAGGCCGCGCTCAAGGAGCTGGCTGAGGGAAACTTCTAAGCCCGGACAGGCGCCGCGCCGCCGTCGATCACCTCAAGCGCAAGTTGCGGGTGAGCGAACGGATGGCGTGCCGTCTGGTCGGGCTGAGCCGCTCCGCGTACCGGCGACCGCTCAAGGGCGACACGGTCGCGGACCCGGATCGGGCGCTCAGGGAGTGGCTGCGCGCCTGGGCGAAGGACCATCCCCGCTACGGGTATCGGCGGGCGTATCACGACGCCCGCGCCGAGGGGTGGGTGGTGAACCACAAGAAGATCCAACGCCTGTGGCGTGACGAAGGGCTCCGGGTCCCGCAGCGGCGTCGACGCAAGCGCGTCGGGTCCTCGACCGTCGACGCGCCGACGGCGGACGCGCCGAACGTGGTGTGGGCGGTGGACTTCCAGTTCGACGCCGACGAGCACGGACGACCGATCAAGATCTGCTCGATCGTCGACGAACACACCCGGGAGTGCATCGGCGGGCTCGTGGAGCGCTCGATTACCGCCGACCGACTCACCGCCCACCTCGAGGACCTCGTCGCCGCCCGGGGCGCCCCGGCGGTGCTCAGGTCGGACAACGGGCCGGAGTTCATCAGCGAGGCGATGGCCGACTGGGCCGGCACCCGCACCGGCCTGTCCTACATCCCTCCGGGCTCGCCGTGGCGCAACGGGTACGTCGAGTCGTTCAACAGCCGGATCCGCGACGAGTGCCTCAACATCAACAGCTTCTACTCGCTGCTGCACGCACAGGTCATCATCGGCGACTGGAAGGACGAGTACAACCACCACCGCCGGCACTCCTCGCTCGGCTACCTAACCCCAGCCGAGTACGCTCGGCAGTGCACCCATCAAATGGAAACCGACGACTCACAGAACGTCCGGACCGAATGAAGGGGGCGGCTCAGCCCAGCCCGCCCCCGGGAACGCCGTGTATATCTAGGGGCATGCACCCCGACGACGCCCCAGCACCGGACCTGACCTGGCTGGACTCCGCCGGCTCCACGCAGGATGAGCTCCTCGCACGGCTGGACCGCGAGGGACACCGGCACGGTGCGGCCGTGGCCACCGCGGACCAGCGGGCCGGCCGGGGACGGCACTCCCGGGTGTGGAGCGCCGCGCCGGGTGCGGCGCTCGCCCTGTCCGTGTACCTGCGTCCCGAGTCCGGCGGGGTGCCGGTCTCCCCGGCCCATCTGAGCTGGCTCTCGCTCGTCGCCTCCGCCACGGTTGCCGAGCGCCTCGCGGCCCGGGGCGTCCCGACGCACGTGAAGTGGCCGAACGACGTGCTCGCCACCGACGGGCGCAAGCTGTGCGGCGTGCTGGCCACGGTGGCGCTGTCCTCGGACGGCAAGGGGCCCGGCGTCGTCGTCGGGATGGGCGTGAACCTGGACCACCGCGGGGCCGCCCCGGTGGACACCGCCACGGACCTGGCGGAGTGGATCGGCGCGGACGCCGTGCCCGCCCCCCGGGACCTCGCGGTCGAGCTGCGCGACGCCGTCGTGGCGGCCGTGGACCGCTTCGCGGCGGGCGTGGCGGGGCAGACGACGGCCGTCGACGGGCGTCACCCGGCCGTGGCGGCCGTGGCGGACCGGCTTTCCACGCTGGGCCGCGCGGTGCGCGCCGAGCTGCCCGGCGGCGGCGTGCTGGAGGGCACGGCCGTGGGCCTCGGCCCCGGCGGCACCCTGCGCGTGAAGCGCGTCACACCGGACCGTGGCACAATCGAGACCGAGGTCAGTGCGGGGGACGTGGCCCACCTGCGCGGAGACGTCCATCGCGGCGCATGACACACCCGTCCCGGTCAGGAGGTGACCGCCGTGCGACTCGAGCCCGGTGAGCAGGTGATGGTCCGCACCCGCACCCACCCGCGCGCGCTGCTGCGCCCGGCCGCGGTCCTCGTGGCCGTCGCGTTCCTGCTCGGCCTGGCCGTCGGCGTGCTCGCACGTCCCGACCTGCCCGGGATCGTCGCCGCGAACCGCGCCGTGCTCGAGGCGGCCGCGTGGGTGGTCGCGGCGCTCGTCCTGCTCCCCGGCACCGTCCGCCCGCTGTGGCGCTGGGTCTTCCGGCGCACCGTGCTCACCGACCGCCGCATCCTCCAGGGCGCCGGCGTCGGCGGCTCCGGTGCCGCCATGCCGCTCGTGTCCATCGCCGACGTGCAGCGGCGCCGCCGCGGCTCGGGTGCCGGAGACCTGCACATCCTCTTCCAGGAGCCCGCCCGCCAGGTCCACTGGCGGCTGCGCGACGTCCCCGAGGCCGCGCGCTTCGAGGAGGCCCTGGCCCACCTCACCCGCCAGGCCCGCACCGCGACCTGGCCCGCCCCCGTCCCGACAGGAGACCTCCGATGAGCCGTCCGGAGACACCGGACACCGCACCGCTGCCGATCGTCCCGCCGGCCGAGGACAAGACCGCCCGCGACGTCGAGGAGCGGTCCGCCGAGCCCGCCGGCTGGACGAGCGCGATGCGCACGCTCGACGCCGGCCTGGTGGTGGGCCCGCGCGCCTACACCTCACGGGAGGTGGCGCAGCGCCTCGGCGTCTCGATGGCCTCCGCCCGGAAGATCTGGCGTGCGCTGGGCTATCCGACGTCGCCGGAGGGGCACAAGGCCTTCACCGAGGCGGACATCGAGGCGTTCGAGTCCGTGCTCACGCTCGTACGCTCGGGGACGCTGAACGAGGACACCGCCATCTCGCTGGCCCGCTCGATCGGGCAGATGACGGACCGCATGGTGGTGTGGCAGATCGAGGCGCTCGTGGAGGACAAGATCGCCTCCGAGGGCCTGACGGACCCGGAGGCACGGCGGGCCGTCGTCGACATGCTCCCGGACATGGTCGGACCGCTCGAGAAGGCCATGCGGATCGTCTACCGGCGCCAGCTCAACCGCGCCGTCCAGCGCCTGACCGTGCGCGTGGAGGCCGGGCTGGCGGCCAGCGCCGAGGGCCGCGACGGCTCCGAGTCGGACGCGCCGCTGCCGCTGGCCCGCGCCGTCGGCTTCGCGGACATGGTCTCCTACACGACGCTCTCCCGGACCATGGACGACCGGACGCTGGCCCGCATGGTGCTGCGCTTCGAGTCCCTCGCCGCGGAGACCATCTCGGCCGGCGGCGGCTGGCTCGTGAAGACCATCGGCGACGAGGTCATGTTCAACGCCGAGACCCCCGAGGCCGGCGCCGCGATCGCGCTCTCCCTGGCCGAGACCATCGCCGCGGACGAGGAGCTGCCCTCGGCGCGCGTCGCCCTGACATGGGGACGGGTGCTCTCCCGCATGGGGGACATCTACGGGCCCACCGTGAACCTCGCCGCGCGGCTGACGTCCCTGGCCGATCCGGGTACCGTGCTCGTGGACGCCATGACCGCTGCGGCCCTGTCCCGGGACGAGCGCTTCGTGCTCGTCCCGCAGCCGCCCAGGATCGTCCGCGGGTTCGGAGAGGTCCGCCCCTCCCTGCTCTTGGACGGGTCGGCCCAGACCCTGCTCGCCGACTGATCGAGGACCCCGTGGACC
>NZ_JABFBB010000008.1:5391-22045 GCF_017168555.1 Micrococcus sp. KRD012
GCGCTGCCCGCCCCCTCGGCGCGCACGGTGCGGTGGGAGATCGCGATCGTCCTCGGCCTCTCCCTGGGGAAGTCGGCGGTCTACGCGATCGTCCAGCTCATCGACAAGGCCACCCAGGCCCCGCTCGGCGAGCAGACCACCGTCCTCAACCCGGCCCTGGCCGACCGCTGGGCCTTCGACCTGACCTACCAGCTGCTCGGCATCGGGTTCGCGCTCGTGCCGGTGGCCCTCGTGCTGCACCTGATGCACCTGCGCGGCCGGAACCCGTTCCGGGTGCTCGGCCTCGACCTGCGCCGCCCCGGCCGCGACCTGGCCTGGGGCCTGGGCCTGTTCGCGGCCATCGGGCTGGGCACGCTCGGCGTCTACGCCGCCGGCCGGGCCCTGGGGATCACGACGGCGATCGTCGGCTCGGCGCTCGGGGAGAGCTGGTACCAGGTGCCGGTCCTGCTGCTCTCCGCGCTGCGGCACGGACTGCTGGAGGAGGTCATCGTGGGCGCCTGGCTCGTCGACCGGCTCGGGTATCTGCAGCGGCTGCGCGCCGCGGGCCTGGCGCGCGATCCGGCGCCGGCCGTGCCGTCGTCGTGGGTGAGCGCCGAGGGGCTGTACCTGCCGCCCCGCGCGGCCGTCGTGATGCTCGCCCTCGCGCTGCTGCGCGGGGCGTACCACCTGTACCAGGGGATCGGGCCGGGCGTGGGCAACGCCCTGATGGGCGCGGTGTTCGCGCTCGTGTTCCTGCGGGTGCGCCGGGTGATGCCGCTGGTCATCGCGCACGCGCTGCTGGACGCCGTCGGGTTCGTCGGCTACCCGCTGCTGGCGCGGGCGGGGCTGCTCGGCTGAGCGGCCCCGCGTCCGCGCTCAGAGCGTGATCTCACCCTTCGGGGTGCGGAAGGTGACCGAGACGATGCCCGGGGTGCCGGAGGGCGCGACGTACTCGATGTTCACGTCCTGGACCTGGCCGTCCTCGTCCTCGCCGCCCAGCCACTCGGCGAGGCGCTCGGGGGAGCCGGCGATGTTCAGGTGCTCGATGGTGGCCTGCGGCTCGGCCGCCTGCGAGGGGTGCATGTCCTCCTGACCGTCGGCCCAGCGCAGGATGTACGGCAGCTGCGGGTCCGCGAGGGTGCCCTTGATGCCGATCTGCCGCCAGGACAGCTCGCGGCCGTCCGGGAAGCGACGGTTGCCGGGGACGGCCTCGCGGCCGAGGCGGCGCTCGAACCGGCCGATGTCCGGGGTGGCCACGGCCCAGCTCATCCAGCCGCCGCCCTGCTCGGTGCGGGCGCGCACGAGCTGGCCGAACGGTGCGCTGAGGGAGGCCGGGTGGTCCAGGGCCTCGACGACCTCCAGATACTGCCCCTCCGTCATGGGGAAGAGCGCGTTCTGGGTGCCGAAACGTGGGTGGACACCGCCCTTGATCCGCTCGATGCCCAGCGTCTCGGCGATGCGGGCGACCGTGGCGTCCAGGCCCTCGGGGCCGGCGGCGTAGGACACGTGGTCCATGCGACAGGTGTGCACTGCGCTGTTCCTCTCCGTTCCCGGGCTGCCCCGGGGATTGACCTGGTGCGAGTCGGGGGGCGTCGAGCCCTTGACGGGTCGAGCGCCCCCGTGCGGAGAGCGTATCCGCGTGTGACACGCGTGACGAAATCGTGGCGGGGCGGCGGGCTACACTCGGAGGCACGGTCACGAGAGTCAGCAACAGGCCCCGGCATGCTGACCGGCAACCCTCCTTCCGCGGTGGGGTGCCCCGGGTGACGACCAGGCCGGCCCCACAACGGACGCCGGCAAGCGCGGGCCGATCCCACGGCCCCTCTCGACGGCGCCGGGTCATCTCCGGCACCTCGACGACGTCGGTCCCCGGAGCGGCACGTCGGCCGGCGGGCGGGGCGGCCGGGTCCGGCCCCTGAACCCCTCAGGAGGGTCTGCCATGACCGACCAGCCCACCCCGACCCCCGACGCCTGGGGCTTCTCCACCGCGCAGGTCCACGCGGGCGTCGCCGTCGGCCAGCACGCCTTCGGTGCGACCGCCCTGCCGATCTTCCAGACCACCTCGTACGACTTCCCGTCCGCCCAGGTGGCCGCGGACCGGTTCGCGCTCAAGGACCTCGACCCGCTCTACACCCGCATCGGCAACCCGACGCAGGGCCCGGTGGAGGAGAAGATCGCCGCGCTCGAGGGCGGTGTGGGCGCGCTGCTGCTGGCCTCCGGTCAGGCGGCGACGACGCTCGCGATCCTCAACCTCGCCGGCGCCGGCGACCACGTGGTCGCCTCGGCCAGCCTCTACGGCGGCACGCAGAACCTGTTCAAGCACACCCTCGCCAAGGTCGGCGTCGAGACGACGTTCGTGACCGACCCGGACGACCTCGAGTCCTGGCGCGCCGCCGTCCGGCCGAACACCAAGGCGTTCTTCGGCGAGACCCTCGGCAACCCGCGCGGGGACGTCCTGGACGTGCGCGCCGTCGCCGACGCAGCCCACGAGGCCGGCGTGCCGCTGATCGTGGACAACACGCTGGCCACCCCGTACCTGCTGCGGCCCATCGAGCACGGCGCCGACGTCGTCACCCACTCCGCCACGAAGTACCTCGGCGGGCACGCCGCGGCCATCGCGGGCGTGATCGTCGACGCCGGCACGTTCGACTACGCGCAGCACGCCGAGCGGTACCCCGGCTTCAACGAGCCGGACGAGTCGTACCACGGCCTCGTCTACGCGCGGGACCTCGGGGTGGGCTCGCCGCTCGGCGCCAACCTGGCCTTCATCCTCAAGGCGCGCGTGCAACTGCTGCGCGACTACGGCTCGGCCATCTCCCCGTTCAACGCGTTCCTGGTGAACCTCGGCCTGGAGACCCTGTCCCTGCGCATGGAGCGGCAGGTGGCCAACGCGGCCGCCGTCGCGCGCTGGCTCGAGGGCCGCGACGACGTCGAGCACGTGGTCTACGCCGGCCTGGAGTCCAGCCCGTGGCACGAGCGCGCCCAGCGCTACCTGCCGAAGGGCGCGGGCGCGTTCGTCTCCTTCGAGATCGCGGGCGGCCGCGAGGCCGGGGCCGCGTTCGTGGACGGGCTCACCCTGCACCACCACGTGGCCAACATCGGCGACGTCCGCTCGCTCGTGGTGCACCCGGCCTCGACCACCCACTCCCAGCTCACCGACGACGAGCAGCGCGCCGCCGGCGTCACCCCCGGCCTGGTGCGGCTCTCGCTCGGCGTGGAGGACATCGAGGACATCCTCGCCGACCTCGAGCGCGGCTTCGCGGCCGCCGCTCGCCGCGGCGACGACGACGCGGGGGAGCGGGCATGACCGCCGTTGCCACGCGTCCGTCGCGCACCGCGCTGCCCCGCGGCGGCCGCCACCGTCTGCGGGTCGGCGAGCTGCGCACCGAGACCGGCGGGCTGCTGCCCGACGTCGAGCTGACCTACGAGACCTGGGGCACCCTCGCCGCCGACGGCTCCAACGCCGTGCTCGTGCTGCACGCCCTCACCGGCGACGCGCACGTGGCCGCGCACGAGGAGGACCCGACGCCGGGCTGGTGGGACGCCCTCGTCGGCCCGGGCCGCGCCGTGGACACGGACCGGTGGTTCGTGGTCGCCCCCGCCATGATCGGCGGCTGCCACGGCTCCACCGGGCCCTCGACGCCGGCCCCCGACGGGCGGCCCTGGGGCTCCCGGTTCCCGTTCCTCACGCTGCGGGACGCGGTCGAGGCCGAGCGGCGCCTGGCCGACCACCTCGGGATCGGCGCCTGGCGTGCCGTGATCGGCGGATCGATGGGCGGGGCCCGCGCCCTCGAGTGGGCCGCGACCCACCCCGCGCGCGTCGCCGGGGTGGGCGTGCTGGCCGCCACCGCGGCCTCCTCCGCCGACCAGATCGCGTGGGGGCAGGCGCAGACCGCGGCCATCCGCCTCGACCCGGACTTCCAGGGCGGCGACTACTACCCCGGCCCCGGCCCCGTGGCCGGCCTGGGCATCGCCCGGCGCATCGCCCACACCACCTACCGCACGGCCGGCGAGCTCGGCCAGCGGTTCGGCCGGGAACCGCAGGGCGTCGAGGACCCGTTCGGCGCCGTCGTCGGGGTGCCCGGCGGGCGCGGGCGCTATGCCGTGGAGTCCTACCTGGACCACCAGGCGGCCAAGCTCGCCGACCGGTTCGACGCGAACTCCTACCTCGTGGTCACCGAGGCCCTCATGGGCCACGACGTCGGGCGCGGGCGCGGCGGCGTGGCGGCGGCGCTCGCGGACTACCGGGGCCGGGCGTTCGTGGCCGCCGTCGACTCGGACCGGCTCTACCTGCCGGCCGAGTCCGAGGCGCTCGCGGCGGCGCTGCCCGCGCGGCCGCCGGTGCACACGATCGCCTCGCCCATCGGCCACGACGGGTTCCTCACCGAATACGGCCAGGTGGCCGACACGCTGAAGCGCACCCTCGCCCTCTGAACTTTCGTTCGGGAAACGGCGGCGTGTCGCGGCACTGTCGTTCGGGAAACGGCCACCGGTCCCCGCCGGCCGGGCTCAGGGCTCGACGATGTCCAGCGGCTCGGTGTGGTCCGAGCCCTGCGGCATCGGCGCGCCGAAGAGCGGCTCGGGGACGGGGCGCTTGGCCGTGACGCCGTCGCCGGAGGAGACGCCGCGGAGGCGGCGGACCACCCACGGCGCCAGGTGCGTGCGCACCCATGCGGCGTCCGACGCGCGGGCCGCGCGCCACGTGCGCGGCGCCGGCGGGGAGAGGCGCAGGTGCTCGAGGCCGTGCTCCACGCCGAGGGTGTCCAGCACCATCGCGGCGATCGTGTGGTGGCCGAGCGCAGAGAAGTGCAGGCGGTCCTCGGCCCACATCTCCCGCCGGGCGAGGTCCTTGAGCGACCACATGTCCGGCACCAGCGCGTCGTGCCGCAGCGCGATGGTGCGCACGTTCTCGTTGTAGATCGCCACGGTGCCGCGGATGCGGCCGATGACGGGCGTGCCCTTCACGTCGGTCGCGTTGAACAGCAGCACGGTGGCGCCGTCGGAGGCCAGACGCTCGACGACGGCGTCCAACCGGACCGCGATCTCGTCCGGGTCCGCGCCGCGCAGGATGTCGTTGCCGCCCGCGCAGACGCTGATGAGGTCCGGCCGCAGGGCGAGCGCCGGCTCCACCTGGTCCTCGGCGATCTGGTCCAGCAGCTTCCCGCGGACCGCCAGGTTGGCGTAGGCCAGGTCCTCGCCGGGCGGCGTCAGGCGGGAGAGCTCCTCGGCCAGGCGGTCGGCCCAGCCGCGGTGGTAGCCGGGACGGTCCGGGTCCGGGTCGCCGATGCCCTCGGAGAACGAGTCCCCGATGGCGACGTAGCGGCGCCACGGATGGGCGGCGGGGTCGTCGACCGGGGTCGCGTCGGAGGCGTGCGGAGGCTGGGAGGAGGATGGGTTACCCACGGGTAGGATTCTGCCCACGTCGCGCGGGAGGGGTCAACCTCCGGGAGGGGCCGACCGTGCCGCTCGCTAGGCTGGCGGACGTGAACGCGAACCCCACCCCCGCCGTCGAGCCCGTCGTCCGCTGGTCCCGCCCCGAGGGCGAGCGCACCGAGGACCTGCTGATCGTCCTGCACGGCTACGGCGCGAACGAGGACGACCTGTTCGGCCTCGTCCCGCACCTGCCCGAGCACGTCACGGTGGCCGCCGTCCGCGCGCCCCTGCCCCTGCAGCCGGGCTCCCACGCCTGGTTCCCGCTCTCCCAGGACCCCGTCACGGGCGAGCTGGGCTCCACCGCCGAGCCGGTCCGCGAGGCCGTCGAGGCCCTGCACGCCTGGGTGCAGGCGGTGCGCGGGGACTTCCGCACCGTCTCCCTGCTCGGCTTCTCGCAGGGCATGGCGATGGCCACGTCGCTGCTGCGCCTGGACCCGGAGGCCTACGCGTGCACCGTGGCGCTGTCCGGCTTCGTGGTGGACCCGGAGCTCACCGAGCCGCGGCTGCGCGAGCTGTTCACCCGCGACGACGACGTCGCCCGCGTCCGACCGAAGGTCTTCTGGGGCCGCGGCCAGGAGGACCCGATCATCTCCGAGCCCCGGGTCGAGGAGACCCATGCCTGGCTGAACGCCCACGTGGACCTCATGAAGATCGTCTACGCCGGGCTCGGCCACGCGATCAACGAGCAGGAGCTGGGCCACGTGAAGGAGTACCTCGCCCACATGGTGCCGCCCCGCGGCTGACGCACCGGACACGCTCGACGACGGCGCCGCGGCCGCCCGACGGGGCGTCGGCTCAGGCCTGCCCGGCCTGGACGACGAACGCCTCGCCGGCGAACTCGACGACGTCCCCGTCGTGCAGCTGGGCGCCGCGGCGCGTCTCCACCGCGCCGTTGACGGTGACGAGCCCGTCGGTGACGACGTCGCGGGCCATGGCCCCGTCCTCCACGAGGGAGGCGAGCTTGAGCGCCTGGCCGAGGCGGATGGACTCGTCACGGATGGGCAGGGGCTGGGCGTCGGGTGCGTTCGTCTCGGTCATGGTGTCCATCATGGCCGGTAGGCTGGACGGGATCGACCGGCGCGCCGCGCCGGAACGGGCCCGCCGCCTCGAAGGCGGCCGGGCGCCGTCGTCGTCGTGATCCCCTCCCGCCCCGCCGATGAGTACGGAAGTGATGCCCCCATGGCTGCCAAGTCCCCGCTGGACAACGTCATCAACCTCGCCAAGCGCCGAGGCTTCGTGTTCCAGGCCGGTGAGATCTACGGCGGTTCGCGCTCCGCGTGGGACTACGGGCCCCTGGGTGTGGAGCTGAAGGAGAACATCAAGGCGGAATGGTGGAAGACCTTCGTGCGCTCCCGCGAGGACATGGTGGGCCTGGACTCCTCCATCATCCTGCCGCGCGCGGTGTGGGAGGCCTCCGGCCACGTCGAGACCTTCACCGACCCGCTCGTGGAGTGCACCCAGTGCCACAGGCGCCACCGCCAGGACCACCTGCTCGAGGCGTTCGAGGCCAAGAAGGGCCGGCCGGCCGAGGGCATGGCCGAGATCGTGTGCCCGGACTGCGGCACCCAGGGCGCCTGGACCGAGCCGCAGCTGTTCTCGGGCCTGGTCAAGACCTACCTCGGCCCCGTGGACAACGAGGAGGGCCTGCACTACATGCGCCCGGAGACGGCGCAGGGCATCTTCGTGAACTTCCTCAACGTGCTGGGCGCGGCCCGGAAGAAGCCGCCGTTCGGCATCGGCCAGATCGGCAAGGCGTTCCGCAACGAGATCACCCCGGGCAACTTCATCTTCCGCACCCGTGAGTTCGAGCAGATGGAGATCGAGTACTTCGTGCCGCCGGCCGAGGCGGGCCAGCACTTCGACCGCTGGGTCGAGGACTGCTGGGACTGGTTCATCGACCTCGGCATCGACCCCGCGCACCTGCGCAAGTTCGACGTCCCCGCGGACGAGCGGGCGCACTACTCGGACGCCACGATCGACCTCGAGTACGACTTCGGCTTCACCGGCGGCGACGGCTGGGGCGAGCTGATGGGCATCGCGAACCGCACCGACTACGACCTGGGCCGGCACACCGAGCACTCGGGCACCAAGATGCAGTACTTCGACCAGGCCAACAACGAGCACTACACCCCGTACGTGATCGAGCCGTCCTTCGGCCTGACCCGCGCCATGATGGCGTTCCTCGTGGACGCCTATGCCGAGGACGAGGCCCCGAACGCCAAGGGCGGGGTGGACGTGCGCACCGTGCTCAAGCTGGACCCGCGCCTGGCCCCGGTCAAGGCCGCCGTGCTCCCGCTGTCCAAGAAGCCCGAGCTGCAGCCGGCCACCCAGTCCCTCGCCGCGGAGCTGCGCGGCCTGTGGAACATCGAGACGGACGACTCCGGCGCGATCGGCCGTCGCTACCGCCGCCAGGACGAGATCGGCACCCCGTTCTGCATCACCGTGGACTTCGACACCCTCGAGGACCAGGCCGTGACCATCCGCGAGCGGGACACCATGGCCCAGGAGCGCGTGGCGCTGTCCCAGGTGAAGTCCTACCTGCTGGAGCGCCTGGTCAAGTGAGCGGGGACGTGACGGGAGCGGCCGGGGCCGCGGGGCATGACGACGGCGGCGCGCTGTTCGACTCCGCCGCGGTCGCCGACGGGGAGATCGTGCTGCGTCCCTGGCGGCCCGGGGACGACCTGGCCCTGCTCGAGGTGTGGGGCGACCCGGCCAACGCGCAGCAGCACCAGGACCGGGCGATGCTCGCCGAGGACGCGGAACGGCCCTGGCGCCGCGCGCTCGTGGCCGAGGACGCCGGCGTGCCGGTGGCGGCCGGCGTCGTCTACGCCTCGTCCGTGCACCCGCGGCGGCTGTGGCTGTACGTCGAGACCGCGGCCGCCGAGCGGCGCCGGGGCATCGGCCGGGCGCTCGTGGCGGCCCTGCGCGGGCTCGCCGCGGAGGCGCACGCCGCCGGCGCCATCCCGACGACCGCGCTGAAGGCCCGATTCGCCAAGGACGCCCTGGTGCCCGGCGTGGCCTGCGCCGACCCGCAGACCGAGGCCGACGGTGCGACGGGCCGCCCGCCCGTGGACACGGACGCCGTGCGGTCCCAGACCGCCGCACTGGCCGCCGGCACCGAGGCGTTCCTCGTGGCCCAGGGCTTCACCCCCGTGCAGCGCTCCCGCCGCGTCGCGATCGCCCCGGGGGCCATCGGCCTGCCGGATGTGCGCGGGGAGGAGCACCCGGACGGCGTGGTCCTCGAGGAGGCCTCGACCGGCTCCGTCGAGCTGACGCAGGCGGTCGCCGCGTTCTATGACGCCGTGCACGCGTGGGACCCGTCGACCCTGAGCGTCGGGGCCGCCCAGCAGCTGCTGCTGGGCCCGGCCACCGGGGCCGCGGGCGCCGTCGTGCTCCGCGACGCGCCGAAGGCCGAGGGCGGGCGCATCCGCGCGTTCGCGGTGTCCTACACCCCGGAGCGCCAGGACGCGCCGGCCGACGTGCTCGTGGGCTGGGATCCGGAGCTGGGGGAGGAGGACGCGCTGCAGGCCGTGGCCGACCTGCTCGCCCTGCTCGTGGCCCAGTACCCCGTGCAGATCGAGGTGGACGAGGCGATGGCCCCGCTGGAGCGGATCGTGGACGGGCTCATCGGCGGCAACGCGGCGCGGACGCTGGTGGACACGTACGTGTTCGTGGACGACGCGCCGGGCGCGTGAACCGGGCGGCCGTAGCGGACCGCCGGCGCACCCGCACCCTGCGGGGCACCGTCCTGGCGGTGGCCCTGCTCAACGGCGCCTACCTGGTGGTCGAGATCATCCTGGCGGTGGGGATCGGCTCGGTGGCCCTCGTGGCGGACTCCGTCGACTTCTTCGAGGACTTCGCCGTCAACCTGCTGATCTTCGTGGCGCTGGGGTGGACGGCGGCCCGGCAGGCGGTCATCGGCAAGGTCATGGCCGGGATCATCGTGCTCCCGGCCGTGGCGGCGCTCGTCATGGCGGCCACGAAGGTCGGCGACCCCGAGCCGCCCGCCGCGGGCGTGCTGCTGGGGGCGGCCGTCGGCTCGATCCTCGTGAACCTCGTGTGCGTGGCCCTGCTGGCCCGCGTCCGCACCGACGGCGGCTCCCTCACCCGGGCGGCGTGGCTCGCGGCGCGCAACGACCTCGTGGCCGGTGCCGTGCTGATCGCCCTGTCCGGGATCACGGTGCTGACGGCGTCGGGCTGGGCGGACATCATCGTGGGCGTGCTGCTGGTGCTGCTCAACGGCTCCGCCGCCAAGGAGATCTGGGAGGCCGCGACCGAGGAGCACCTGGCGGCCCAGGCCCTCGCCGGCGAGGTCGACGACGACTGAGCGGTTCCTACGGGGCGGCGGGCAGCCGGGCGGCGAGCACCGCCCCGACGGCGGCCAGGCCCAGGAACACCGTCAGCGCCGGTGCAAGACCGACGGCGCCGGCCAGCGCCCCGACCGCCGGGCTGAGCCCAACCCCGGCCAGCCGCATGCACCAGCTCGTCACCGCCAGCCCGGTCTGCGGCCGGAGCCCGGGCGCCTCGTCGCCGAGCGCATAGGCCACGGGCACCACCACGGCGCAGCCGAGCCCCGCCAGGGCCAGCCCCGCGAACGCGGCAGGCACGGCCACCGGCTCGGGCAGCGGCGCCAGGGCCAGCCCCAGCCCCACGACGACGGCGCCCAGCCCCGCCGTCAGCGCCCCGCGGCGTCCCAGGGCGGTGAGGGTTCGGTCGCCCGCGAGGCGTCCGACGAACTGCGCGCCCAGCAGCGTCGACGCGCCGAGCACCGCCGCGGCCGGATCCAGGCCGCGCTCCGTGATCAGGAACAGGGTGGCCCACGCGTTGCCGAACTCCTCCACGCCGAACCCGGCCATCGCGATCACCACGGCGGGGACGAGCACGGCCACGGCGGCGCGGCGGGGGAGGGCGCCGTGGCCGTGCTCGTCCCCGCCGTGGTGATCGCGATGGCCGGGTTCGGCGTGGACGTCTCCGACGGTGCGGGTGACTGATCCGCGGCGCCGCGGGCGGACGCCGAGTCCACGGGAGCCTCCGCCAGGAACAGGCGCCGGACCCCCAGCAGTACCGCGACGCACACGGCGCCGTTGAGCCCCAGGTGCAGGGCCGCGGGGCCGCCCACGGTGATGACCGCCGCACCGAGCCCGGCACCAGCGGCCGCTCCGAGGCTCCAGCCGGCGTGCATGGTCGTGAGCACGGGCCGGGCCAGCCGGGTCTACACCTGCAGGCCCTGCGCGTTCTGGGCGGTGTCCACGACGGCGTCGAGCACGCCCGAGGCCACGACGAGGCCCGCGAAGACCCACAGCAGCCAGGCCGCGGCCGTGCCCGCACCGTGCCCGGCCCCCGCGCCCGCCCCGGCGATGTCGAGGACGAGACCGGCCGCCGTCGTGAGCAGGGCGATGGCCACGCTGCCGGCGAGCATGACGCGGCGGGCGCCGAACCGGCGCAGGATCGGGGCGGGCAGGGGCCCGGCGAGCGTGCCGCCCACGGCGAGCGCGATGACGAGCAGGCCGAACGCGGCCGGGTCCAGGCCGAACGCGGCCTTGGCCTCCGGGTAGTGCGGGATGAGCGCGCCGAGCAGGGCGCCGTTCGTCGCGAAGGCGGCGGTGACGGCCCAGCGCGCGCGACGGGCTCGGGCGACGCCGTCGTCGGCGGTCGGGAGGTGCGGCGGGGCCTCGCTCATGCATCCCAGCCGAGCAGGCGCCAGACCTCCGCCCAGCCGGCGAAGATCTTCGCGTTGTACTCGACCCCGAGCTGGTTGGGGTTGGCGAACAGGACCCAGTCGGCGGCGGCGACGGCGTCGTCGGCGGCGAGCTTCTCCGCGACCTCCTCGGCGGACCCGGCATAGGTCGGGCCGGAGCGGGCGGCGCCGCCCTCGAGCATGCCGGAGGAGTCGCGCGAGGCCCGCTCCCGGCCGAAGTACAGCTCGTCCTCCCGGTCCTGGATGACGAACGCGGAGCGCGTGACCGCCGTGCGGCCCGGACCGGCGTGGCCGGCCGCGGCGAAGGCCTCCCGGTAGCGCGCGATCTGGTCGGCCTGCTGGACGTGGAAGGGGCGGCCGTCGTCCTGCAGGAGCAGGGTGGAGGAGAGCATGTTGTAGCCGTCCGCGGCGGCGCCGGCCACCGAGCCCACGGAGCCGGACCCCCACCAGATGCGGTCCGCGAGCCCGGGGGAGTGCGGCTCGATCCGCAGCGGCTGCGAGCTGTGCGCCCAGCCGGAGGTGAGGTCCGGCGTCGCGATGCCCTCGCCGCGCACGGCCGAGAGGAACCGGCGTCCGCGCTCTCGGGTCACGTCGGCCCAGGTCTGCCCCTCGTCGAGGGCGTAGCCGAACTGCGCCTGGCCGTCGAGGGCGGCCTCGGGTGAGCCGCGGGAGACGCCGAGCTCGAGCCGGCCGCCGGAGATGAGGTCCGTGGTGGCCGCGGCCTCGGCCATGTACAGGGGGTTCTCATACCGCAGGTCGATCACGCCGGTGCCGAGGCTGATCCGCTCGGTGCGGGCGGCCATCGCGGCGAGGATCGGGAACGGCGAGGAGAACATCCGCTGGAAGTGGTGGACGCGCAGCCAGGCGCCGTCGAGCCCGGCGTCCTCGGCGGCCACGGCCATGGCGACGACGTCGTCCAGGGCCTGCCGCGCGTCCGGTTCGGTGCCGGGCCGGTGGATCCAGTGGCCGAAGTTGAGGAAGCCGAGGTGCTTGCGGGTCATGCCGGGTGCAACCGCGGGGCGGGCGGGGCTGTTCCCGGTGCTCGTCTGACCGCCGGCCGGCGACATCACCTGCGGGCAGACCCGCGGAGATGTCGCTGCGGAGCGGTCGATCGCCGCGGCGTCCGCCATACTGGCGGGCATGAGTGAGCAGTGGAGCGAGAAGGACATCGAGCTGGCGAACCGGCTCTTCGACATGGCGCGGGACGGGGACACGGCCCAGCTGAAGGCATACCTGGACGCCGGGGTGAGCACGCGCCTGCGCAACCACGCGGGCGACTCCTTCCTCACCCTCGCCGCCTACCACGAGCACCCGGACACGGTGGCGATGCTCATCGAGGCCGGCGCGGAGGTCGAGCACGCCAACGACCGCGGCCAGCGCCCCCTGACCTGCGCCACGTTCAAGCGGGACGTCGCCTCGATGCGGCATCTGCTCGCGGCCGGGGCGGACCCGGACGCGGGCACCCCCTCGGCGCGTCAGACCGCCCAGATGTTCGCCGGTGCTGACCTGCTGGCGGTGCTCGACGGCGAGGACGCGGCGCCGTCGTCGGAGGCCTGACCCGCCGGGAGGACGGTCTGCCCGTCCCGGCGGGGCGCCTCGGCGATCGCCTCCCAGCGGGCCGGGTCGTGGGGCACGGTGACGCGGGTGCCGGGCGGAATGGAAGAATGGGATCCGACATGACTTCTTCCCACACCCTCCCCGCCGCGGCGGTGACCGACGCCGACGACGTCGCCGACATCCACGCCGCGCACTACGCCAAGTCCGCCGGCGCGGGTCGACGCATCGCCGACGACGATCAGCTCCACGAGGCCCGCCACCCCGCCCCGACGACGGACCGCCTGGCCCTGCCCCCGCTGCGGCTGGGGCCGCTGACCATCGACGTCCCCGTGGTGCTGGCCCCGATGGCCGGCATCACCAACACGGCGTTCCGCCGCCTGTGCCGCGAGTACGGCGGCGGCCTCTACGTCAACGAGATGGTCACGGCACGCGCCCTCGTGGAGCGCAAGCCCGAGTCGATGCGGATCATCCAGCACGACCCGGACGAGGTGCCCCGCTCCGTGCAGCTCTACTCCGTGGACCCGGTCACCACGGGTGCCGCCGTGCGGATGCTGGTCGAGGAGGACCGCTGCGACCACATCGACATGAACTTCGGCTGCCCCGTGCCCAAGGTGACCCGCCGCGGCGGCGGCTCCGCCCTGCCGTGGAAGTCGGAGCTGTTCGCCTCCATCGTCAAGGCGGCCGTCACCGAGGCGGCCAAGAAGGACATCCCGGTGACCGTGAAGATGCGCCGCGGCATCGACGAGGACCACCTGACCTTCCTCGACGCCGGCCGCACGGCCCGCGACCTCGGCGTCGCCGCCGTCGCCCTCCACGGCCGCACCACCCGCCAGTTCTACTCGGGCACCGCCGTGTGGGACGACATCGCCCGGCTGCGCGAGGCCCTGCCGGACATCCCCGTGCTCGGCAACGGCGACATCTGGTCCGCGGAGGACGCCATCGCGATGGTCGAGCGCACGGGCGTGGACGGCGTCGTGATCGGCCGCGGCTGCCAGGGAAGGCCCTGGCTGTTCGGGGATCTGCAGGCCGCGTTCGAGGGCCGCCAGGACCGGTTTCGCCCGACCCTGGGCATGGTCGCGGACACGCTGTACCGCCACGCCGAGCTGCTCGTGGACACCTTCGGCGGCGACGAGACGAAGGCCCTGCGGGACATCCGCAAGCACGTGGCCTGGTACTTCAAGGGCTACCCCGTGGGCTCGGAGATCCGCACCGCCCTGGCGACCGTCCCGGACCTGGCCACGATGCGCGAGATCCTCGCCCGCGTGGACCGGGACCAGCCCTACCCGGGCGAGGCCGCCGAGGGCCCGCGCGGCCGGGCCGGCGCCCCCAAGCGCCCGCACCTGCCGGACGGCTGGCTCGACTCCCGCGAGCTCAATGCCGAGCAGCAGGCCATGATCGCGGCCGCCGAGCTGGACGTCTCCGGTGGCTGAGCCCACGACGCCGGAGCCCGCCGCCGGAACGCCCGCTGCGCCGTCGTCGCCCTGGACCGGCGCCGCCCACCAGCCGGTGCTGTTCGGCCCGGAGGGGCGCCCGCCCTATGCTGGCCGCGCCGTGCAGACCCCCGGCTACACGCCGTGGGACCGGGAGCGGTGGCTGCCCGAGCCGCCCAAGTCCTCCTACCGTTCGGACTTCGAGCGGGACCGTGCCCGCGTGCTGCACTCCGCGGGCCTGCGCCGGCTGGGGGCCAAGACCCAGGTGGTCGCCCCGGACGCGGACGACTTCGCCCGCACCCGCCTGACGCACTCGCTCGAGGTGGCGCAGGTGGGGCGTGAGCTCGGCCGGTCGCTGGGCTGCGACCCCGACCTCGTGGACACCGCCTGCCTGTCCCACGACCTCGGCCACCCGCCCTTCGGGCACAACGGGGAGAAGGCGCTCGACGCGCTCAGCGAGGACGTCGGCGGCTTCGAGGGCAACGCCCAGACCCTGCGCCTGCTGGCCCGCCTCGAGCAGAAGAAGCTCTTCGCGGACGGCTCCTCCGCGGGCCTGAACCTCACGCGCGCCGCCCTCGACGCCGCATGCAAGTACCCGTGGACCCGTGAGGACGCCCCGCTGCGCCCCGACGGCACGCGCTCGCGCAAGTTCGGCGTCTACGAGGACGACCTGCCCGTGTTCCGCTGGTTCCGCGCCGGGGTGCCCGGCACGCGCACGTCCATGGAGGCCCAGGTCATGGACCTCGCGGACGACATCTCCTACTCCGTGCACGACGTCGAGGACGGCGTGGTCAACGCCGCGTTCCAGCTCAAGTGGCTCGCGATCCCGGAGCATCGGCAGCGCGTCGTGGAGACCACCCGCCAGTGGTACCTGCCGCACACGGACCCGGCCGAGGTCGACGCGGCCCTGGCCCGCCTCGAGGCCACCGACGTGTGGGTCTCCGAGATGGACGGCTCCCGGCGGGCGCTCGCGGCGATGAAGGACATGACGAGCCAGCTGATCGGCCGGTTCTGCAGCGCCGCCTTCGACGCCACGCGCCAGGTGTTCGGCAACGAGCCGCTCACCCGCCACGGGGCCGACGTCGTGGTGCCCGAGGAGACGGAGACCGAGATCGCCGTGATGAAGGGCATCGCGGCGGCCTACGTGATGACCGCCGAGCAGCGTCAGCCGCTCTACGCGCGGCAGCGCGAGGTGCTCGCGGAGCTCGTGGCGCTGCTGGACGCGACGGAGGACCGGTACCTCGAGCCGATGTTCGCGTTCGACTGGGCGCAGGCCCCCGACGACGCCGCCCGGCGGCGCGTGGTGATCGACCAGATCGCCTCGCTCACCGATTCGACCGCCGTCGAGTGGCATCACACGCTGGTGCAGGGCGCGGAGTTCCGGCGCGTCTGGATCTGAGGGGCCGCCCCGGGCCGGTCACTCGCCCGGGGCGACGACGGCGCACGGGCCCGCGAGCCGGACCCCGCAGGCGGCGTCGAGCGGGGGCAGCGCCCCCTCCACGCGGGCCTGGGCCCGGGTGCCGTCGGCCAGCTGGACCGTGGCCACCGAGTCGTGGCCGCGGTAGTCCACGTCCACCACGGTGGCGGGCGTCCAGACGCGCGCGGCCTCGACCCCGTCCACGTCAACGGTCGGGTCTAGGGTGCCGCGCACGTGCTCGGGGCGGACCACCACGAGGTCCCCGGGCACAGCCGTGGCCGCACGCGCCCCGTGCAGGGGCACCGGGCCGAGGGCGGTGCGCCCGATCCGCCGGCCGCCGTCGCGCTCCGGCCCGGTCACGTCCAGCAGCGGCAGCAGGGAGGCCTCCCCGACGAACGCGGCGACCCAGGCGTCGGCCGGGTGCGCGTACACCTCGTCCGGCGTGCCCAGCTGGCGCAGGCGCCCGGCCCGCATCACGGCCGCGCGGTCGGCCATGGACAGGGCCTCGGACTGGTCGTGGGTGACGAGCACGGCCGTGGCGCCGTCCTCCTTCAGCGCCTGGCGCACGTCCCGGCGCAGGCCGCTGCGCAGGGAGGCGTCGAGGGCGCCGAAGGGCTCGTCCAGCAGGATCAGCGGCGGGCGCGGGGCCATCGCCCGGGCCAGGGCCACGCGCTGCTGCTGGCCGCCGGAGAGCTCGTGCGGCATGCGCTCGCCGTGGCCGGCGAGGTCCACGAGCTCGAGGCACTCCTGGATGCGGGCCATCCGCCCGGGCCGGCGGCGGCGCAGCCCGAAGCCCACGTTCTCCGCCACGCTCAGGTGCGGGAACAGGGCGCCGTCCTGGGGCACCACGGCCACGTGCCGGCGGTGGGCGGGCACGTGCACGCGGGGCAGGGCCACCACGGAGCCGGCAAGGCTGATGCGGCCGGACTCGATGCGCTCGAAGCCGGCCAGGCAGCGCAGCAGCGTGGTCTTCCCGCAGCCGGAGGGGCCGAGCACGGCGAGCAGCTCGCCCGGCTCCAGGTCGAACTGCACGCCCTCCAGGACGGGCCCCTCCCCGTAGGAGGCGCCGAGGTCGGCCACGGACACGGCGTGGCCGACGCCGGGCCGGGGACCGGCCGGGCGGGACGCGCGGGTCGAGGC
>NZ_JABFBB010000008.1:22145-44307 GCF_017168555.1 Micrococcus sp. KRD012
GTGCGGGGGCGGTGGGCATGGCCCCCAGCGTAGGGGCCAGACCCCGCCGGGATCGCCGCGGGCGCCGTCGTCGGGTGGGCCGTGCCCGGGGCCGACGCGTGGGCGGTGCTCGTCGAGCCGGTCCTCGCGCTGCTCCTGCTGGCGACGTTCCTGGCGGTGCCGTTCGCCGCGCTGGGCGCGGGGCTGCGGGACGGCAGGTTCCTCGGGGCACTGCTGGTCCTGAACTTCGTGGTGGTGCCGGCGGTGGTGTTCGGGCTGAGCCGGTTCGTGGCCCACGACGACGCGCTGCTCGTGGGCGTGCTCCTCGTGCTGCTGGCCCCGTGCGTGGACTACGTCATCGCGTTCACCGCACTCGCGGGCGGGGCGGCGGTGGCCGCGGTCGACGTCGGGCCCTTCGTCCGTGCTCTGGTCATGCTGATTCTGGTGCCGCTCGCGCTCGCGGCGCTGCTCCAGTGGGGTGCGGCGCGCGGCCGCGGTGGGGTGCGGTGCGCGGCGGCCGGGGTGGTGCGCGGGTTCACGGCGGCGATGGTCCCGCTCATGGTCGTCACGCTGTTCACGGTGGTCGCCTCACAGATCCGCGGGGTGGGGGAGCGGCTGCCCGCGCTGGCCGTCGTCGTGCCCCTGTTCGCGGCGTTCGCCGCCGTGATGGTGGCCCTCGGCGTGGTGGCTGCGCGGTGGGCGCGCCTCGACGTGCCCGCCGGGCGGGCGCTCGTGTTCTCGGGCGCGACGCGGAACTCCCTGGTGGTGCTCCCACTGGCCTTGGCCCTGCCGGCGAGCCTGGACCCGGCCCCGCTCGTGGTGGTGACGCAGACGCTCGTGGAGCTCGGGGCGATGGTGAGCCTCGTCCGGCTGGTGCCCCGGCTGCTGCCGCTGCACGGGCAGTCCGCGGGGGCGGGCGCGCGTCGAACCGTGACCTGACCGCCCAGAATGTTGCCTTACCGTGACCGGAATCACGGTCCCGGGTCGCTATGGTGGGCGACATGAGCCTCTCGTTCGTGTCCTCGGCGCGCCGCCGTCACGGCGGCCTGGCTTCGGCCGCGCTGTTCCATCCGCTGGTCGAGGCGGCCACCGGCGCGCTGCCCGTGATCGACCCGGTGACCGGCCGACCGGCGGAGACCGCCGACGCGCGCCCGGGGTCCGGGCACTCGACTCCTGCACAGGGTGCGCGGGAGTCCGGCGCGTCCACGGAGGCCGGTTCCGCTCGGGGCTGACCGCCCCGCCCCGTCCCTAGAATGGTCCGCATGGCTGGACTGATCGTGCGCAAGGACATCGACCTCGTGCGCGAGCGCACGGATCTGAAGGCCGTCGTGGAGGAGTTCGTCACCCTGCGCTCGGCGGGCGTGGGCTCATTCAAGGGGCTGTGCCCGTTCCACGACGAGCGGACGCCGTCGTTCCACGTGCGCCCCGGCGTGGGCACCTACCACTGCTTCGGCTGCGGCGCGCACGGGGACGTCATCAGCTTCCTCATGGAACTCGAGCACACCACCTTCACGGAGACCGTGGAGCGACTGGCGTCCCGCGTGGGGGTGGAGCTGCACTACGAGGACGGCGGCACCGGCCCGGACAAGGCGGAGACGGGGCGCCGTCGTCGTCTGTTCGAGGCGAACAAGGTGGCGGACGAGTTCTTCCGTCGTGCCCTCGGCTCGCCCGAGGCGCAGGCCGCCCGCGACTTCCTCACCCAGCGGGGATTCACACAGGAGCACGCGGCGCAGTTCGGCCTCGGATACGCCCCGCAGGGGTGGTCGCATCTGCTGGACCACCTGCGGCAGAAGGGGTTCCGGGACGAGGAGCTGCGCGCCTCCGGTCTGGTGTCCGAGGGGCAGCGCGGCCTGTACGACCGGTTCCGCGGCCGCCTGCTCTGGCCCATCCGGGACATGACCGGCGCGACCATCGGCTTCGGCGCGCGCAAGCTGTACGACGACGACCCCGGGCCCAAGTACCTCAACACCCCCGAGACGCCGCTCTACAAGAAGTCGCAGGTGCTCTACGGGATCGACCTGGCCAAGCGGACGATCGCCAAGGAGCGTCAGCTGGTGCTCGTCGAGGGCTACACGGACGTGATGGCGGCCCACCTGGCCGGCGTCGGGACGGCGGTGGCCACGTGCGGCACCGCGTTCGGCGCGGACCACATCAAGGTGGCCCGCCGCCTGATCTCCGACGACGGCACGGGCGGCGAGGTGATCTTCACCTTCGACGGCGACGAGGCCGGGCAGAAGGCCGCGCTCAAGGCGTTCGACGAGGACCACCGCTTCCTCGCCAAGACGTTCGTGGCCGTGGAGCCGAGCGGCATGGACCCGTGCGATCTGCGCATGCAGAAGGGCGACGAGGCGGTGCGCGCGCTCATCGCCTCGCGGCGGCCGCTCTTCGAGTTCGCGATCCGGGCCGGGCTCAAGGACTACGACCTGGACACCGTGGAGGGCCGCGCCGGCGCCCTGCGCCATGCCGCTCCGATCGTGGCGGGCATCAAGGACGCCGTCCTGCGTCCCGGCTACGAGCGGGAGCTGGCCGGCTGGCTCGGCCTCGACCCGAACGCCGTGCACCGCGCCGTGGCCGCGGCCGGGCGCGCGCCGCGGCGGGGGCCCGAGCCCGAGGCGCGGCCGGCCCCGGCGGACGACGGGCAGGCGATCGGGCCCCAGGGCCACCACGGGGAGGCCGCCGCCCCGGCGCCGCGGATCGTGGTGCCGGTGGATCCGCGCGACCCCGTCGCCCGCCGGGAGCGGGAGTCCCTCGAGGTGGTGCTGCAGCATCCGACCCTGCTCTCCGCGGAGCAGTGGACCGCGCTGTACGCCGCCCGCTTCACGGTCCCGCAGTACGCCGCCGTCCACCAGGGCGTGAAGATGGCCGGGTCGGCGGGGGCGACGCCGCAGCGCTGGGTCGACGCCGTGCGGGACGCCGTGCCCCAGGAGGTGGCCGGCGTCGTGTCCGAGCTGGCCGTCCGCGACCTGCCCGCCCGCACTCCCGAGGATGTGGACCGGTACTGCCGGGACATCATGAACCGCCTGTTCGCCCTGCAGATCGTGCACCGCAAGGAGGAGCTGCTCGGGCGCCTGCAGCGGCTCGGCCCCGAGGGCGACCCCGCCGAGTTCACCCGCCTCAACAGCGAGCTCATGGAACTGGAGGCGCGCCGCCGGGCCCTCCGCGCCGACGACTGACCCCCACCCGTTTTCGTTCGGGAAACGGCGGCCCCAGACGCGCTTTCGTTCGGGAAACGGCGGCCCCAGGCCCGTTTTCGTTCGGGAAACGGCGGCGCGGCGTCAGTGCTCGTCGACCTTGAGCACCTCACCGGACCTGGCGTCGATCTCGACCTCGGGGCCGTCCGAGCCGTCCTCGCGGTCGAACTCGACCTCCCACTGGAGGGTGCCGTTGTCGTCGTCCAGGTCCATCTTGTCCAGGGTCACCCCGTCACGTCCCTCCCGGGCGGTGTCGAGTGCCTGCTGGGCGGTGATCTCGGCGTCCTTCGCCTTCTGGACGTCCTCGAGATCCGACTCGCGGTCGGTCTCGGTGATGTCGCCGTCGGCGGTGACGTCCAGCTCCTTCACCTCCTCGCCCACCACGACGTCGACCTCCCAGGTCGTGTCGTCATCGTTGGCGTCCACCTCGACGATGATGCCGTCGCCGTGCTTCTCCAGGACCGCGTCGATCACCGCGTAGGCGAGGTCGTCGGCCTGGCCGGTGCCCGAGCCGCTGCTGGCCGCGGCGGCCGTCGACGACGCCGACGTCGACGAGGCCGACGACGACGCCGAGGCCGACGTGGTCGAGGCGTCGTCCGTGGCGGGGGTGCTCGCCACTGCCGAGGAGGCGTCGACCTCCGGCGAGACGGAGCCGTCGTCGCCGTTGTCGGCCGTGGTGCCGCAAGCCGCGAGGGCGAGCGCGGCCAGCACGCCCGTGCCGGTCAGGGCGGTCTTACGCGTGAGGGTCGTGATGGTCATGGACACGTCTCTCCTTCGGGTCCGTTCCTGATGGTTCTGGGGATGTCCTCGCACGGTAGGCCTGCCGGAGCCGTGCCTGGCAAGGGCCGCCGGTCCCCGGGGGCGGGCAGGGCGACGACGGCGCCCCGCGGCCGGGTGGCACGCGGGCGGGGGCTCTGGTAGAGTTCCATCCGTTGTCCGAACGGCTCCGGCGGTTCGCGGCACATTCCCCCGTAGCTCAACGGCAGAGCATTCGACTGTTAATCGAAGGGTTGTTGGTTCGAATCCAACCGGGGGAGCCGAACAGAGGCCCCTACACCGACCATGTCGGTGTGGGGGCTTCTTCGTGCCTGGAGGATGACCGGGCCGAGCAGCTCCGCGAGCGTGATGTCGAAGACCTCCGCGATGGTGGCCAGCTCCTCCAACGTAAAGGCCACCCGCGCGCGAAGCCGGTGTGAGATTCCGCTCTGTGAGACGCCGAGCGCTGCTGCTAGGGCGTGTCTGACAATGCCTTCGACCACGCGAGCACAGCATTCAGGACCACAGCGGCCCTGTAGATGATCGCGTACTTGTCATACCGGGTCGCCAGACCCCGCCACTGCTTCAGGTGAGCGTACTGACGCTCGATGACATTGCGGCCCTTGTAGGCGTCCGCGTCGAGGCCGACGGGGCGCCCGCCGCGGGCACCGCGCCGTCTGCGGTGGCCCTGCTGGTCGGCTGGTTCGGGGATGACCGCTTTGATCCCACGGGCGCGTAGGTGGGTGCGGATCGCCCGGGAGGAGTACGCCTTGTCGCCCAGCACGGCCTCGGGGCGGGTCCGGGGCTGCCCTACTGGCCGGGTCACGCGCAGCTGCTCCAAAAGAGGAAGCAGCATCGGGGAGTCCCCTGCCTGGCCGGGGGTGATCAGGCTGACCAGCGGCAGCCCGGTCCCATCGACGAGCTGATGGATCTTCGTGCTCAGCCCGCCACGGGAGCGCCCGATGCCGTGATCGGCCGGCTCCTCACGCGGATTCTTGTAGTTCGATCCATCCCCCTGTGTGGCGGGTGATGTTCGTCGCGTGCTGGTGGGCGCGGGCGATCGTGGAGTCCACCGAGACCGACCAATCGATCAGGCCTTCGGCGTCAGCGGCGGCGGTCAGCGTGGCCAGCACCGTGTCCCAGGTGCCTTTTTCGGCCAAGCGCCGATGCCAGGTCCACACGGTCTGCCAGGGCCCGTAGACCTCGGGCAGATCCCTCCAAGCGATTCCGCACCGGTACCGGTAGATGATCGCCTCCACCATGGTGCGGGCGTCGGCGAACGGCCTGCCGGCGCGGCCGGTCCGGGTCGGGAGCATCGGGGCGATCAACTCCCATTGGGTGTCAGAGAGCATCTGGAACCGGGACATGTCCCCAGGGTCTCAGCTGACTCGTGCATCTATTCTCAGACACGCCCTAGTTGCGCGGATCTCCTGGGATCGGGCCATGGTGCCGGCCGCTTGCCGGGCGGCACCCCGACAAGGGTACACGTTATGCTGTACCGTTCTAGGCATGAGCACCACGACCCTCACTCATGTCTCGGCGTTGTCCCGACTGGGCCATGCCCTCTCTGATGACACCCGGACCCGGATCCTGCTGGCCCTGCGTGATGGGCCGGCCCGCCCGTCGGCGCTGGCCGGGGAGCTGGGGGTGTCCAAGCAGGTGATGTCCAACCAGTTGGCCTGCCTGCGCGGCTGCGGGCTGGTGACCACTACCGCCGAGGGCCGCAACGTCTGGTACGCCCTGGCCGACCCCCGGCTGGGCCAGACCCTTGGGGAGCTGCTGGAGTTGACGCTGACCATCGACCCGGATTGCTGCTCCGCTGCGGGATGCACCTGCGCATGAGCACCCTCACGCTGAGCTCCAAGCCCCTCACGGACGACCGCCGTGCGGTCCTGCACCGCCGGATCCGCTGGATCGTGGCCGGAACCATCACCTACAACGTGATCGAGGCGGCCATCGCCCTGGCCGCCGGCACCGTGGCCTCGTCCTCCGCGTTGATCGGCTTCGGCTTGGACTCCATCGTGGAGGTCCTCTCCGCCGCCGCGGTGGCCTGGCAGTTCGCCACCCCGGACCCGCACCGCCGGGAGAAGGTGGCGCTGCGCCTGATCGCCTTCTCCTTCTTCGGCTTGGCCGCCTTCATCACCGTCGACGCCGTGCGCACCCTGTTCGGGGCCGGGCAACCGGAGCATTCCACGGTGGGGATCGTGCTGGCCGCCGTGAGCTTGGCCATCATGCCGTTCCTGTCCTGGTTCGAGCGGCGCACTGGCCGCGAACTCGGGTCCGCCTCCGCGGTGGCCGACTCCAAACAGACCCTGATCTGCACCTACCTCTCGGCGGTCCTGCTGGTGGGCCTGGTCCTCAACAGCACCCTGGGCTGGACCTGGGCCGACCCAGTCGCGGCCCTGGTGATCGCCGCCGTCGCCCTCAAGGAAGGGGTGGAGGCCTGGCGCGGGGATGCCTGCTGCACCCCCGCCTCCGCGCTGATCGCCGGGGACCAGAACGAGAAGGACGGCGATGGCTGCGGGGCGGATTGCGCCTGCTGTGCGCATTGAGCGTGCCTTCAGTATCGCCGGACAGGATGGTGACGTTAAGCTGATGATTCATCGAGTGGAAGAGACCCCGGTATGAGCGGACACGATCATTCCCATGCTCTTCCGGCGGCGGGCCGGCGGGGCCGGCTGGCCGTGGTCTTCTCCATCACCGCGACGATCATGGTCGCCGAGGTCATCGGCGCGCTGGCTTCGGGCAGTCTGGCCCTGCTGGCCGACGCCGGGCACATGTTTACTGACTCAGCCGGGTTGCTGATCGCCCTGACCGCCACGACCCTGGCGCTGCGCCCGGCCACGGACAAGCGCACCTGGGGGTACAAGCGCGCCGAGATCATCGCCGCGGCCGCGCAGGCCGCGGTGCTGCTGGCCGTGGGCGGCTTCGTAGCCGTGGAGGGCGTACGCCGGCTCATCGAACCCCCCGAGGTCGAATCCACCGCGATGCTCTGGTTCGGGGTGATCGGTTTGGCTGGCAACCTCATCGGTCTGGCGATCCTGGCCTCTTCCCGAGGTGAGAACCTGAACATGAAGGCCGCGTTCCTGGAGGTACTCAACGACGCCCTGGGATCGGTCGCAGTGATCGTTTCGGCGATCGTGATCGCCACCACCGGCTGGAATCGCGCCGATGCGGTGGTGTCCCTGTTGATCGCCGCACTGATCGTGCCCAGAGCCCTGATCCTGCTTCGCGACACCATCGACGTACTCATGGAGACCACCCCCAAGGGCTTGGACCTGGAGGCGGTCCGCATCCGGCTATCGGAGCTGCCGCACGTGCTGGAGGTCCATGACCTGCACGCTTCACGCATCGACTCCGACACCCCCGTGCTCTCCGCGCACGTCACCGTGCACAACGGCTGCCTGACCGCCGCGCACCTGGGCACTGTGCTGACCGACCTGCAACGGTGCGTGGCCCAGGATTTCCAAGTACCCATCGAACACTCCACCTTCCAAATCGAACCGGCCACCCACCCCCACACTGAGACACCTGCGCGTTTCCGGGAGGGTCCAGCCCGCCGGCGAGCAGGAGGGTGGGGTTGTTGTCCGCGCAGGTCGCGCTGGGAGCACGCAGGACGGTGGGGCGGCGGGCCTCGTACCACAGGCCTCGAAGAAGTACAGGGGGAACGCTGCGGCCGCGGGCGGTGACGGGGCCACCGATGAGCCGGGGCGTGTCAGATGGTCTGTGTAAGCCGTACCGAGAGGAACGGTAAGAATCATGACCATGATCGACGAGAAGAACCCAGGCGAGCCCTCGGGCCAGGACCTGGTCGAGCAGCTGAAAGCCTCAGGGCAGCTTGATGCCCTGTTCGCGCAGATCGACGCGGGCGGCGTCGAGCTCACCGGTGACGGCGGGTTCGTGCCCGCGCTGGTCAAGGCCGCGCTCGAGCGGGGCCTGCAGGCCGAGCTGACCAGCCATCTGGGCTACGAGAAGGGCTCGAGCGAGGCGCCGAAGCACGCCAACTCCCGCAACGGGACCACCCCGAAGACCGTGGAGTCCGAGGTCGGGCCGATCGAGCTGGACGTCCCGCGAGACCGGGGCGGGTCGTTCACCCCGCGCCTGGTGCCCAAGGGCCAGCGGCGCCTCGGGGGCCTGGATGACATGATCATCAGCCTCTATGCCGGCGGAATGACGATCCGGGACATCCAGCACCACCTGGCCTCCACGATCGGCACGGACCTGTCGCACGAGACGATCTCCAACATCACCGACGCCGTGAGCGAAGAGGTCCTGGCGTGGCAGTCGCGGCCGCTGGAGGAGTTCTATCCGGTGATCTATCTCGACGCAATCCGGATCAAGATCCGAGAGAACAGCCAGGTCCTCAACCGTGCCGCCTACATCGCCGTCGGCGTGGACCTCGAGGGCATCAAGCACGTGCTGGGGATCTGGGTCCAGGACACCGAGGGCTCGGCGTTCTGGGCCCACGTCTGCGCCGATCTCGCCAACCGGGGCGTGCAGGACGTGCTGATCGTGTGCTGCGACGGGCTCAAGGGCCTGCCGGAGGCGGTCGAGGCGACGTGGCTGGACTCGATGGTCCAGACCTGCGTGGTTCACCTGATCCGGGCCGCGATGCGGTTCGTGGCCTACCAGGACCGCAAGAAGGTCGCCGCCGCGCTGAAGCCGATCTACACCGCCCCCAACGAAGAGACCGCGAGGAAGGCGCTGGCCGAGTTCGAGGCCTCCGAGCTCGGCACGAAGTACCCGTCTGCAGCCGCGACCTGGGCGAACTCCTGGGAGCGGTTCATCCCGTTCCTGCAGTTCCCACCCATGCTCCGCAAGGTCATCTACACGACCAACAGCATCGAGTCGCTGAACTTCCAGCTACGGAAGGTGACCAAGAACCGCGGCCACTTCCCCTCGACCGAGGCGGCGGTGAAGCTGCTCTGGCTGGCGATCTGCAACATCGAAGACAAACGCGCCGCCGAACGCGCTCGGGACCGGGGCAAACCCGCCGGCCAGCGCAAAGCCCAGGGCCGGCTCGTCGAAGGTCAGGCCGTCACGAACTGGAAGCAGGCCCTCGCCCAGCTCGCCGCGGCCTACCCCGACCGGATCAACCCCTACCTGTGACCACCCCGCTTACACAGACAAGTTGACACGCCCATGAGCCGCGGTGTAGAGGCGGTCGGGGGCGTGCGAGAGTCCCTGGTGTAGCAAAAGATCACCGTGCCCGGCGAGTCCCGGGTCAGGCACACCGTAAGGGCGCCGGCCGCCACGGGGACTGGGGCCACTCGTACGACGACGTACTCGCCGAGAAGGTGAACGGGCTCGACAACGCCGAGGTCAGGCATGCTCAACGGATCTGGGAGCCGATCGAGGCCGTGGAGCTCACCGCGATGGCCAGGGTCCCCTGGCGGAGCACAACCCGGGGCGCTTCAGTCACGTTGGGGTGAACCATTGCAACTAGCTGTTGTGGGTCATGAGGTTCTTGCCACGAGGCGCCGGCTGAGATGAGACGAGTGGGCCCCGCCCCGCAGGATGGAAGTTCCTACACCACCCACCTGCCAGAAGAGACCCACTCATGACTCACGCTAACGCACCCCTGACCCCGACCGGCCGGCTGCGCATGGTCCAACGCCACCTGCACGACGGGATCCCGCAGGCACACGTGGCAGCCGAGTTCCGGGTGAGCCGGCCCACGGTGGCCACCTGGGTCGCCCGCTACCGCGCCCAGGGAGAAGCCGGCCTTCAGGACCTGCCCAGCCGGCCGCACCGTTCACCTGCCCAGCTCGATCCGGTCCTGGTCGCCCAGATCCACGCCCTGCGGCGGGAGCGCAAGTGGTCCGCACGGCGCATCCATCACCACCTCGCCTCCGAAGGCCACCAGCTGTGCCTGCGCACCGTGGGGAGGTGGCTGCACCGACTCGGGATCTCCCGCCTACGGGACCTGACCCCGGCCGGAGAAGACCTGCGCCAACGACCCCAGAAGATCACCGCCCGCGGCCCGGGGCACATGGTGCACCTGGACGTGAAGAAGATCGGGCGCATCCCCGAGGGGGGAGGCTGGCGTGCTCACGGACGGGACTCCGAGAACGCGCGAGCAGCCAAGCGCGGGCCTGGCCGACGGGTCGGCTACACCTACCTGCACTCGGCGATCGACGGGTTCACCCGCCTGGCCTACACCGAGGCGTTGGAGGATGAGCGGACGGTGACCACGATCGGGTTCTTCTGCCGGGCGAGGGCGTTCTTCGCCGCCCACGGCATCACCGTGGACCGGGTGGTCACGGACAACGGGAACAACTATCGGGCTGCGGACTTCACCGCGAAGGTGGTCTCGCTCGGGGGCCGGCATCACCGGATCCGCCCCTACACCCCGCGTCACAACGGGAAGGTCGAGCGGTACAACCGGCTGATGGTGGACGAGGTCCTCTACGCCCGCCCGTACTCCTCAGAGCAAGCTCGGCGTGAGGCCCTGGCGGTGTGGGTGAACCACTACAACTACCATCGGCCTCATACCTCCTGCGGAGACGCTCCTCCGGCCTCACTGGCACCGACCCGAGTCAACAACGTCATGCCCTCCTACAACTAGCATCGGGACTCTTGCCTCCTGCGGAGAGTCCTCACGGCCCCGACACGTGCCAACAACGGTGAGCTTTTCGACATCTAGACCCGTGCCCGTGCCCGTGCCCCTTCATCCTTCAGAATGAAAAGATTCACTCTAGCGTATACTGAGGTAATGCTCAGGACTTATCAAGAATCGTTGGACTATGCATCCCGTCGCATCCCTCATCGATGGGAGACCGGATCCGTGGAGGAGATGCGCGGGGCCGCCAGACTCCTCCTGTGTGAATGGCTCACCTACTCCTCCGATATCGGGTTCGAGCAGTCCATCTACCTGGACCTTGCGGAATCCACTGGCGTGATCGGTCGCTCCTCGACGATGGCCACTGACTGCAATCCTGATTACTGCCTTGTCGTTGACCACGTTTCGGGGCTGCCGTGGGAGGCGGGCGGCGATCTTCTCTTTCTCGGTTGGGCCGGGGTTTATGCTGATCTCAGCGATTGCCGCACCCAGGAGGATGTGCGCGGGCTCATCAGAAGCGAGCAAATCTTCGACCGTATCATCGCCGAGTCAACGGTGTGGGCATACGATGCGAAAAGCGGTGGTCTTGAGTTTGGGGATTCCGGACATATTATCCGTGCGCGCGAGACGTGGAAACATCTGCGGGTCGATTCCGAGAAGATCCGAGAAAACATCCTCGTCGAGTTCGAGGACCTCCTTTACATGCAAGAGCACCGAACGCACGGGTAGCCCCCTGCCCCCACAGGGGGGCAGGGGGCCGATCGCGAGAGATGGGAAGGCAGACCACTGGTCAAGGGTAGGTTCAGGTCCGGTGTAGGCTCACCTGTTGCTCCCGATCACACTTTCCAGCTGGCGGGCACCGACACCGCGTAGTTCGGCACACCGATGGCCTCGAAATGCTTCTCAGCAGACTTGATCTTCGCGTTCTCCGTCGGCCGGCGCTTGATCTCGTCGTCCGTGCTCTTCGTCTCTCGGATCATGTACACCCGTTCTTCGCCGTCCTCGTGCTTCACGATTGCCCAGTCCGGGTTGTACGGCCCAACGGGGGTGTCGATCTTGAACTTGTCGGGCAGCTTCATGAAGAACTTGATGTCCTCGCGGCCGTCGAGCAGCTCGGCGAACTGGCGCTCGGGGTCGGAGTCGTAGACGACGTAGTCGAAGTTCGACTTGTCTGCGTTCTCCAGCTTGTACATCTGGTCGAGGAAACGCTCCTTCTCGTCTTCGCTATCCTTGCGCAGTTCACGCAGCTCGTAGACAGAACCCGCGATCTTCTCGTACTGAACGCCGTCGACGACGAGCTTCGCGAGCTCGGTCTGCATGAGGCGCCTGGCCATGGCAATGAAGTCGTTCGGGTTCGCGATGAACTCGTCCAGCCGGCCACTGCCGACGAGGATGTCGACAATGGTCTTGCGAGTGAGAGACGTGGCCTCCTGCAGCTCGCCGATGATGTCGGGCAGGTCGTAGCTGCCTCGGAGTTCCTGCTGACGTGACCCGAGTTCCTGACCCTTCGCGCCACCGCGGAGCACCTTCACGCCCGCGCGGGTGACCTGGATGCGCAGCGGGTCGATGTCTGGTGCCTCTTTGATCGCCTTGACCGAGTTGTCGATGATCTTGTCGCGCTCCACCTCGACGCGGTACGTTGTCCGGCGGCTGATCGTCTCCCAGAACCTCTCGAACTCCGGGTTCGCGAACAGCTCCTTGTTGAGCTTGCGCGAGTGTCGCTTGCTCTTCGGCTTGATATACGTGCCGATGTTGGCGCGGCCGACCAGCTCGACGACGAACGGCTCGGCCCACGAGAAGTCGACAGGCAAGTTGAGGCTGAAATCGAGCGTGTTCGGCTGGAACTTCGGCTGCACGACGCCGTCCTTATCGATGAACTTCTGTGCGAGCAAGTGCTCCCAGATCGACACGGAGCCCTCGTAGCCGAGGTTTTCATCGGTGAGCGACCCGTCGGGGTTCGGCAGCGGGATCTTCGAGAACTCCGCCTTGCGCACGCGGCCGATCTCGACACCCGCGTCCTTGTATTCCTTCTGGAGTGCGTCGGCGAACTGCTTGTACGACTCGTTCGCGACCACCGTCAGCGTCGCGATGCCTCGATCGGCCACACGCTCGTAGCCGCCTTCACTCTTCGCGACCGGCAGACGCAGGCCACGTCCGAGCGTCTGGCGTCGCTCCGTCTCGGCGCCCATCTCGCGCAGGGTGCAGATCTGGAAGACGTTCGGGTTGTCCCAGCCCTCGCGCAGGGCAGAGTGGCTGAACACGAACCGCGTCGGCTCGTTCTCGTCGAGCAGGCGTTCCTTCTGCTGCATGATCAGCTCGTACGCGTCATCGTCGGCCTTGGTGGTGCCGGACGTGTCCTGGAACTTGTCTGCCGCGCCCTTCTTGCCCTTGAGGACAGAGAAGTAGCCGCGACGCAGCTCGGCCGGATCCTGCGGAAGCAGTTCCTGCCACTGCGGTGACTTGGCGCGCTCCTCACGGAACAGCTCGTCGAACCACTGCACGAACTGGCCGTTCGCATCGTTGTTGTTCGAGCCGTTACCGAGGAAGCTCTCCACCTTGTCGATGAAGAACAGGCTGAGCACTTTGATGCCCTTGGCGCGCAACTGCGTTTCCTTACGCAGGTGCTCCTTAATCGTCTCGCGGATCATCTCCTTGTAGATTGCACCCGAGGACCCGCCGATGCTCTCGCCTTCGTGGAGCGTTCCATGGAGGTTGAGCTCGACGCTCCCGGGGGCGCCGTCGTACGCAAGGTTCATCTCACTCATGAGACGCCACCCGTCATACGCCGGGTTCCCCGTCACTCTCGGACTGGACAGCTCCTTGTTCGGCTTGACGCTCACAACCTTGCGCTTCAGCGTTCCGTCCGCCTTGCGGCACGACAGCTCCAGCCGGGCAACCCAGCCCTTGTCGTTCTTGACCTCGACCAGCTTGATATACGGCGTCGCGTCCGCGCCCTGCTGCTGCACGTCGGCCACCACGATCTGCTTCACCAGACCGAGATCGTGCGCGTCGACCGGGTCGAGCCGGTAGACGACGTTGCGGAGCTTCTTGTGCGTCGCGCTGTAGCGCAGCGTGAACAGCGGGTCGAGCTCACTCACGGCCGACTGCGAAAGCAGGGACTCCATGTTCTGCGGCTCGTCCATGATGACGACCGGATGCGTGGCCTTCAGGTAGTCGATCGGCTTGAGGCCGTTCAGCTTGTCGCGCGTCTGGTGGATGATGCGCGTGTTCGCGTTGCCACGGATCGAGTCAATCGTCATGACCATGATCTGCACGTTGGTCGACGTCGCGAACGACTGCACCTCCTCGGCCGTCTTACCGCTGTAAACCGACGAGTCGAAAGTGATGTTGCGCTTCTTGTACAGGTTCTCGAAGTGCGAACGCATCAGGCGGATGCTGGTGTTCACGCCCTCACGGATCGCCACGCTCGGCACGAGGATGATGAACTTCGTGAAGTTGTACCGCTCGGCGAGCTCGAAGATGGTGCGGAGGTACACGTACGTCTTACCTGTGCCCGTCTCCATCTCGATATCGAAGTCCAGGCCGGAGTCATCGAACAGCTTGGAGGCAACCTCGAGGCCATTCTTATCCTGCACGCGCTGCAGGTTGGCCAGTACCGTGTCGCGGTCGAGCACCAGGCGGTTACCAACCGCGCCAACCTCCTGCGAAAGCTCGAGGTCCAGCGCCGCGTTCTCCGTCTCGTTGACAGCGGCTACCTGGCCGCGCAGCGTCGTCTCCAACTTCTCGGCGTCCTTCGGCTGGCCGTCAAAGAGGTCGACGACAGACTTGATCGCGTCGAGCTGGTACGCCTGACTGGCGTCGAACTTGAATCCGCTGCTTGCTGTGTTGTCTCCCATAATCAGGCCGTCCAGAGCTCGATGCCCTTGCTCTTGCAGAGCTGGGCGAGGTTGGTCTTCAACTGATCGTCACCCTGGAAGGCATCCTCAAGGACGATCAGACGGGCAGGGTCTTCATTCACGACAGAGCGCAGCTGCTCGAGTGTCGGCTTGACGTGCTCGTTCAGGTAGGCGAGCACGACGCCATCGCCCACCGAGCGCAGATCGAGGCCAGCCACTTCGACCGACGCGATCTGCTCGGTCAGGGAATAGCCCTGCTTCAGGAGGATCTCTGAGAGGAGATCGTCCGCCGACGCGTCATCCGCACTGCTGGACTCACGCAGGTCGAAGAGGTGCTGCTCGAGTTCGGTCCTGTCGACGTCGCTAGAGACCTTCCACTTCGAGAAGTTTGTGTCGGTCAACTTGTAGGCGCGGAATCCGGTATCAACATGGCCCGAGGTGCGGGACTGAGGGACCTTCTCTCCCGCGCGGCGAATCCGCTCAGCAGACAGGGCTGAGATCGTCGCGTACCCAGCCTTCCGAGCAGCGGATCCTTCCGGCGTCGGCTCGGGAAGTTGCACCATGATGAAACGTCGAGATCCACCGTCCGCGTCGTTCTGCTCCAAGACAGCTTGCGCCGTCGTTCCTGAACCGGCAAAGAAGTCGAGCACCAACGAATCCTTCGTTGAGCCAATCTTCAGGACGTCCTTGATGAATTCGACAGGCTTTGGATTGTCGAAGTAGCTCACTCCGCTGAAGAGCTCCTTCATTGCCCGGTCGCCGCCAGACGTGTCATAGCGCGGGTCGATCCAGATTGACTTCGGCCGCACGGTCCTTGCAGCACCATCGACGATGTCACGCATCTTGACGTAGACAGTCCAGCGTCCACGCGATTCGCGAGCCACCAGCTCGGTGTCCTTCTGCTCCAGGAAGGTTTCCTTGCCCCAGCGCCATCGGCCCTCGGCCCCAGCGGTGTCAAGGGGCAAGATCTCGACGGCGTCTCCTCCAGGTTCCAGCGAGAACGTGGACGTCGAAGGGGTGAAGTAGATCGGGTAGAACATGTTTGGCCGGTCAGCGCGGCGCCATCCCTTGCCAGTCTTCCGCAGACCAACTTCCTTGTAGTTGCTGATCGAGTCGGAGTACTTGAACTCCGCCTGATAATCGTCACTGGCAGCGAAGCCATAGATGGTCGCGCCCTCGTTGCTGCGCCCGCATGCAATCAGGAATTCGTTCGCCGTGGCAAAGTACTCGTCGTCCGAACGGCCCTTGAGATTGTTGACGACGGACACCGAGCCCAGGACATTGCCTTCACCGAAGACCTCTGCGCAGACGCGTCGAAGATTGTCATGCTCGTGCTGGTCGATCGAGATGAAGATGACGCCATCCTCGGTCAACAGGTTCCGCGCGAGCTTGAGTCGCGGGTACATCATGTTCAGCCAGTTGGAGTGGTAGCGCCCCTCGGTGTCGGCGTTGGTCGAGAGCTTCTTACCCTCCTCGTTGACCTGACGCGTCCACTCGAGGTAGGTGTCGAGGCCCTCCTTGTAGTTGTCCGGATAGACGAAGTCGTTGCCGGTGTTATATGGAGGATCGATGTAGATCATCTTGATCTTGGCGTGGTAGTGCTTCTGCAGGATCTTCAGCACCTCGAGGTTGTCGCCCTCGATGAACACGTTCTTGGTGGTGTCCCAGTCCTTCGAGTTCTCGAAGTCAGGACGCAGTGTCGCCGTGGTCGGCTCCTGCGCGGCACGCAGGGCGCGCTTCTTACCCGGCCAGAACAGCCCGAAACGCTCGCTGGTGTCGGACGCGTCACCGTCCAGCAGCTCCTTGAGCTTCTCCACGTCCACCTTGCCGTCGGCAATGACCTCAGGCATCAGCTCAGCAAGCTGCGCTGCCAGTTCGGTCTGGAAGTTCGGGGTAGTGGATGGGGTTTCGTGAATTTCTTCGCTCATCGGGTATTTCTCTTTCCTCAGTTTAACAATTTTGATGTCTTTTGTGAACGCTGACCGTTACGCGACGATTCGCCAGCGGATCGCGAACAGGTGCTCGGTGTCCTGGGTGCCTTGCAGGGATTGCTCGATCATGTCGAGCTTCTCGTCGATCTCGGCCTGCAGCTTGCGGCGTGCATCACGGAAGTCGTCGTCGGCCTCGTCCGCCCGGCGCTCCCACTTGCGGGCCTCACGCTTGAGCTTGAGCTGCTCCATCGGGTCGTCCGCTTGCTTCGCCGCCTTGCGGGCTTCCTTCTCCTTGGTGCGGTACTCGCGGATCTTGCCCTCGTGCTCAGCCTTGCGGTCCTGCTGGTTGCGGTAGAGCAGTTCCTCCTGCTGGTCGTAGTAGCGAGAGTTGCGCCCCTGAACCTCTTTCTCCAGCTCACCGAGCCGCGCCTTGAGCTGCGGCTCGACCTTAGCCACGTCGACCGCGACGGGTTGTTCACCGACGCCTTGGCAGGCGAGGTCCAGGATGTCGGCAACGTATTCCTCGTCCAAGTACTGGCCGTCGTCGGTCATGCCACCGGCGAGCATGTACGACTCGGAGATGTCCTCGTCGCGCGCCCGCATCGTGAAGGTCAGCAGGTTGACCGTCAGCTCGCCGCTCTTACCCGCGAGCGCCTTGACAGCGTTGCTGGCCCGCTTCGATTGGCCGAGCGAGAAGGTCAGCTCGCGCTGCGGCGTCTCGTGCGCCTTCGCGGTGTCTGCGACGTGCTGCGCGAGCGGACTGGCGTAGCGATACTGGTGCGCGTTCGGGAGCGGCTTCGATTTGAAGAAGTAGCGGCCCGTCGGCGCATCCTTGGTAGGAGCCTGGTTCAGCACGAACGTGCGGCCGTCGCCCTCGAACGTCGCGACATCGCGGAGCTCGTGCTGCGTGATCGCAAGCAGGAGACGCTCGAACTTGTTGAGAACGTCGCCCGACTGCTCGTCGTACGCCTTCAGTCGATCCTGCACATGCGGATCAAGGTGGTCGAAGACCTTGGCCTTGGCGCTGGCCATCTCCTTCGAGATCTCGCCTGCGAACTGATCCTCAAGCTGTTTGAACGCCGCGTCGATCTCGCCGGCCGTCTTGCAGCGGGTGAGGATGTCGCTGATTCGCTTCTCGAAGTCGAGGCCGTCCTCCACCGCGCCAAGCACCTCGTCGGAGGCGCCGAACACACTCGAGAACAGCTGGAACTTGTTCGTCAACAGCTCGAGGATGCGTTGCTCGGCAACGTTGCCCTTGTTGCTGAAGTTCACAGCGACGACGTTGTGCTTCTGGCCGAAGCGGTGCACGCGGCCGATACGCTGCTCGACGCGCTGCGGGTTCCACGGCAGGTCGTAGTTGACGAGCATCGAGCAGAACTGGAGGTTAATACCCTCTGCAGCCGCCTCGGTCGCGATCATGATCGTGCCCTGCTCACGGAAATAGTCCACGAGCGCCTTGCGGCGATCGACCGCCGGGATGCCCGTGACGAGGTCGCCGTCCTTGTTGGCCGTCAGCCACGCCTGGTAGACCGCTGTCTGTTCAGGTGACGTGTTTGAGCCGTTGAACAGTACGACGCCTTCCCCGCGGCCGGCTTCGGCCAGTGTGCGGACGATGTACTCCTGCGTCTTCGTCGAGTCAGTGAAGATGATCGCTTTCTCGGCGGCACCCAGCTCGCGGAGTCGCTCGAAGCCCATGTCGAGGGCCTCGTTCAACTTGACCGCCTTCTGGTTGACGGTGATCGAGCGCGCAAGAGCCTCGTATTCGCGGAGCTCCTCCACCTCGGCACGCATGCGCTTGAGGGTCTCGGCATCGAGCTGCGCGTCAGCGGTCTCACCGGTGGCCTCTTCGGCCTCCTCGATGACCTCCGCCTCGAGTTCGTCACCGGTCTCGAAGTCGGCCAGGAACAGCCCGCCGCGGTTGTCGCGGAGCTGGCCCATTGCCACCTCGTCTGCGAGGCGGTTGGCGATGTTCTCCAAGGTGCTCGCGACTGCATACGTCGACGAACCCAGGCGCTTGCGGATGATGAGAGCCGAGAGGTGACGCTGCGATCCCGCGAAAGCGAACAGCTCGTCGCGCTGCAGGTAGTCGTTGACGAGGTCGTAGAGGCGCTCCTCATCGGGTGACGGTGTGAACTCCACCGTGATCGGCATGCGCTCGGTGAACCGGATGTACTTGTTGGCGTCCTTGCGGAGCGTGCGCTTGGAGATCGCTGCCACACGTTCGACCAGGTCGTCGTCGCCCGTCAGGTCGCGGTTCTTGATGTATCGCTCGCGGAACGCGTCGAGTGAGTAGAAGTAGTCGGGGTCGAAGATCGAGACCAGGCCGTACAGTTCTTCGAGCTTGTTCTGCAGCGGCGTCGCGGTGAGCAGAACGGTCTTGTGCGCACTCCGGGTGACGTGTGAGACGGCCTCGGCCATCTTCGCCTTCCCGTTCCAGAAGCTGCGCAGCCGGTGCGCCTCGTCAGCCACCACCAGATCCCACGGCTGGAGGAGTGAGGTCTCGTGTCGCAGTGCGAACTCGTACGAGCAGATGAGGACGTCAGGAGTGCGGGTGTCGGTCGTCGCGAGCAGCGAGTGCTTCGACTTGGCGTCGAGGATTGTGGATGGGACGAGGAACTTCTCGTACAGCTCCTGCTTCCACTGCTGTCGCAGACTCGAGGGAGCGATGATCAGGATTCGGCGTTTGCGTTCAGCCCAGTACTGCGAGATGACGATGCCCGCCTCGATCGTCTTGCCCAAGCCGACCTCGTCCGCCAGTATCACACCCGGCAGGAACGGCGTCTGGAGCGCAAAAAGCGCCGCATCGATCTGATGCGGTTTGGGTTCGACCTGCGCGTCGAACAGCAGCCCGGCCAGCTTGCCGACATGATCGTTCGCGTAGCTGCGCTGCAGCTCGTGGGCGAAGTACTTGGCTTGGTAGTCGGAGAGAGGCATCGCCATCTTCAGCCCTCCTGGTGTAGACGGGAGAGAGGTGACGTGGATCGGGCGGTCGGATCGCCACTGCCGCGATCCGATAGGGCCACTGCACGCTTCACGGCGTCACGCTCCTCGCTTTTCCCCGCTTGGCCTCAGCCGGTGCGGCGATGGTCAGGACGACGCGCCTCACGGTGTCGGCTCCCCTGGCCGTTAGGCGTTCTCGCGTGATACTGCCACACAACGATCGGCTGTGTGGTGCCGGGCACGTTCACGTCCGTGTCACTATCTGGGCCCGCTCGCTCCGGGTCTGGCGGTGGACCCGGTTGGCCCGATCGTCTTTCCTCAGCGAGCGCCCCTGGCTTCGTAGACTGCCTTGCATGGTCACCGCGCGTGAAGTCACCCTTCAGGAACTCCTCGGGGGCTCTTACCAGTACACGGTCCCGCTCTATCAGCGGACGTACTCTTGGGGCCGCCCGCAGTGGCAGCGACTGTGGGAGGACGTCGTGGACGTCGCCGACCACCGGCGGGACAACCCTTCGGCGACCCACTTCCTCGGCTCCCTCGTTCTCGCCGGCTTCCGGGACAACGGGCCTGGCGGCGTCCAGCGGTGGCTCGTGGTGGACGGGCAGCAGCGGCTGACGACGCTGACGCTCCTCCTCGCCGCTATCCGCGACCACCGGGCTGAGCACGAAGGCCCCATGCACGCCGATCGGGTCAACGAGAAGTACCTGGTCAACAAGTGGGAGGACGGCGATCTCCGGTACAAGGTCCTGCCCACACAGGCCGACCGTGCCGCCTACCGTGGGCGGATCGAGCACGCCCCGGACGCTGCCGAAGGCTCCAGGATCAGCGAAGCCCACCAGTTCTTCCTGACGACGCTGCTCGGGTTGAGTCAACCGTCTGCTGACGGTGAAGAGGAGCCGCTGACCTTGGCGGAGGTCGAGTCCGCCGTCGTCGCAGGCCTGTCGATCGTGTCCGTGACCACCGGGGAGAACGACAACGCCCACCGCATCTTCGAGTCGCTGAACAACACCGGCCTCAAGCTCACCCAGGGCGACCTGCTCAGGAACTACCTGTTCATGCACCTGCCCACACGGGCGGACGAGGTCTACACCACCCTGTGGCTCCCGTTGCAGAACCTGCTCTCCAATGAGGAACTGGAGACGCTGTTCTGGCTTGACCTGGTGCAACAGGATCCCAAGGTCCGCCAGACCGAGATCTACGCGGGGCAGCAGCGTCGCATGCGTGACCTGCAGGACGAGTCGCAGGTCAGGGACGAAGTCGAGCGGTTCCTGGCATTGGGGCGTCTCTACGACGTCATGCTCCGCCCGGAGAAGGAGAAGGACGCCGCAGTGCGGTTCCGCTTGGCACGCCTGCGCGCCTGGCGCACGACGACGACGTTCCCGATCACACTGCACCTGATGGAGCGCCGGTCGTTGGGGGACATCGACTCGGACGAACTGGCCCGTGCGCTCCTCTACCTCGAGTCGTACCTGGTCCGACGCCTCGTCTTCGGCCGCTATTCCGACGGTCTCAACAGCACTCTGCTCGCGGCGACGGCGGACATCCAGGGTCAGGACGACCCGGCGGATGCCCTGCAGCGCTTCCTCTCCAGCGGACGGAAGCACTTCGCCTCCGACGACCAGGTCCGCCAGGCCGTGATGACGGCACCCTTCTACACGACGGGCCGAGCGGCCCACCGGAAGCTGATCCTCCGGTGGATCGAGGAGTCCTACGGCAGCAAGGAACCGGTGGACCTCGACAGCGCGACCATCGAGCACGTCATGCCGCAGACCCTCACGGAGGAGTGGGAGCGCGCTCTGGCCGGCCAGCTCGAGGCGCACCAGGACCTTCGAGAGGTGCACACCGAACTCCTCCACACCTTGGGCAACCTCACCCTCACCGGGTACAACAGCGAGCTGAGCAACGGGCCCTTTGCGGTCAAGCGTGCGGAGCTGGCCAAGAGCGGCATCCGCATGAACCAGGAGATCTCCGCTGAACCGGTATGGGGTCCCGCGCAGATCCGTGCTCGCGCCGAGCGGCTGGCGGACCGGATCGTCGGCATCTGGCCGGGGCCCTCAGCAGAGGCCGCCTCCGGAGTCGCCCACACGGCCTGGCAGACGCTGTCGGATGCCGTCGAGGCCATTCCCGCCGGGTTCTGGACCTCCTATGGCGAACTCGCACGGCTGATCGGAAGCCATCCGGTCCCCGTGGGGACCTACCTCGCACGGACTGCCCTGCCGCACGCTCATCGTGTGCTCCAGGCGGGAGGCACCGTCTCTCCGTCCTTCCGGTGGGCCGACGTCCACCGGACGGACGATCCGCACGACGTCCTCGCAGCCGAAGGCGTGCGCTTCTCCGAGGATGGACGTGCCGACGGCGGCCAGCGTCTGTTGGCGGAGCAGCTCGCCGAGCTCATCGACGTCGATGTCGACCTGACCGATCCCCGGTCGCTCGCGGCCCCGGGCAACGACTCTGCGCTCCGGGACCGCTGGGTCGACCGACTGCACGACCACAACGATCCCGAATCGGCCCGCGCACTGATCGAGGTCCAACGAGGCTGGGTCGAGCGCGGTGGCCGGGCGGAATTCGCGGACAATGCCGCCGGCGGTTGTTTCCTGGTCGTCCCGCGCACGTCAGCACGCGCCATCTGGCCGGTGATCCTGTACCCGACGTACGGCGTCGAGGTCGTCTTCTATCACCTGGCGAAGTGGCCTCCCTTCACGGACGAGGCGCTTCTCGACGAATTCCGGGGACGTCTGAATCTCATCCCCGGGCTGGAATTCGGTCCTGAGTCTCTCCGCCGGCGCCCGAGCATCAAGCCGCAGACCCTTCAGCCGCCCGCGGCGCAGGAGGCGTTCCTCTACGCGCTGGAGTGGTTCCTGCACACCGCCCAGGAGGACGCCAGGACTGCCTGACAGCCCGGCCAGGGGCAGGTCCTGACGAGGCGCTGACCCCCTCACCCCGTCC
>NZ_JABFBB010000009.1:0-2482 GCF_017168555.1 Micrococcus sp. KRD012
GCGGAGGAGGAGCCGGCGGCGGCAGCGGTGCCGCTCTGCGCGGCGGGCGGGACGGAGGCGTCCGGGCGCGGGGCGGCGGCGGGATCCGGCCCGTCCGTGAGGACGGCCGCGGTGCGCCGGGGACGGTTCTCCGGCACGGGCGTCTCGCCGAGCAGGGCGGCGGCACGGCGGCGCGTGGAGCTGCGGGTGACCACGGGGATGCGATCGGTCTTCACGGCGTTGGAGGCCGCGCCGACGAGCAGGTGAGGCCGTGCGTCCAGGTCCTCGCGCAGCAGCAGGCCGGAGACCGGGCCGACCTCGGGCGGGTGGGCGGCGGCGAGGGCCTGCTCGGACAGGTGGACGTCCGGGACGGGGGCCAGCTCCTCCGCCGTGCCCTCCGCGATCTCGAACGCCACCACGGTCACGTTGTCCGGGGCGCCGCCCTTGAGGGTGAGGTCCACGAGGGTGTCGACGGCCTGGTTGAGAGCCTCCGAGTCCCGCAGCACCTCGTGGATCTTCTCGGGGGGGACCACGTCCGTGAGGCCGTCCGAGCAGAACAGCCACCGTTCTCCGGGGGCGACGGGCACCTCGAACACGTCCAGCTCGGGGGAGGCGTCCACGTCGCCGAGCACGCGCATGAGCACGTTCTTGTTCGGATGGAACGGTGCCTCCCCGGGCTCGAGGCGCCCCTCGTCCACGAGCTTCTGCACGAACGTGTGGTCCGTGGTGACCTGGGAGAACTCGCCGTCCGCGAGCCGGTAGGCACGGGAGTCGCCGATGTGCGCGATGTGCAGCGTGGTCCCCGCGAGCAGGCCGGCGGTGCACGTGGTGCCCATGCCGGCGAGCTTGGGGTTGGCGTGCACCAGCTCGTTGAGGATCAGGTTGGCGTTCTGGATCTCGTCCGGCAGCACCGTGGCCGGGTCCTCGTAGCCCACCGCATCCAGCGGGGCCAGATCCAGCACCGTGGACGCGCTTGCCACGTCGCCGCCCACGTGCCCGCCCATGCCGTCCGCGAGCACGGCCAGATGACGGCCCACGTAGGCGGAGTCGTCGTTCTTGGCACGGACGCGGCCGACGTCGGAGCGGGCGGCGTAGCGGAGGACGAGGGTCATGGGTCAGGCCTCGAGCTCCATGACGGTCTTGCCGATGCGGATGGCCGTGCCGGGGCCCACGGGCAGCGCGCGGGTGACGGGGGCGCCGTTCACGTAGGTGCCGTTCGTGGAGCCGAGGTCCTCGAGGAACCAGCGGGTGCCCTGCGGGAACAGCCGGGCGTGGCGGCCGGAGGCGTAGTCGTCCACGAGCACCAGGTCGGCGTCCTGGGCGCGGCCCATCAGCAGGGGACGGCCCTCCAGGGCGATGGTCTGCCCGGCCTTCGGGCCCTCGACCACCCGCAGGGTCCGGGACAGCCGCGGGGCCGGCGTCGTCGGCGCGGACGCGGCGGGGGCCGGCGTCGACGCGGGCGCGGGTCGGTCGACCGCGGACGAGCCCGCCCCGGCGACCCCGGCCGCGGGCGCTGCGGTGACCAGGCCGGCGTCGCGCTGGGCCTGCTGGAGGCGCGTCTTGTTGCGCCGGCCGACCACGAGGTCGCGGCCCTGCGCCATGACGATGGAGATGATCAGCACCCACAGGGCCAGCAGCAGGCCCATGCGGAGCACGGCGACGGCGAGCTCGCTCATGCGCGGCCCCCCGTCCCGCCGAAGAACAGCAGCTCGGTCTGGCCGACGGTCACCACGTCCCCGTCGCGCAGGGTGACGGAGCCGTCCACGCGGCGGCCGTTGACGAGCACGCCGTTGCGGCTGCCCAGGTCCAGGAGCGTGACCGTGGAGCCGACGGTGAGCAGGCGCAGGTGCTCGCGGGACACCGAGGAGTCCGGGATCACGAGGTCGGCACGCTCGGCCGAGCGGCCGAGGATCAGGTCGTCCCCGTCCAGGGGGAGCATGCGGCCGTCCAGCTCGAGGGCCGGGCCGGCGGGCCCGGTCACGGGGCGGCCCATCACGACGGTCGGCTGGTCGGCGTGGGCGGGGCCGGGGCGGTGAGCGAGCCGTCGTCCAGGCGGGTGACCACGCGCAGGTCCCCGGCGCGCACGTCCGCGTCCGGGTGGAAGGCGACCCGGACCGTGCCGGGCAGCGCATAGCCCTGGGAGTCGGCGTGGCGGATGACCTCGTCGCACAGCTCGCTGGCGAGGGTGGACCCCCACGAGCGGGCGCGCTCGAAGTCGGCGGGGGAGAAGTGGACCACGTAGCTGTTGGGCGCGACCGTGTGGCCCTCCGACAGGGCGAGAGACTCGTCGTCCATCGCCTGCCGCAGGGCCGAGGCGATCTCCACCGGCTTGACCGCCCGCGGACCGCCGGCCGAGAAGGCCGAGCGCACGACCCGCTCGAGGCCGCGTTCGAGGTTGTCCAGAAGTCCCACGACGGGGCTCCTTTCCACAGTTGTCCGTCCCGATACTACGGGCCGGGCTGGGAGACCGCCGAGAACAGCGGCATTCTGCGGGGTGGAGCGC